>JAZRPF010000001.1:0-2782 GCA_045649045.1 Eubacteriales bacterium
GGGGTATCGCAGCGCCAGCAGTGCGGATAGGAGTGCTCAAAGGTGGGGGCGTCAAAGAGAAGCCCTGCCTTATCGAGTGCAATCAAGACCTCCTTATCTGCCTTTTTGCAGAACATACCTGCCCACGGTGTTTCGGCGGTCATCTCGCCCTTGCCGTCAACAAGCTGCAAAAATGCAAGCTCATAGTTGCGGCCAACGCGCGAGTCGTCCTCACCGAAGGCGGGCGCGATATGGACAATACCCGTACCGTCTGTCAGGGTGACATAGGTATCGCAGGTAATGAAGAATGCCTTACCCTTCGGATTTGCAAAATCGAAGAGGGGGATATATTCGCGGTATTCAAGCTCGCGGCCGACATAGCTTTCGAGGACGGTATATTCCTCTTTGATGACAGAGGAAACAAGCGCCTCGGCGAGAATATAGCGGACATCGCCGACGGCGATTTTCACATAGGTTTCGTTCGGGTTGACACAGAGTGCGACATTGGAGGGAAGTGTCCAGGGCGTCGTTGTCCAGGCGAGGAAGTAGCAGCCCTCCTCGTCCTTGAGCTTGAATTTGACAATGGCCGAGCGTTCCTTGACATCCTTATAGCCCTGTGCGACCTCGTGGCTGGAGAGCGGTGTGCCGCAACGGGGGCAGTAGGGGACAATTTTGAAGCCACGATAGAGCAGCTTCTTGTCAAAGATGGTTTTGAGCGCCCACCATTCAGATTCGATGAAGTCGTTATGATAGGTCACATAAGGGTTATCCATATCTGCCCAGAAGCCGACGGTGCGGGAGAAGTCCTCCCACATTCCCTTGTATTTCCAGACGCTCTCCTTGCATTCGGCGATGAAGGGCTCAAGACCGTATTCCTCAACCTGCTCCTTGCCGTCAAGACCGAGCTTCTTCTCGACCTCAAGCTCAACGGGCAGACCGTGGGTATCCCATCCTGCCTTGCGGAGAACATGAGCGCCCTTCATGGTGCGGTAGCGGGGAATCATATCCTTGATGACGCGTGTCAGGACATGGCCAATGTGGGGTTTACCGTTTGCAGTCGGGGGGCCGTCATAGAAGGTGAAGGTTTCGCCATCCTTGCGGCTGTCAATGCTCTTGCGGAAAATATCGTTTTCGCGCCAAAATGCCTCGATTGCCTTTTCACGCTCAACGAATTTAAGGTCGTTTGGTACTTTACTGTACATAGTCAGTTCCTCTCATGTTTTGTGGTCGGGAAATGCCCGCCGAAAAAATAA
Organism: Eubacteriales bacterium; assembly: GCA_045649045.1. Taxonomy (GTDB): domain Bacteria; phylum Bacillota; class Clostridia; order Oscillospirales; family CAG-272; genus UBA1740. Next base: position 1,233 of record JAZRPF010000001.1, read on the forward strand.
AAACGCTCTGTCCGCATAAGGACAAAGCGCAAAGCTTTGCAACCACCTGTCGCGCACGGAAAAGCGTCCGTACCGCCTCTGTGACGGGAGGCACCCGTCACGCCTTGAACTGCACTTTGCAGGTCGGGCGTGCGACTCGGAAGTGATTTTCCCTGCGCCCTCCACCGTCGGCTTGCACTGTCCCGACTCGCTGCTGGCTTTTCTGCGCGGTACTCTTTTCGTCATCGTCTTTATCAATTTTTGAGAATCAAATTCATCTCTATATATTATAATATGCTTTTTGCGTGTTGTCAAGTGTTTGCGAAAAAAATCTGTATATAAAGAGAGAAGCGCATCAAAGGCGATGGACGGTGCCTCTGTTTCGTATGGCGATGAGGGCGGTCAGTGATTGACCGAATGAAAGGCAGTGAAATATCTTCTTCCGAATTCGCGGCAGGCCTTGGAGTCGAAATGTATGCCGTCGGGCTTGATGGAGAGGCCCTCGGAGGAGGCGATAGCCATGCGGGGATAGCGGGCGGCGAGGGAGGGAAGTCTTTGGTTGAAGGCGAGATTCCTGCCGTCAAGCTTCCAGCAATCTGCAACGCTTTGGGGAAGCTCCCCGATGACGATGGGGATATTGTCTATGGAGAGTGCCTCGATTAAGGCATTGAAAAAGCGGTGGAATTTTTCGGGATATTCGTGATAGAGCGCGTCGCTTGTGCAGTCGCTTTCACCCTGATGCCAGATGATACCTGCCAGACGCGAGGTTTTCATTGCAAGCTTTGCCATGCAAACGGCATGCTCAAACAAAATTCCGTCCGGCTGCCACTCTTCAATGGTTGTGCCGCCGTCTGCGCAGGGAATGAGGCCAACTCTTTTTTTGTATTGCTTTGCATAGGCGTCTGCAAAGCTTGCGGCGAGTGAGATGCCACTATGGAAACGGATTTTGAAGATTGCGCGGTCAGGATTGATAGGCTCGGACATATACTGCCATCTGCCCATGCGCAGCATCAAGCACGAGGGATTGCTTATTGGCGCGACCTGCTCAAAATCTCCTCTGCCTGCCATGTTGGATTGCCCGATCATCAGGATAGAGTCAATTTTGTCGTCGGCTTCATTTATTCCGTCATGAATCATGGCTTGTGTGACCTTTCGTTTCAGTTGCTTTGAGAGGGGAGAGCTTATCATTTCGCATGGATATCACCTCTTTTAGTTGAGTATAGCATACATTTGAGAAATTGTCAATGAAGCAGTTGCTACGCAAATATGAATTTTGAGACTCACATTAAGTTCAAATGGCAAGCAAGGATATATGTATGAAATATAATGATGTCTTTGTAAACCGATAAGAAAAAACAATTCTCTTGATATGGAATTCTTTTATTTCAAAGCAAAAGGATGTGCTCGTTCCGCACATCCTTTTGCTTGCGATTTTTAATGATTTTTTTCGTTACCCATAGCACTTATAGAAGATACCAAACCGGCAACTGCTTGAATTTCCGACGGAATAATAATTTTGGTCGCTTTTCCGTCTGCAGCTTTTTCGAATGCTTCCAAGCTCTTCATAGTCA
>JAZRPF010000002.1:0-50472 GCA_045649045.1 Eubacteriales bacterium
GAGCATAACATTACGCAAAGCATGTCCCGAAAAGGAAATTGTATGGATAACGGCATTATGGAAAATTTCTTCGGCAGGCTGAAAGTTGAAATGTATTACGGCGAAAAATTTGAATCCCCTCGGGGATTCATTGAAAAGTTAAAAGAATACATACATTACTACAACAATGAGAGAATCTCTCTTAAACTAAAAGGAATGAGCCCAGTTCAATACCGAGCTCATTCACAAACAACTTAATATTTAATTTTTGTCTAAACTTTTGGGTTCACTTCATTTTTGAACGGTGTCTCTTTTGGGGATTGGGTACAGTTATCAATAAATTCGAGGTAGAAAACGAAAACTTCAGTTTTCGTTTTCTTCTCATTTTATAATATCTTTTTTCTATCGCCGTTCTCGCGCTCTACCGTACCTTTGTACGCCTACGCTCGCGAGAACGGCGATTCCTGCACTGACTTCGGCGGCCTATAAAAACCTTTGTGTTATACTTCCTCCGTGCCGAGATTGATGATGCGGAGCCCGCTTTTTTGGGCATAGCGGACGGTATAGGCGGTGCCGCCCCGACCTGCTTGGTTTAAGTAGGCAATGCAGACCGAGCTTTCGTCGACTAAATGGCGGTTGCGCTTCAGCATACAGTCGGCGGTGTATTGCCGCGAAGTATAGACGCATTTATCCGCCCTTTCCAGAATGCGCTTATAACGCACCTTATCTGCCTCGCGCCACTTTTCCGTCTGATTCTCGCAGGGCAGAACCAATATCAGCTTGATTTGCGGAAATTCCTCGCGGAGCGCAAGCACCGCCTCGGCGGCAAGCGTATCAAAGCCGAGCGCGCCCCCTGCGCCGAAGTAGAGATAGCCCTCGGCAATCAAGGCGCGGAGCGTTTTTTTCAGGGTATCGGGCAGGGTGAGAATATCCCTTCCTGCAAGGATGCGGTGTCCTGTGAAGCAACAGGTTTTGTCCTTTATGCTCATGCTTTTCTGCGTTCTCCTATCGCGAGAACGCCTCCTTTCAATGATGACTTGATGGGAATGTTCGGTAGGGCTTCAAATGAACGGAAAAAAGAGCGCTATATTACCGTTTATTGACATATATGACAGATTTTGAGGGTTGCTTCTGTGTGTTTTTTTGGTGTAGAATTGAGGTGAACCTGCCACTGCGGTGGGTTTGACGGTGCTTTGTCGGGCGTGGGGCCGCGCTCTTGACAGAGAGGCACTGCCAAAAACGAAGGAAAGGAGTTATGGATGCACAAAAGGAAGAACAAACCAAGGCTGGCGGCGGTATGTTTTGCTCTTGTGCTGGCAATGCTCGGCAGCTTTTCTGCGGGGGCATTGAGCCACTACATACAGCCGACAGTCGAATCCCGTGTCCGTGCAGACTACGCCGAGGTGCCTATCTATGTGAACGGACAGGCGCTTGACATGGATGCACGGCTGATTATGAGCACGACCTATGTACCGCTTCGCGCATTTTGCGAGGCGATGGGCGAGTGCGACATTTGCTATGACTGCGCGAGCCGAGTGGCAACGGTCACCTCGGACGGCATTTATCTGCGCGTCGGTGACGGCAGTCGGCTTCTGACGGTCAATGGGCGCTGTCTTTACAGCGACATGGCGGCTGTGATTCTTGATGACAACCGTCTGTATGTGCCGATAAGATTGCTTGAAAAGGCATACGGCGTGACTGTCAGCTGGGATGGCGCGACACGAAGCGTGTCGGTGTCAGGTGCTGTCAAGCCGATTCTGGCGGGCGATATCTACTATCGTGCGGACGAGGTGTACTGGCTTGCAAAAATCATCTCGGCAGAGTCGCGCGGTGAGCCGTTTCTGGGACAGATTGCCGTTGGCAATGTCGTTCTCAACCGCGTACATAGCAGGGCATACCCTAATACCATCTACGGCGTGATTTTTGACCGCTATTACGGTGTGCAGTTTGCACCCGTCAGCAATGGGACAATCCATTTGCCCGCGACCGAAAGCGCGGTATTGGCGGCAAAGGTCTGTCTTGAAGGGTACAGTGTTTCGCATGACGCGCTCTTTTTCATCGAGCCGCGACTTGCCGAAAGTCTGTGGGTACCGCAGAACCGCCCTTATCTATTCACCATTGGCGCACATGATTTCTACCGTTAAAGCCTGACATTGATCTGAATATCAGAAAGCAGAAAACCGAGCATTGCTCGGTTTTTTCTGATTGTGATAGCTTTGCGGTCACACAAGGGGTGTACCGTCGCGCTTGAAGAGGGGAAGGGGCGCGAGATAGGTGATATCCTCTCGCCCGATGGCATCGCCCTCGGCAAGAATGGCCATTTTGCCGACGATTCTGCCGCCTGCCGCCTGCACGATTTCTTCAAGTGCGCGGAGAGAATTGCCTGTGCTGATGACATCATCGACAATCAAAACGCGCTTGCCGCGCAGGTAGTCGGCATCAGCGCCGTCAAGATAGAGTGCCTGATGGCTCTCGGTGGTGATGGAATCGACCTCGCTTGTGAGGATGTCACGCATATAGAGCTTTTTTGCCTTGCGGGCGAGGACATAACGCACGCCCCCTGCCTGCCGCGCCATTTCATGAATCAGCGGAATGCCCTTGGATTCGGCGGTAATCATGACATCATGCGGAGGCGCTGCTTTGAGAAGCTCCTCGGCACACCTGACGGTCAGCTCCACATCGCCGAACAGGACAAATGCGGCAATCATCAAATCGTCATTCAAGGGGCAGAGAGGCAAATCGCGTGTGAGCTTGGGCAATTGCAGGGTGTAGTGCATGAAGGTCGCTCCTTACTGCTTATTTTTTGAAGGCAATAAACTTGGTGGTGAGATAATTGAAAATCATGAGGACAATGGCGATGACAAGTCTTGCAAGCAAATTATGCATACCGAGTCCCATGAGCGCCGAGGGGAGAAATATTTCGCCAAGACCTGTCACGGCGCGGGTTGCCGTAAAGTACAGAAATTGCAAAAGAATATGTCCGCGTCTATGCTCCTGTGAATGAAAAACGAGGATGCGGTTGACAACGAAGGCGAAGATAACCGAGCCGAGCCACGCGATTGCGTTGGCAATCATAGCGGCCGCTTCCTCGCTCATTTGCGGCTCAAAGAGCAGGTAGTAAAAGGGAATGTAAATAATCCAGTTCACAGCGGTCGTGGCAATACCGCCGATAGTAAACCTGATGAGCTCGCCGTATTTCGAGCGCAAAAGTGCGCCGAGTAATTGACGCAAGGGGAGTCCCTCCTTGTTTTTGTTCATGGCAATGCTTGCCACCTCCATTATACACGCATTTGCATCAAAAATCAAGCCCCCCGACGAAATTTGACAGCGGCCGCCCTCTTTTTTGAAAATTTCCCTAACTTTCCTTGTAAAATTTGAAAAATGTTCACAAAGTTTCAAAAGTTTATGGTATAATAGATAGGTATAGAATCGGTAATCGGTGAAGGGGAAGGGCTTACCGTCCCCTTTGAGTGCCGAATACCGCCGTAACATTCATTGTCAAAGGAGACTTCCGTGTTCGGCTATGTCAAGCCGCGTGCAAGCGATTTGCTTGTCCGCGAATACGATTTCTACCGTGCGATTTACTGCGGTGTCTGCCGTGAGATGAAAAAGACGACGGGCAGATTATCCACCGTATCGCTTTCCTACGATATGGTGTTCTTATCGCTTGTGCGTATGCTTTATACCGACAGAGCGCTTTCCTCGCGCCGCTGCCGCTGTATCGCCCATCCCTGCCGCACGCGCGAGATGGCGGAGGGAAATGAGGCGCTGACCTTTACAGCGCGCGCCTCGGCACTTTTGTCCTATCATAAGATAGCCGACGATATCAGGGACTCGGGCTTTTTTGGAGGACTGCGGTACAGGCTGCTATTGCCCATCTTCTCGCGTGCGAGGAGAAAGGCGAAAATGGATGCGCTTGACGCTTTGATGCGCGCGCGTCTTGATGCCTTGCATGAGATGGAGGAGGCGCGGCTCGCTTCGGTTGACCGCCCTGCCGATGCCTCGGGCGAGCTTCTTGGCAGACTTTTTGCCTATGAGGCAAAGGAGGACGAAGACACCCTCTACGAGATTGGCTATCATCTCGGCTGCTTCGTCTATGCCGCCGATGCGGCAGAGGATTACGCGGAGGATGTGGAGCAGGACTCCTACAATCCCTACCGCTGTCTTTACGGTGACGGCGGTCTTTCGGAGGAGATTCGTGCGGACATTCACACCGCGCTCATTCTGCGCCTGTCAAGTCTTGAGGCGGCGATGCAGAAGCTCCCCTACGGCGATGCGCGCGCCGTCAAAAGCATACTTGAAAACATACTTTATCTCGGTCTTACCGACCGTATTGCATTTTTACTGCCAAAGCAGGAATGTGCCTGCAACACTACAAAAAACGAGGTATCATTATGAACAAGGACCCATACAAGATACTCGGTGTATCGAGTGATGCGAGTGACGAGGAAATCAAGCGCGCCTACCGCGAGCTTGCCCGCAAGTATCACCCTGACAATTATCAGGCGGACAATCCGCTTGCCGACCTTGCGACCGAGAAAATGAAGGAAATAAACGAAGCGTATGACACCATTCGCGCGCAACGCTCGGGCAAGGGGGGCGGCGGCAGTACGGCATTTGCCCATATCCGCACCATGCTCAATCAGGGACGCTTTGCCGATGCCGATACCGAGCTTGAAAAGGTGGCAGGCAATGCGCGCACTGCCGAATGGCACTATCTGAAGAGCGTTGTCTATATGCGGCGTGGCTGGACAAACGATGCCATGAGCGAGCTGAATATCGCCTGCAATATGGATCCGCAAAATGAGGAATACCGCCGCGCGCGTGAGATGTTTCAGGCGCGTGCCGCAGGCTACGGCGGTGCTTATTACGGCGATACGCAAGGGCAAAGACCGGTACAGGGCGGCTGCACCTCGTGCGATATGTGTCAAGGGCTGATTTGTGCCGACTGCTGCTGTGAATGCATGGGCGGCGACCTCATTTCCTGCTGCTGACCATGAGCCGAACGAAGAAGCTGACGCTTGCCGCGATTCTGTCGGCGCTGACTGTCACGGGTATGTCGCTTGGCAGTCTTGTGCAGGTGCTTGACTTGTCCTGCGTGGCTGTTGCCTCGGTGCTTGTGCTTTTTGCGCGCATAGAGCTTGGCTCACCCTACGATTTGTTCGTTTATCTTGCAAGCGGTATTTTGTCCTTTATTTTTCTCGGCGCGGCGAATGTGACCATTCCCGTTCTCTATCTCGCCTTCTGCGGTATGTACCCGATTCTGAAGGCGCGCTTTGAAAGGCTCTCCCGCCGTCTTGCGACGGCGCTTAAAAGCATCTATTTTCTCGTCATTTGCGCTGTGCTTCTGGCGGGTGCGTATTTTTTCAGCCGACTTGTGCTGGGCATTGACTTTTTTGAAGGCTCGGTCAAGCCCTATGCCGCCTTTCTTCTGCCTGCTCTTTATGTGGTTTGCGTTTTCGTTTGCTTTGTTTACGACAGGCTTCTTTCCCAGCTTGTCATCATTTATATGGTGAAAATCCGTCCGAAGCTGTCGAATATTCTGAAATAAAATTGAGAGGGTTCAAGTTATGACAAAAATTGGCTTTGTATCGCTTGGCTGTGTCAAAAACCTTGTCGATACCGAGGTCATGCTCCATAGCCTTGCAACGCGCGGCTACGAAATCACGCCCGAGGATATTGAGGCGGATGTCATTGTCGTCAACACCTGCGGCTTTATTGAAGGCGCGAAGCAGGAGGCAATTGACAACATCCTTGACCTTGCGTGGTTAAAGAAAAACCGTTCCTTGAAGGCGATTATTGCGACAGGCTGTCTTGTCGAGCGTTACCGCGAGGAGATTTTCCGCGAGCTTCCCGAGGTCGATGCCCTTCTGGGTGTTGGCTCACTTCATAAAATTCCCGATGCCGTTGAAGCGGTGTTGCGGGGTGAGAAATATGCCGCCTTTGATGACAAGGAGGAGATGGCGCTTGGCGGTGAGCGCGTCCTGACCACCCCCGACTATATGGCTTACTTGAAAATTGCGGAGGGGTGCGACAACTGCTGCACATACTGCGCGATTCCCATGATACGCGGCAGGTTCCGTTCCCGCAAAATTGAGGATATTGTTGCCGAGGCAAAGGAGCTTGAGGAACTGGGCGTGAAGGAATTGAACCTTGTGGCACAGGACACCACCCGCTACGGACTGGATATTTACGGCGAATACAAATTGGCCGAGCTTGTCCGCCGCCTGACTGCCGAGACCGAGATTCCGTGGATTCGCCTGCTCTACTGCTATCCCGACAAAATCACCGACGATTTGATTTTGGAGATGAAGAACAATCCCCGCCTTCTGCCTTACATGGATATTCCCATTCAACATATTGCAGACGGCGTGCTTGCACGCATGAACCGTCACGGTGACGGGGCGCTCATCCGTGACACCGTCCGCCGCCTGCGCGAGAACATCCCGGGCATTGCACTTCGTACCACCGCGATAGTCGGCTTCCCCGGCGAGAGCGAGGCGGATTTTGAGGAGCTTTGCGCCTTCATCCGCGAAACGAAATTTGACAGGCTCGGTGTCTTTACCTACTCGCAGGAGGAGGGAACACCTGCCGCCGCGCTTGACGGACAGCTTGACGAGCAGACGAAGCAGAACCGCTACGACATTCTGATGGACACCCAGCTTGCCCATACAGACACGCTTGAAAAGCGGATAGGCAAAACGCTGACGGTGCTTTCCGAGGGCTTTGATGCGGCGGCGGAGATCCATATCGGGCGGAGTATGTATGATGCGCCCGATGTTGACGGCAAGGTGTATTTCCGTGCCAAGCGGCGCGTGCCTGCGGGCGAATTTGTCCGCGTGAAAATCAAAGAGGCACTTGACTACGACCTTGTCGGCGATGCCATTTTGTGAGAACAGGGAGGATATGGACATGAATATGAGAAAGAAGATTTTCGGCTTGAATATTCCAAACGCGCTTTCGCTTCTGCGCGTTCTTCTGGTGCCGTTTTTTATGGCGGCAATCATCTATGGCAGTGATAGCCTTGCAGACGGCTTCAATACCGTCGGGCGACTCGTTGCGGCAGGTCTTTTCATTCTGACAGGCTTGACCGATATGCTTGACGGCAAGATTGCCCGTAAGTATCAGCTTGTCACCGACTTTGGCAAGTTCATTGACCCGCTTGCCGACAAGTTTATGGTGTTCGGTGCGCTTGTCGCCATTCTCGCCACCTACGGCTATATTGCCGATGTCTTTGTCTGGGTGTCTGCCATCGTCATGCTTCGTGAGCTTGCCATCACCTCGCTTCGCCTCGTGGTTGCAGGCAAGAGTGGGACTGTCATTGCGGCAAGCTGGTGGGGCAAGGTCAAGACTGTGACACAGATTGTGTCCATTTGCGTCATCATTCTGGAGCCCGTCGTGTTCTGTGAGCTTTTCGGACTCTATAACCCGATTCTTGACGCACCCTATGCCTCTTATGTGGCAATGGCGGCAATGCTCGTGACCACCGTCGGCTCGGGTATTGACTATGTGCGCGCCTATTTCCCCCTGCTTGATACCAATAAATAAGAGGAACAGTCATATGAATATAAGGAAAATTCTGATGCTTCTTTCGGCTCTTTCGCTTGCCCTGTCACTTGTCGCCTGTGCCGGCAGTGAGGGTGAGAGCGTATCCGAGAGCGTATCCGAGAGTGCGTCTGCCTCTGAAAGCGAATCCGAGACGGAGAGCGAGAGTGACGGCGAGGAGGCATTTGACTACCGAGGTGCAGATTACAGCGAGTATCTGACGCTTGAAGAGTCTGTTTATGCAGGCAAGACTGTATTCTTGCCCTATCCCGCGCTGATAACCGATGCCGAGCTTGACGCGGAAATTGAAAGTATTCTGCGTTCCTACGGGACGCGCAAGTATGTGACCGACCGCGCGGTCAAGGAGGGAGATACGGTTCTTCTTTACTATCAGGGACTGATGGAGAAGGAAGGCGAATGGGTTGCCTTTGAGGGCGGCACAAGCAAGAATTTCGGCTCTCCCCAAACCTTGACGATTGGCAGCGGGCAGTTTATAGATGGCTTTGAGGACGGGCTTGTCGGTGCGGTGCCGCGCGATACCTGCCGTGTGGACACTGCGGGTGAAAATGCGGTGACCGCGGACGGCACATTCTTTGTCAATCTGCGTTATACATATTTGAAGGGCGGCGAGGAAAAGGAGGTCAAGCGCGACAATGTTTTTGTCGATTTGACCGAAAACCGCATGGGTGAGGGCTTTGCCACCGCCGTGCTTGGCATGAGGGCAGGCGAGGAAAAGAGCTTTGAGTGCCGCTTTGATGCTGACAGTGACGGCACGGAAGACACCGTTTCGATGACGGTCAAGGTGACAGGCGTGCTTCTGCTTCACGCGCACGAAACCACGGCGCGCTTCCCCGACAGCTATCCGAGAAATCCGTCACTTGCAGGTAAGAGTGTCAAATTTCTCGTGTGGATTGATTCGATTGTCGAGATTATCTCGCCCGAGCTGACCGAAGAATTTATCAAGGAAACCTTGAAGTTCGAGAGCGAGGAGAGCGACCTCATTCATGCTTTTCGCGAGCAGGTGCGCGCGAATATGCAGGAGGCGCGCGACGAAGCCATACAAAATGCCAAGCTGTCTGCGGCATGGGACGACCTTCTGGAAGGCGTGGCGGTTCTGAAGCTGCCCGAGCGTGATGTTGCGGCGTATGCGACAAATGAAAAGGCAAAGGCAGAGCAGACCATGTATCGCTATATGATGAGCGGAAATTTCTTTGCATCCTTTGAGGAATTTGTCATCAGCTATTACGGTCTTGATGAAGAGCCGTCGGGCTTTGATGCCGACGCATATTTTGAAAGGCTCGGCGAGCGCGCCGTCACACAGAGAATGCTTTTCCATCTTCTGCGTGTGCGCCACGGACTGACACTCGAAGGCGAGGCACTTGATGCGGCGGTTGACGCCTATCTTGCCGAGGCGGTCGCAAGTCGCTCAACGGCGGAAAAGACCTACACGAAGGACGAAATCCGCGCCGAAATTGAGGAGAATTACGGCATTGGCTATCTTGAATATTATGTACAAAGCACAAGTGAATCCGAGCGCGTCAATGACTTCCTTATCGCGCGCTATACGGTAGAATACGCATCGGAGTGATGTACGCTTCGCGCGTGATGTGCGCCTTTGGCGCGTGAATATAAAGAGTGTCTGTCCGGTGGACAGACACTCTTTATATTGTTTGGGAAACAATATGAATTTTATGGAATTGAAGCGGCAAGCGAGGGGAGCAGAGGTTATTCTATTGACGCTGCCTGCTCTTCCTCTGCCTTGGTGCCGTCGAGTAGCTCGCGGAATTTGCCCGGCAAGTGAGGGGCGGAGATCAGTCAATCGATGCGACTTGTTCTTCTTCTGCTTTTGTGCCGTCGAGCAGCTCGCGGAACTTGCCGAAACCTGTGGCAAGGGTATCGTAGTCGCCCTCTTCGACAATGTCACCGCGGTCAAAGACGAGGATGCGGTCAACATTGCGGACGGTGGAGAGGCGGTGGGCGATGATGATGACGGTATGCGTTTTCATCAGGTTCTCCATTGCCGCCTGAATGTGCCTCTCGGAGAGGTTGTCAAGGGCAGAGGTCGCCTCGTCAAAGATGAGAATGTCGGGGTTTTTGAGGACGGCTCTGGCGATGGCGATGCGCTGTCTTTGTCCGCCCGACAGACTGAGTGCGCCGTCACCGATGACGGTGCTCCACCCCATCGGCAAATCATTGACGAACTCATGGACATGGGCAATTTCCATGGCGTTTATGATATCGTAGTTGGTTGCCTCGGGGCGTGCGATGCGGATATTGTCCCAAATCGTGCCGTGGAAGATGAAGGGGTTTTGGGGGACGATACCGAAGGTGCGGCGCAAATCCTTCAGGTGATAGTCGCGGACATCCCGCCCGAAGAGCGTGACATGACCTTCGTCCACCTCATAAAGACGGAGAATCAGCTTGGTGAGGGTGGACTTACCGCTGCCGCTTCCGCCGACGAGTGCGACGCTCTCGCCAAAGGCAATTTGACAGTTGAAGTTACGGAAGATATCCTTTTGGTCGTAGGCAAACCTGACATTCTCAAAGGTGATGCAGGGCTTGCCTGCATTTCTGGATGCGGCGCGCTCGGTGTCGATGCTGTGAATGAGGGCATCGTCAAGCTCGGGGGTGGTGGTGACCTCTGCCATAACCGAGTAAATTCTCCGCATACCGACATCGGCGGCATTGTACTGCAAAATGACACTCAGCCAGCTATTGAGGGTGGAGAGAATGATGCCCATGCAGGAGATGAAGGCATAGAGCGTGCCAATCGACAGTCCGCGATAGACACAGAATACGGCGCCGACGAGGTAGACGAGGGCTGTGCCGACGAACTGGGCAAGCTCGGGCTTCATCTTCTCATAGTTGAGGGCAAAGGTCTGGCGCACGCCCTTATCCTTCATTTCCTTCAAATGATGCTCAAAGGAAGTGGCGGTTGTGTCCTCAATGGCGTATAATTTGACGGCATCCATGCCGTGCAGCATATCGTTTATGTACTTGGATGCCTCGGATTCGGCACGGAGATAGTCGCGCGTCAGGGCGCGGATACGGCGCCTGGAAAGCTGATTGAACAGCACCATGACGGCGGCTGTGGCAACCATGAGCAGAGTGAGGTAGGCATCATAATAAATGAGCGCCGAAATCGAGATAATAAAGGTGACAGCCTGCAGGGGAATATCCATAATGAGCTGATAGAGAAAGGTTTTGACGCTTGCCATCGGCGTACCCATGATGGAGTTATAAAGCTCACCCGACGGATTCTTGTCATAAAAGCGCATACAGAGGTGCTGGATATGCAAGAAGAATTCCGAGCGCAGCCTGATGATGATACCTTCAAGCGTGCGTGTCAGAAAGACAAGACCGAGCCGCCAGCTCCATTGCCGTATCAGTGCCATGGCGATATACAGAAGGCAGACGAGGGCGGCGAGCTGCAGAAAGCCCTGCTTGTCCGCATCCGATGCCCCTATTTGCAGGGCAGGGGTGATGCAATCGTCGACAATGAACTTGATGCAGTGCGGCATGATGGCAACAGCGGCACCTGTGACACCCGCACAGAGCATAGTCCCTAAAATCGAGAGCTTGTACTGCGCGAGATAGCGGAAAACAATGCGGAGAAGCCCGGGATAGCCCTTTGGCTTGAGGGGAGACTCGTTTTGCAGATTCCTTTTCTTTTTCATTACCGTCACCTTGCTTTCTTTTGAAAGCGTCCTTCCTTTCGCGGTCGAAGGCGAGGCGGGACATTTTCCCGCTTCACCCGCATTATACGACATTGATGCACGAAAGTCAACCGCTTTTTGAAAAAAAGTCGGTTGACTTTTCGGGCAAGAGGATATATAATAAATATATAATAAAGAGAGAATAAAAGAGCGGGGTACAGTGGTGTGAAAAAACAGATAACCGAGCTTGCCGAGGGGATGGGCGACGAGTCGCTTTTTGAAGAGAAGCTGTCATCCGAGGAGATTTTTGAGGGGCGCGTTTTGCGCGTGACGCGCGACCGTGTGCGGCTGCCAAACGGCAAGGAAGCCACGCGCGAGGTCGCGTGGCACAATGGCGCGGTTGCCATTCTGCCTGTCTTTGATGACGGCACGGTGCTCATTGAGCATCAGTACCGCTATCCGCACGGCCGTGCGGTGCTGGAAATCCCTGCGGGCAAGCTGGATACGCCGGACGAGGAGCCGCTTTTGGCGGCAAAGCGCGAGCTTCGTGAGGAAACGGGGCTTGTCGCGTCGCGCTGGACCGAGCTTGGCGTGACCATTCCGTCGGTCGCCATTTTCAGTGAGCGCATCACGGTCTATGCTGCCGAGGGGCTTTCCTATGCCGCCACTGCGCCCGACGAGGACGAATTTCTGATTTTGGAGCGAATGCCCTTTGACAAGCTGCTTTCGCTTGTGCTATCGGGTAAAATCGAGGACTCCAAAACACAGGTGGCTGTCCTCAAATATTTCGCCATGAAGGAAAAGAGCCGACATGAAAATTCTATTATCGGATAAACAGTATAAGGTGAATCTGCACGCGCACACGAATGTGTCTGACGGCGCGCGCTCACCCTCTGCATTGAAGGCATATTACAAGGCGTACGGCTATCACGCCGTTGCCTTCACCGACCATGAAATTCTCGTGCCGCACGAGGATTTGACCGACAGTGAATTTATCGCGCTTCACGGCTACGAATACGGCATTAAGGACGGCTCTGGCGCGCTTCGTTCCTATTATCACCTGAATCTGCTTGCCCGCACGCCGCACATCCGCACGCATATCCTCTTTCGGCCCGATGCGGTCAAGGGGAACGCTCTCTCCTATGTTCCCACCGTCGAATACAGAGGCGGCTATGCCGAGTCCGCCTATTCGGTCGAGTTTGTCAACCGCCTGATTCGCGAGGCACATAGAGAGGGCTATCTTGTGCAGTATAACCACCCGAATCATTCAAACCAGCATTACCCGCAATATGCAGGGCTTGAAGGTGTGGACTTGCTTGAGGTCTTTAATTATTCCTGCACGCTCCGAGGACGCGCCGAGCGCGATGACCGCGTTTTTGAGGATTTTCTCTCTCTCGGCAAGCGCCCGATTCCCACGGGCAATGACGACTGCCATGCCGATGCCCCCGAGGATGACTCCCGCTTCGACTGCGGCGGCGCGTACAATATGGTGGCGGCGGATACCTTCACCTACGAGGGCATCATGGAGGCAATTGCAGGCGGAAGCACCTACGCAACCGAAGCACCGCGCTTTCTGTCAATTGTGTCTGACGGCACTCGCGTGACGGTGAGATGCAGTGCGCTCTCTTATTTGCGTGCCGAGGGGGCAGGCAAGTGCGGCGAGACGGTACGGGCGTGCGGAGGCGAGCGCGGCATCACCGAGTTCAGCTTTGTGCCGACGGACGAGTGGCAGTATTTCCGCCTGATTGCCGAGGATAAGAACGGACGGCGCGCCTATTCACGCGCCTACGATATAAGTGAAATTTGAGGTGGCTATGACGGACGGGACCAAAAAAGCCGTATTTGAATATCTCCGCGCGCGCGGAAAAAGCATCACCTTTGCCGAGTCATGTACGGGCGGACTGCTTGCGGCATCGCTTGTCGATTTGCCCAGTGCATCCTATGTGCTGAATGAAAGCTATGTGACCTACGCAAACGAGTCGAAGTGCGCTTTGCTCGGTGTTTCAGAGCAAACGCTCGCCACCTACGGTGCTGTCAGCGTAGAGACCGCCGCTGAAATGGCGGGGGGCGCGGCAAGGCGCGCGCACGCCGATGTCGCTGTCGCGGTTTCGGGTATTGCAGGGCCTGGCGGCGCCACAGAGGGAAAACCCGTCGGGACGGTCGCCTTTGGTTTTTACCTTGACGGCAAAACAGAAACAAGGCTCATGCATTTCGGCGCGCTCGGCAGACAGGCAGTACGCGAGGCGTCGGTTCAGTATGTTTGGGACACGCTGGCGGAGATAATCGGCGTATAAAGAACAGAAAAAGAGCAGACACACCGGTGTGTCTGCTCTTTTTCTGTCAGTGATATTCTTCGCTTCGCAAAGAGTGATAGTAAAGAGTGATATTGCTCGCTATGCTCGCGTCAGGCGAATAGAATTGTGGTTTTTGTATGAAAAATGTCGAGGCGTGTATTTTTTTTGTTGACTTTGCGAGGGATAAGTGCTATAATATAATATGTATAGTTATGTAATCGGCGGCGGTTGCCGCGCGGATGCAAGCAAAACAGAAAAGAGAGAACCGATGGTGGCGCCATGCGCTGTCGGTATGAGAATAGAGAATGGATATGAAGCAATTACTGCAAAGAATGCGCGCCGCTGTGCTGACCGAAAAGGAAAGCATCGTTGCCAGCCTGATGCATCTTGTCGAAATTCCGTCTGTTGCGGAGGACGGCGTGGGGGACTGTCCCTTGGGCGAGGGTGTGCAGCGTGCGCTCGCGGAGGCAACTGCGCTTGCCGAGCGGCTGGGCGCGACAAAAACCGCCCTTTGCGGCCGCTACGCCTATGCCGACTTCGGCAAAATCGAGGACGGCACTGCTTACATCGGCATATTCACGCATCTTGATGTCGTGCCTGCGGGGGAGGGGTGGCTGAAAAGCGCGCCCTTTACCCCGACGCTTGACGGCGGTGCGCTCTACGGGCGCGGTACAAAGGATGACAAGGCAGGTGCTGTTGAGGCACTTTACGCCCTCTCCGCGATTCGCGCGGCGGGACTTATGCTTACTCATCCTGTCCGCGTTTTCTTCGGGGGTGACGAGGAGCGCGGCATGAGCGATATGGAGGCATTTCTTGCCGATACCCCTGTTCTGCCCGTCCTTTCGCTCGTACCCGACGCCGATTACCCCGTCAGCCTCGGCGAAAAGGGCATTTGCCATCTTGAAATTGAAACACCGCCTCTCCGCACCGTGCGCGATATGCGCGGCGGCATGGCAACCAATATCGTGACTGCCGAGTGCGAGGTCAAATTTGCTTACGACGAGCCGCTTCTCTCCGAGCTTGAGGACAAGATTCGGAGAAGAGAGGGCTATCACCTTTCCTACGGGGACGACGAAATCTGCCTGAAAACCGTCGGCATCCCTGCCCACGCAAGCAAGCCCCAAGGCTCGAAAAACGCGACCTTGATGGCGGCTTCTCTGCTTGCCGCCTGCCATACTTTGCATAGCGCCGACCGCGCGGTCTTTCGCGCACTCGCAAAGCTTTTTGCAGACGACTACGGCACAGCCCTTCTGCTTGCACACGAGGACACGCGCTTTGGCAGACTGACCGCGACAGGCGGTACAGTCGCCTTTAAGGACTGCCGCGCCTACCTCTCGCTTGATGTGCGGTACGGCACCGAGCTTGCGCCCGAGTGCCTTGAAGAGCGTGTGAAGAGTGCCGTGCATGAGCTTGGCGGTCTCTTCGGCATTCGTGTCATAGAAAACCGCGCGGGCTTCCATATCCCTGAGGACTCGGCGGCGAGTACGCTTCTTCTGACTGTCTACCGCGAGGCATCGGGTGACGCCCTTGCCACGCCCTACTACATGGGCGGTGGCACCTATGCGCGCGAGCTTCCGAATGCTTATTCCATCGGCACGGCGGCAGGCTATGTCGGCACGCGTCCGCACCTGCCCGAAGGCCACGGCATGATTCACGGCAAGGATGAATATATATTGATTGATGCACTGACCGAATCGACGGCACTGCTCGCCGCGATGACGGTTCTGTGCGACCGAAGCCTCTGATGGCAGAGTGTCAGCTTTGCCCCCGCCTTTGCAAAGCCGACCGCGCGGCAGGTGAGCGTGGCTTTTGCGGTGCGACCTCGCGCGTGCGCGTCGGACGCGCCATGCTGCACAGGTGGGAGGAGCCTTGTCTTGTCGTGGGTGGCGGCTCGGGCGCGGTCTTTTTCGGCTCGTGTCCGCTCGGCTGTGTCTTTTGTCAGAATGCACCGCTTTCACAGGGCGATGCAGGAGTTGATACCGACTGTGAGGGACTTGTCCGCACCTTCCTTTCGCTTCAAGAGGCAGGTGCTTCCAATATCAATCTGGTTTCCGCCACCCCCTACCTTGAAGCCGTCACAGAGGCGGTGCGCGAGGCAAAGCGGCGCGGACTTTCACTACCAATCGTTTATAACACAAGCGGCTATGAGCGCGCCCAGAGCATCAGACGGCTTGACGGACTTGTCGATGTCTATCTGCCTGACCTCAAATCGCTTTCCCGCCGTTTTTGTGCGAAATACTTACAAGCGCCCGACTACCCCGAAATTGCCACCGCCGCCATTCGCGAGATGGTGCGGCAGACGGGCAAGCCACATCTGAACAGCGAGGGTGCTCTTGTGCGCGGCACGCTTGTGCGCCACCTCGTCATGCCGAAGGGCGAGCATGATTCCTTGCGTGTCATTGAGCATCTTGCACGCTATGGCGACGAAATAGTCGTCAGCCTGATGAGCCAATATACGCCGACCGAGGCGGTACGGGGGGATGCGCGGCTTTCGCAAAGAGTATCGCCCGTCATGTACCGCCGCCTTTGCCGTAGGGCCGAGGAGGTGCTTTCCGCGCTCTATACGCAGGAGGGCGAGAGTGCCGATGAGAGCTTTATTCCCGACTTTACGGGGGCGGGCGTACTCATGGCAGAAAATATAAATGACTGAAAGATATATAAAGAAAAAAGAGTGGTATCAAAATGCAAGAACAAACAAGAATTGAGCAGTTAGCAGGCATGGAGGAGACGGTTATCGGTATGGATATCGGCTCGACAACAGCCAAGCTTGCGGTCATTGAAAACGGTGAGGTCGTCTATTCCTGCTACGAGCGACACTTTTCGCTTGTTCGGCAAAAGGCACTTGAAATTCTGCGCCGCATTGCCGACCGCCTTGACGGCAAGCAGATTCGCTTTGCCATTTCAGGCTCGGCAGGCTACGGCATTGCCTGTGTCGCCGATATCCCCTTTGTGCAGGAGGTCTTTGCCACCTCTGAAACCGTCCGCACACTTGCGCCCGATACCGATTCGGTGATTGAGCTTGGCGGTGAGGATGCGAAGGTCATCTTCTTCAAGGGCGGTACCGACGAGCGCATGAACGGCTCGTGCGCGGGGGGTACGGGTGCGTTTATCGACCAGATGGCAACGCTTCTTGATGTCACCCCGACCGAGCTTGATGAATTGAGTCGCCGGCACCACCGCATTTATCCCATCGCTTCCCGCTGCGGTGTGTTTGCCAAAACCGACATTCAGCCGCTTCTGAATCAGGGCGCGTCCAAGGAGGATGTTGCCGCCAGCATCTATCAGGCGGTGGTCAATCAGACGGTGTCGGGACTTGCACAGGGACGGCGCATCACGGGCAAGGTCATGTTCCTCGGCGGCCCTCTCTACTACTGCATGGGACTGCGCGAGCGCTTCAAGGAAACCTTGAAGCTCGCGGACGGGGACGCAATTTTTCCCGACTACGCCCTCTATGCCGTCGCCATCGGCGCGGCAATCTATGCATCGAAGCAGTCGACGCCGACCACTCTCCGTGAGCTTCTGTCGGCACTTGAAAAAGCGCCCGCGCAGAGCGACATTAAGATAACCCGCCGTCCTCTCTTTGAAAATGAGGACGAGTACAAGGCATTCCGTGCGCGTCATGAAAAGGCATCGGTTGACTATATTGATATGGCGCGCTATGAAGGAAAGGCGTATCTTGGCATTGATTGCGGCTCAACCACAACCAAGCTGACGCTTCTTTCGGAGGATAACCGCATCCTCTATTCCTACTATCACCAGAACCGCGGCAACCCCGTTGAAATTGTGCGCGCCCAGCTTGAAGAAATCTATCGGCTGTCGGGCGGCCACATCGAGATTGCAGGCAGTGCCGTCACAGGCTACGGCGAGGAGCTTATTAAGCACGCCTTCCATGTAGACCTTGGTATTGTCGAGACCATCGCGCACTTCACGGCGGCGCGTTACTTCAATCCGAAGGTGGATTTCATTCTGGATATCGGCGGACAGGACATCAAGTGCTTCAAAATTGCCAACCGTTCGATTGACAGCATCATGCTGAATGAGGCTTGCTCGTCGGGCTGTGGCTCGTTTATTGAGACCTTTGCCAAGTCGCTCGGCTACGGCGCGGAGGAGTTTTCCCGCCTTGCCCTGCGCTCCAAGGCACCCGTTGACCTCGGCAGCCGCTGCACCGTCTTTATGAACAGCTCGGTCAAGCAGGCACAGAAGGATGGCGCGGCAGTTGAGGATATTTCGGCAGGTCTTTGCATGAGCGTTGTCAAAAACGCCATTTACAAGGTCATCCGCGCCACCTCGGCAGACGAGCTTGGCGAGCATATCGTCGTGCAGGGCGGTACATTCCTGAATGATGCCGTTCTCCGCAGCTTTGAGCTTGAAATCGGGCGCGAGGTCGTGCGCCCTGCCATTGCAGGTCTGATGGGCGCGTACGGTGCGGCGCTTTACGCCAAAAACCGCGCCGTCCGTACAGGCAAGCCGTCCACCATTCTCTCGCGGGAGGAGCTTGCGCGTTTCACACATCGGTCGCGTGCCGCCACCTGCCACGGCTGCGAGAATCGCTGTCAGCTGACCGTCAACAGCTTTGCCGACGGCGGCAAATACATTTCGGGCAATCGCTGTGAGCGCGGTGCGGGCGTATCGCCCGACCGTATGGTGACACTGCCGAATCTCTATGAATTCAAAAGACAGGCACTCACCTCACTTGCATCGGGCGAGGCGAAGCGCGGTACTATCGGTATTCCGCTTGCGCTGGGGATGTACGAGCTGTATCCCTTCTTCCACGCCATCTTCACCGCGCTTGGCTTCCGCGTCGTGACATCGGGCTTTTCGAGCAGGGCGCTCTATATGAAGGGACAGTACAGCATTCCATCGGACACCGCCTGCTATCCTGCCAAATTGATGCACGGCCATATCGAGAAGCTGATTGAGGACGGGGCAGACTGCATTTTCTATCCCTGCCTTACTTACAATTTTGACGAGAAGCAGAGCGATAACTGCTATAATTGCCCTGTGGTCGCCTACTATTCCGAGCTTCTCAACAGTAATGTCGATTCGCTCGCGTCTGTGAAATTCCTCTATCCTTATCTCAATATCAATGATGCCGATGTCTTGGCGGAGGGGCTTTCTGACTGCCTCTCGGCGCATTTTGGCAGGATTCCGCACCGCGAGATGAAGCGCGCGGTGAAGGAGGGGTATCTGGCACACGAGGCGTATCGCGCATCCGTGCTTGCCGAGGGCAGACGCGCCATGCGCTTTGCGCGTGAAAACGGACGGCGGATTCTGATTCTGTCGGGACGCCCCTACCATATTGATCCTGAAATCAATCATGGCATTGATAAGCTCGCGCTTTCGCTCGGCTTTGTCGTTGTGAGCGAGGATGCCGTCGAGTGTGATTTGCCCACACCCGAGCTGTCGGTGCTCAATCAGTGGACATATCATGCACGCCTCTACCGCGCGGCGCAGTATGCGACGGCGCATGAGGATACCAAGCTTGTCCAGCTTGTGTCCTTCGGGTGCGGTATTGATGCCATCACGACCGACGAGGTACACGCCATATTGGATAGAGGGGGCGAGCTCTATACCCAGATTAAAATTGACGAGATTACCAACCTGGGCGCAGTCAAGATTCGCTTACGCAGTCTGCTTTCGGCACTGGAAGAGCGTGCCGAGACAGAGCCGCCGCTTGAATGCACCTATACGGAATTAAAAGAAGAGGACAAGGAACTGTTAGTATGAACTACGCCAGATTTGAAGAGCATATGAAGGCGGATTACACCGTGCTTCTGCCCACCATGCTCCCCATGCACTTTACCATGTTTGCGAGCATTTTCCGTTCCTTTGGCTACAATGCCGTTCTGCTTAAGAATACAGGCTCGGCGGTCATTGAGAAGGGACTGAAATATGTGCATAACGACACCTGCTATCCTGCCCAGCTCGTCATCGGGCAGTTCCTTGACGCCATTGAAAGCGGCAGGTACGATACAAACAAGCTCGCGCTTGTCATCACGCAGACGGGCGGCGGCTGCCGCGCGTCCAACTACATCTATCTCTTGCGCCGCGCCCTGAAGCGCGCGGGCTACGGTCATGTGCCTGTCGTGTCTATCAATTTCAGCGGTCTTGAAAAGGGAAGTGCCTTCAAGCTGACGGTGCCGATGCTCCGCCGTCTTGTCGCGGCGGTTCTGTACGGCGACCTTCTGATGCACCTTTCAAACCAGTGCCGCCCCTACGAAGCAAACGAGGGGGACACCGAGCGCATGGCGAAGAAGTGGACAGACTATCTTGCAAACGAGCTGTATCATGGGCGGATATTCAAGGACAAGGATATGCAGCCCGTCTACCGCCGTATTGTCAGCGATTTTGCGACCATTCCGCTGACCCCCCGCCCTGCCGTGCGCGTCGGCATTGTGGGTGAAATCTTCGTCAAGTTCTCGCCGCTTGGCAATAATGAGCTTGAGAAATTCCTGATTCACGAGGGCGCAGAGCCTGTTGTCCCCGACTTCATCGGCTTCTGCCTCTACTGCATCTACAATTCGGTCATTGACCACGAGCTTTATAAGACAGGCTACCTCAAGGCGAAGGGGGCGGGCGTGCTCTACCGCTACCTTCTGAAAAGGCAGAAGAGAATGATTGAGGCGGTTGCAGAGCAAGGAAGCTTCACGCCGCCGCACGCGTTTGACGAGACGGTGCGCGGACTGCGCGGCTTGATTGGCAGCGGCATGAAGATGGGCGAGGGCTGGCTTCTTGTCGCCGAGATGATTGAGCTTATCGAAAGCGGTGTCAAGAACATTGTCTGCACCCAGCCCTTCGGGTGTCTGCCCAATCATATCGCGGGCAAGGGCATGATGAAGCCCTTGAAGGAAAAGTACCCCGATGTCAATATCGTCGCCATTGACTATGATGCAGGCGCTACCCGCGTCAATCAGGAGAACCGCATCAAGCTCATGCTTGCAAATGCAGTCCCCTTGCCCTTCCGCAACAGTCGGCATGAGCGTGTGTGATTCTTGAAAACACGGCACTTGCCTGCAAGGCCCTTCGGTTTGTGAAAAAAATATGTTTTTTTCAAAATAATCATTGACAAAAAGAGCAAAATGCTGTAAAATAAAGTATGTATGATATGTCGCGCGCGTGTGCGTCGGCAGAAACCAAAAAGGCTATTTTTGAAAGGAGTTACCATGAACAAGAAGCTCATTCGCCTCTTAACCCTTCTTCTTGCTCTTTGTATGCTGGTTCCCATGCTTTTTGCGTGCGGCGGCGGTGGCGGAGACGAAGATGAAAACTTGGGAGGAGGTACTTTCATCCCCGATGATGACCCTCTGAAGCCCTATGAGGAGCTTGATTTCGGGAACAAGCAGATCACCATCAGCCTGTCCCAGTTTATCGGCACTGAAATTCCCGACCGCTCCGAGCAATACATAAAGGGACCTGACCGCACGGGTAAGAACAATGTGCAGAACCTGATTTACGAGCGCAACAGAAGCGTACAGAGAACCATTCAGGTCAAGCCCTACTATGTCTACACGAACCTCAATTACGATAAAATTGCAAGTGATATTCAGACTCATGTTCTGACGCCGACCGCCAAATCTCCCGACCTGTATATCGACCAGGTCTGGGGACTTCTGCGTGCGCAGATGGCAGGTCACCTGTATAATGCCTACGGTGAAAACAAGACCTCGCATATTGATTTTGGCGATCAAACCCAGAAAACCGATAGCGGCTGGTACAATGACTACATGAAGGCATTTAACTTCGCCTCTGATACAAAGTGCTATGTTCTGGCAGGCGACTATTTCATGGATGTCATCCGTATGCTCAATCTGGTTGGCTGTAACACCACGCTTTTTGACCAGCGTCTTGTCAAGTTAGGCGGTAAGGACGCGCTTTATGAGGCAGTTGAAAACGGCGAATGGACAGTTGATAAGCTGGTTGAGTGGTCGGAGGCAGCAGCCCTTGACTCGAATAATAACGGTAAGGCGGATGCGGACGACGCAGTCATCGGTACAGGTCTGCTTTCGGGCGGCGTGTCGGCAATGGGTATTCTCCCTGCCTGCGGCGTGTCCATGTTCAAGATTGAGGATGGCGGCAAGACCGTCAAGGCAGAGCCCGATTCCCGTGCCTTCAATGTCATCACCAAGTGGATTGATGCTTTGAAGAACAAGGGTGTGTTCAAAATGACAAGCATCCCCCACGGCGGTAAATATACCATGGAAAACCTGCGTGATTCCTTCACGGGCGGTAAGGTCTTGTTCGCAATGGGTATTCAGCTGAATTCAATGGAAACCGAGACCTTCCAGAACATGGAGGACTATAAGTGCGTGCTTCCGTTCCCGAAGTATGAGAGCGGCGATGATTATATCGTCACAACGCACGACAATGCGCGTGGCGGCTCAATTCTGAAATGCTCCTCGAAGTTTGAGGAGGTCACCGCATGGTTACAGGCAATGTCTGTCTCCTCAACCGAAATTCTGAACGAGTACTATAACGGTGCGCTCAAGTTCAAAGAGTCCAATGACTACGGCTCTGCGCGTATGATGGATATCATTTACGAGAACATCTCCGCGCCTTACTATATGCTCGGTAGTGCGGTCATCGGTATTCAGAACCTGCCGATTAACGATATGGATTGGCCTACCGATTGTTCAATCATTACCCTGGCAACAACGAACGAGTATACCAGTAAGTATCAGGCAGCCCAAGGACCTCTCGGTATCGGTCTGCGCGACTATCGTGCAAAATTTGACGCGCTGAAGGATAGTTGATTCCTGCTATCGCTTCTTCACTCGCGGCACCGCCTGAAAAGGCGGTGCCGTTGCCTTTTTGCCCCCTCTGCCCGATGGCTCGGTGAGAGGAATCAAAGCATACCAAGAACCGCCGCGATGGCGAGCTTGGCGCGTCGCTTGGTACGCAGATAGGCGCGTCTGTCCATGTAGTAGAGGGTGGTGCGCCTGTCACCGCGCCGCTTTGCAATATCGTGTCGCATGGTTTCGCGTACCCCCTCCTCACAGGTCGCTTGCAGCGCATAGTCAATCAGCGCATTGACCGTGCGGTAGTGCGACACAAGCGTGGCAGGCAGGGCATACCGCCCCTTGAAGTGAAAGGAACGCGCACACCGCTTGATTCTCCTGTCAGCCCCTTTGGTTTCACTCTCGCTATGTAAATCTTGGTTGTCATCGCGTTCTTGACGGCCTGGCTTGGAGCTGTCGGATATGGCGGCGCTTCTTTGCGCCATTTCAAGCTCGTGCTGTCTTTTTGCCGCTTCGTTTGCCTTGATTTCCTTCTCGCGCCGTTCATAGTCGATGCAGTAGGCGCGGACAAGCTCGTCAACCGAGGGAGGAAGCTTTTTTGCCATACGCCCGTCATCAGAGCACCATTCGTCAAGCACGCGCGCAAGGTCGCGCTCGGCGCGGCGCATTCGTCTGTTTTCCTCGCTTTCGGCAGAGGCAAGTGTGGCAATGTGCCGTCTTCTTGTCGGCATATGACGGCTTGCACGCATTTGTCGCTCACTACGGAATGACGCATCACTTTTCAGGGTGTAGGTCATCGGCTGCCTCCTTTCGTTTGCATAGCACAGCGCGTATCCTGCACAGCATAGCGCATATCCTGTGCCGAGGTGGGAGCATCACGGGAGGGGAGTGCCGTATGTGCAGAAGCGGGCGCACCACTCTCCGTCACCTGCTTTTTCGAGGTATCGGGTATCGGCGAGGCGCGATTACCGCCATACGAGCGTTCAAGAGCGCGCTTAAAAAAGTCGTCCACATCAAATGAGCGACTTGCTTCGCGTTCACTTTCAAGCTCGCGCCTTGTCTGCCGTTCGGTTTTTCCTCTGCGGCGCGCCGCTTGCTTGCCCCCACTTTGATGGGGGGGCTTCAAGGGGGGTATGTTCGTTTCTGTATCTGTATCCGTATCCGTATCCGTATCTGTATCCGTATCCGTATCAGTAAGGCATCGCTCGGCATCGCGTGGCATCGCACGGCATTCGTCGGTATGCGGTGGCATAGCGGTGTCGTCCCCGCTTTCCTTATCCCAGCGCTTCTTGGCGCGCGCACGGTTCATTTCGCAAATTTCGAGATATCTCTTGCGCTCACGGCGGAGCTGATTCAGAATGACCGTGTAGACAAGCTCTGTCATCGGGTTTTCAAACGAGCCGCCTTCCTCACCTTCCGCGCTCTCGCGTGCAAAGGCAAGCAATGCCGAAAACAGCCGTCCACGCTCGGATAGCGGCAATTTATCCACAATATCGGCATAGTCACCGTATAAAATGATACTGTTTTTCTTACGCATTTGTGTCTGTTCTTTCATGTACGGACTTCCTTTCTCATAGACTGTCATATGGTGATGTTGCGTACCGTGAGACTTACGCAACGCGTGTCACTTGTTAAGTGACAATAGTATAACACACCAAAAGTTACTTGTCAAGTAACATTTTGCACTTTTTTTCAAAAAAGTGTTGCATAATAAGCGCGAATATGGTATAATAATGTCGAAAAACAGAAAATACTTGATTTCTGCTGTAAAAAAGAGGAAAAGGAGGGAATAGTGTGGAAAATTTCGGTCAAAATCTTCGAAGAATGCGGAAAGAGCGCGGAATGTCGATGGCGGATCTTGCCGAGCGAATCGGCACAAGCAGACAAACGGTGCATCGCTATGAAAGCGGTGTGATTTCGAATGTACCGCCCGAGCGAGTCGAAGCAATTGCCGCAGCACTCGGGACAAGTCCGTCGCGCCTGATGGGCTGGGGCGTCGAGAAGCAGAGGCACGGCTCTATGCACGCCGTTCCGATGCTGGGTGAAATTGCCTGCGGCGCGCCATTACAGGTCAATGAGGAATATGACAGCTATGTCATGGCAAACAGTGGCATTCAAGCCGACTTCTGTCTGCGCGCCAAGGGCGACAGCATGGAGGAGGCACGCATTTATGACGGAGATATCGTCTTTGTCCGAAGTCAAGACATTGTTGACGAGGGTGATATTGCCGCCGTCGTCATTGACGATGAAGCGACGCTCAAGCGCGTTTACTACAACCGCGAGGAAGAGAGAATCGTTCTGATGCCTGCCAATCCTCGCTATGCGCCCCTGATTTATTCGGGTGAGCAGCTATCGCACATACGAATCCTCGGCAAAGCCGTGGCATTTCAAAGCGCACTTTGAAAGATTAGAAAAGAAAGGATATACACAAAAATGATAACCAAGTCCCTACGCGCCCTGCTCGCGCTTCTGCTCGTACTTTCCACCGTCCTTGCCCTTGCCGCCTGCACAGACGGCGAAAAGGAATCATCGTCCTCCGACGAAACACTTGACCTTGGCAGCTCATCCTCCTCCGAGAGCGAGTCGGCAAGCGACAGCGATTCAGAGAGCGAGTCGGCAAGTGAATCAGAGAGCGATTCGGCAAGCGAGAGCGATTCGGCAAGCGAATCCGAATCTGCAAGTGAGAGTGAAAGCGAAAGTGAGAGCGAGAGTGAGAGCGAAAGCGAAAGCTCTGCGCTGACCTACGGAGAAAGCGTGTTCACCGATGCCACAACCGAGGAAATCCGCGGTGACGGGTTGAAGAGTGGCTCGCTTTATGACAATAAGGGCAGAAACATGACAGTCGGCACACTTGTCAAGCTCTATGACATCTGCAAGACGGTTGACGGCAAGCGTGTCTTTGGCCTGATTGATGCCGAGGTGCGCTTTGCGTCAGATGCAGCTGCACAGCTCAATCTGCTCTGCGAGGCGGCATACCGCGAAACAGGCATGGCGCCGCACATCCGCACAGTTGACCATATGACAGATGCCTATGTCGGTCTTGCCGACTATGAAAGCTACCGCGCCCTGCGCTTCTCTTATTATAAGGATGGCAATACCTACCCCTTTTCAAGCGAGGAGGCGAAGCCGCTTGCCGACTTCATCAAGCAAAATGCACATGAGTACGGCTTCATCAATCTGTCAGGCGAGGGTGACGACGGTCACTTCCGCTATGTCGGCATTCCGCACGCCCTTGTCATGCGGGACAAGAATTTTGAAACCCTTGCCGCCTATGCCGCTTTCCTCAAGGAAAATTACAGCGATAAGGCACTTTCGGTCAAGCTTGGAGATACCACCTACTACATACAGTCATTCGACAGCACGGGTGTCACGGCAACCATTGCCTGCCCGCCCCTTTACCGAAGCGCAGCCGAGATTTCGGCAACAGGCAACGGCACCGTTGTGTTGACGGTCAAGGCGTACGGTGACGGCAGAATCCACGCCCTCCCCTATGTTGCACCCGAAACTGCCAATCGCTCGGACACAGTCATCTTTCTTGATGCAGGTCACGGCGCTCATGACCCCGGTGCCATTTCGCCTGACGGCAGCTATTACGAAAAGGACTTCAATCTTGCCGTTACCTTAAAGCTCCGCGACTATCTGACCGCCATGGGCTACACCGTCAGATTGACGCGCGAGGACGATTCCTTCCTTGATGTCGACAAGCGCGCCCCCGCCGCCCTGCAGGCAGGCAGCGACCTTTTCATCTCCTTGCATTGCAATTCAGTGGAGAATATCGCATCTCCGACCGCCGTCGGCCCCCAGCTTTATTATAATGAGGTGTTAGACAGAAATCATCCTCTCTATCCGCACTACCTCAACAAGACCATTGTCAACACCTTCCGCACCGCCATCAATCAGGGGACAGCCTCCTATATCGAAAGCGGCGCGGCACAGAGAATTGAGGACAATGATGTTTGCAGCGGCTCACACCTCGCCGTTCTTCGCGAGCCGCACCTTCCTGCTATTCTCGTGGAAATGGGCTTCATCACGAACAGTGGGGATATCGCGCTTTTCTTGAATGAGGCTTGGCAGGAAACCATGGCATACTCACTCGCCCTTGCCGTCGATACCCTCTTTGCAAACGACCAGCTCGGCGCACAGTAATGCCTTCTTCTTCGAATGCGTGATGCAAATTTTGCATCACGCATTCTTTTTTTGTCAACAAATATTGACAAATCAGGTCAATTCGTCAATACGGTGGTGCGCCTGATGCAAGGATTCCTCCACCACAGCCAAGCGTTCAATGACGGCGGTGTAACGCGCTTCCTGACGGTCCTGACGGTGCTTGATGTCGTCGATGCCGCTCTTGATATAGCCAAGCTCGGTCATGACGGCACCTGCGTGCTCACCGTCGTTCAGCGAGTCATGGCGGCGGCTTCGTAAAAAGCCAAGAAAGCCGAATACGACTGCCGCCACGCCCGAACAAGAGGCAATGCTGACGGGGATGATTGTTGTTTCAAGCATGGACTGCTCCTTTCTTTTGGTGATAGCGTCACGCAGGCTCTTTATCCGTCTGCTCATTCTTGACCGCACAAATCGAAAAGTTATCGAAACCATAGTGAAGCGGGCAAAAGATAACGGGACAGAGGTAGACGACGGCGACCGGCTCGGCATCGGGCGCGCTTTGCTCGCAAGCCGATTCTGCGCTGTCCATGAGCAGATAGCCATCCTCTGCCTGTATGCGCCATCCGTATTGCACGCCGTTTTTGGTTTGCTTGTAGACCGCTATGTGCGGATAGCTTTTGCTTTCATCAAGCAATTCCTGATAGTTTTCCGTCATTTCAGTATCCATCCTTTCGCTGTGGCAATTTCCTTCTCCGCGTCGGTGAGCTTGGCAAGATTGGCTGCGCCGAGGGTGACGGTGTAGGTTGTGCCATCGGTATTTTTTGAGTAGTCCTTGAGGGCGCCTATGATGCTCATGAGGCTGTCGTGCGTGAGGCGGGTTGAATTTGAAATTTTGAAGCCGTTTGTGCCAATGCATCCCTCAAAGGTGATGTTTTCAAGCGAATTAAGATAGGAAAAGGCGTTGGTGAAGGTCTGCGTGCCGTCGCTTTTCAGAATCACCTTGTCAATCGTGACAACCTCGGTCGCTTCATAGAATGTATTGTCAAGATCTGCGGCGCTCCTGGTGTCAATAGCGGGCAGGCGGGTACAGGCGCATTGGAAGAAGCTCCAGATGAAGTGCAAGCACTCGCTTGTGTCCAACCTGACGCCGCACTCGCGTAGTCTTTCTGCCATGTCAAAGGGCGTGCCTCTGAAGGTGAAGGATTGAGAGAGCGAGCCTGTCACGACGATATCGTGACACGGATAGAAGGCGTCGGGATTCCAACGGTAAAATCCGTAAGAATAGGATTTTGCCACGCCGTTTTCCTGAAAGACATCCCAAAAGCTCTCGCGCCCCTTCTGCTTGCCTGCCTGATAGACGCGCTCGGTATTCTCGGCAATCGTTGTCAGCTTTTCACTTACACTCATACCGTACCTCCAATCAGAGCTTCCTGCATGGCGATAATTTCGTCAAGAGCCTGCTCTATGAGTCCGACCTGGCTGTCTACATACTCCTTGCTTGCAGCATCGTCAGGCTCGGTTGGCGCCGATGCAATTTTGACGCGGCCGTCCTTCATCACCGTCATGAGATTCATGCGGTCGTCCTCCGCTGTACCGCCGCCGACAATCAGGGAAGCGTTACTGTTTTCGCTGTTATACTGACCGAAAACTGTCTGTCCTGCGCGTGCAGTCAGCGCTGTGCCGTGCGCGAAGGAGGCGGTGCCGTAGGCACTTGAAAGAAGACCGCCCGCGTGCGAATAATTGCCGAGCGCATTGCATTCCTTGCCCTCGGCGTGTGCATTTTCGCCGTCTGCCTTGCTGGCATTGCCCTCTGCGTGTGCGCCGTTCCCCGCTGCGCTTGTCGCAATGCCCTCTGCGTGCGCGGTGCCGCCCGTTGCCTTACAGCCGTTGCCCTCGGTGTGCGAGCAGAAGCCAAGCGCCTCGGTTTTATAGCCCTCGGCGTGTGTAATGTCGCCCTTTGCCTTTGTGCTGGCACCCTCTGCGTGCGCGTGTGCGCCAAGCGCCTCGGAGAGTGAGCCTTCTGCGTGCGACTTGTCGCCGAGTGCCTGTGTGTCCGCACCCTCGGCGTGCGAGAACTGACCGTACGCCTTCGTCTTCTTGCCCTCGGCGTGTGATGCCCATTCATAAGCGGCTGTGCCGTCGCCCTCGGCGTGTGCGCCGATGCCGAGCGGCACAAGACCGACGCTTGCCTTCTCGGTGACATAGAGCGAAAAATCGTCAGCATCGCCTGTGCCGTACTTCACAACACCCTCGACGGCGAAGGGAAGCGCGTCGAGTGTCAGTTTGTTCTCCTCAATGGCGGTCACGGTAGCCGCGCGGTCATAGCGTGAGCCGTTTATCAGCGTGATTTTGTCGCCAAGTTCATAGCCGACGGAGAAGGGTGCGTCAGGGATGACACCCTGTGTCCCTGTCAGCGTGATGACGGGAGCCTCGCCCGTCGCATCAATCTGTGCGAAGTAGTAGCCGCGGACACCTGCGCTTGTATCTCTGCCCTCGGCGCGTGCATCGGGGCCAAGTGCGCCCTCGCTTTCGCCTGCAAGTGCAAGCGCACGCTCTGTCTTTTCATTCACCGCACTGACCTCGATGTCGACATATCTTGTGGTGGCATAGAAATTGTCTAATACCTCGCCTATATTCAGGGCGGTTGAGAGTGCTTCGTCGGCATGGTAGAATGCTTGGGTGGTGGCATTGTTAACTCTTGCAATCTCGCTATCAACATAGTCTGTGGAAGCGTAGCCGCTTATGAGGTCAGTGGCGGCAAGTGCGCGCTCTGCCTTCTCGTCGACCGCCCCGACCTTCTCGTCGACATAACTCGTTTCGGCATAGTAATTGTCTAACGCCTCGCCGATGTTCAGGGCGGTTGAGAGGGCTTCGTCGGCATGGTAGAATGCTTGGGTGGTGGCATTGTTAACTCTTGCAATCTCGCTATCAACATAGTCTGTGGAAGCGTAGCCGCTTATGAGGTCAGTGGCGGCAAGTGCGCGCTCTGCCTTCTCGTTTACCTCCGCGAGCGCACCCTCCACCCGCTCGGCTGTCGAGTGGGCAGAGTCGGCAAGTGTGAGCGCACGGGTGGCGGTATCGGTCAGAATATCCACCTTTTCCTCGGCAAAGCTCCTTGTGCCATTCACCTCGTCAATGACCTCGTTCAGACGGTTGGCGAGCAGAATGGGCGACTTGTCAAATGCCGCGCGGATCTCTTCGCCTGTCATGGGCGAGGTGCCGTATCTGCTCTCGGCGGCAGGGCGAAGCGGCAGTCGCGCCAGCAAGGTCTCGGATAACTCGGATTCCTTGATTTTTTCTAACATGATTAGTTCCTTTCTGTATATTCGTAGGATAGTCCCAAAAAAGCAAACGGCTCATCCGATTCGAGCGTATAGCTTTTTGTGACATAATCGCGCCGTTCACAAATGAAGTGGCGCACCGTATCCTCTCCGATAAAGCCAAGCACATCAAAGGCGAGCCTTGTGAAATCGAAGGGGGCGGACGGAAGGGGAAGGACGGTATCTCTGCCGTCAAGATGAACGGTCAGCGTGGGCTTGCTGTCTGCCATCGGACGAAGCATGATGCAAGCACTTCCCGGCAGCGTGCGCTTGCGGCGCGTTTCTGTGCCGAGGCTCTGCGGAAAGGTCGTAAAGGATGCCGTCGCCTGATGACCGTCAAAGAGATAGTAGGCATCGGGCGGTGCGTCCTCGGTCAAGGCAATGTCGGTGTTAAAGGCACAGATTGCGCCCTCCTTTGTCCCGAACACCAGAGTGCCGTCAAGGGTAATTGCCGCACTCGGCGCACAGAATTCGCCTCCTGCATAGCGGCCGTCTGTATCGTAGAGCGCACCGCTTCCGTTCTTTACCCAGGCATAGCCGGCGAAGGTGTATGCGCCCGACTCGTCACGGCGCTCGATCTCCACCTCATGCACCTCGTCCGAAAGGGCCTCGGTCGGCTCTTCACTCACCGTCAGGGGCTGAAGGTCACCGCCATCGTCGCGGTAATAGCAGGAGATAAGCTCGGCGGGCATCTTGGTGAGGGCGCGATAGCGCAGCTTATCACCCTTGTGCGAGCCGATTTCTTCAAGCGGATACCATTCATATTCGCGGTTGCCGTCATAGCTTGTGGTCATCTGACTGTCGCCAAGATAGACCTTGCCACCGTAAAAGAGAGCCAGATATGTGCCAAGCGAGGCAAAGAGAGCCTTGCCCTTCTTTACGCTGTTAAGCGCGGGCGCAATACGGCTTGATGTGGGGACAAGCCGTTTTGTCTCACCCGTACCCGTCCGTTCAAGGCGGTAGAGTCCGCTTTTGGTCAGAATGTGCAGTCGGCCGCCAAAGACATAGGCAGGGACACCCGAGTCAGCAACCCCCCGTATTCCGTAGGTCGCCTTGGACGGATAGAGCCGCAGAAAGAGCGAGCTTGCGGTGTCGGGCAGGGCATACTCATGCGCGACCAGCTTGGAGCCGTAGCGGTTTGCGTGCAGTACAAGCAAATCGCCCTCCGCCGCATAAAGTCCCCTGACCGCCATGCGCTCACTGTCTGTCTGGTAGTTCATGACACCGATGTAGCTCGGTATCGGATTGCCTTTATCGTCCTCGTGTGAATAAAAGATGACATCGGGTATGGCAGGCAGACCGCTGAAAAAGATGCGCCTGTCATAAAGCGTCGCCAGCTGACAGCCGTAGACGAGGGAAGCACCCTCGGGTGTGGCATCGTCCGGTGCATCGGGATTTCCGGGGGTTGCGCTGTCTATGATTTTGAGCCGTCCTTCTGTTGTTTTGAGGATATGCCCCTCCCCATAATAAAAGGGGCGTGCCGTGCAGTCCAGTGTGACTGTCTTGCCGTAGGGGGCAGAATCACCCTCTGTCAGCAGCATAATGCGGTCATAAACACCTGCATCCGTCTCGCTTGGCAGGGGATAGAAGCGGACAGCCTTGCCGTCAAAGCTGATGCTCGGGCGCGTGATGCTTTCTTCGGCAAGCCGAATGCCGTACGGTGAGAGCGTTGTCTTGAAGCCAAAGACGAGCGTGTATGTACCCGAGAAGCCCTCATCGACAACGGCCATCTCCTCCCATTGCGCCTCGCTTCCCGCATATTCGACCGTCACACCTGCGGCGCACTCGGAAAGCGCGGCAAGATGCAGCTCGCGCACGCCAATCGGTACACGCAAGCAGGTGACATTTTGACAACCTTTGAGTACATCATTTGGCAATGTACGCAGTGTGTTCGGCAGAACAACCGTTTGATAGGGACAGTCTGCAAGAGCATCGGGTGCAAGCTCGCTTATGGCGCAGGAGATACCCCCGACGCGCGTGGAATCGGGAATCACGAGTGTGTCGCCGAAGTCACCGTCAAGCATACCGACCACGCGACAGCGCGCGACACCCTCCGCCGAGTCGGCAATTCGTTCAAAGATAAGCGGTGCATTGCCGTCATCAAGATTGCTTGTTTCGTTGAATGTATGCGTCTGGCGGTAGCGGTCGGTCAGGATGTTGCGCTGCTCATAGGCAACGCCGTCCTTCATCACGGTCGGGACATACGGCGCACGAAGCGAGGTGATGGTCACATCTCCGATTTTGGTGTTATGACGCGCCGTCACAATAGCGAATCCATCACTGCTTATGGAGTAGAGGCGTGCGCCGTCACAAATGATGGTTTCGTCGCCGAAGGGGACAATGGAAATCGGGTGCTCGGGCAGAAATTCACTGACATAGGTCTGCTTTCCGTCCGCCCCCACCCCGACAAGCGGGAGCGGAACGCCTAAAAGAGTGTTTCCGCGCCGCTTCTGATAATCAGCGTCGTTTCTCGGGAGATTCGGGAGCATGGCGGTGGACATCATATAGAGCCGCTTGCCTGCATGAATCACAATCCACTCGCCGTCTGCCGTGACGGCAAGCGTGTGAATTTCAGCGGGCAAGGTCAGCGCGCGCCTGAAGCCTGCTATCCGTTCAAGCGCGCGGCCTGCACCAAAGGCTGTGCCGTCACCCTGATGATTGCGAAAAAGATTCTTCATATGGCGGAAGTGGGCGTTTTTCTCCTCGCCCGTCATGTCGATACCGTAGTGTGTTGTCAGAGTTTTTTGAGGCATTTCATATCTCCCTTCTTTTTACCAGCCGTTCCCCGTATAGCGCGCATTTGGCGCGAGCCGCCCGTTTGACAGCGCACGCGCGAGCGAGTCGCGGTACATCGAAAGATAGAAAAGCGCTTTCTCACGGTCGGAATCAAGCCAGACATACGCACTCGTCAGAAGCGGAAGAAGATGCATGGCATCGGCACGCACATCGGGCACTTCACAGTCAAGCGTCAGTCGCTTCGGCATACGGCGGAGCGTGAGTGAGAGATGCGGTGACACGCTGTTTGCAAGTATCAGGCTGTGATTGCATACGCGATAATCAATGCCCTCGCGCAGAAGAATGCCGTCCGATGTGAGAGGCGGCTCTGCAAGAGTGGCAGAATCGTCAACAAGAGTTGACAAATCATATTCGGTTTCGCCTTGGCGCGCCCTGACACCTGCGCGGCATTTATCCGCGAGGAGCATAAGGCTTGTGATGAGTGTGGCTTCGGTCGCCTGCATGAGAATACGGCAGTCCGAGAGCGCGGGAAATGCAGCGTAGAAGAGGGTGGGCTTTTCGGTCAGGGTGTGGCGAGCAAAGAGCGCGCCGTCACGGTAGACGAGAACCTCGCCTGCTCCCGATGCTTCAAAAGAATAAGCGGCGACACCGCCTGCCTGCTCACTCTGCGTTTCACCTGCTGCAAGTGAAAGGCGAGGCTTGACAAGCTTTGCCGAGGGGGGCAGGTGGTGAAGTGTCAGGACGAGCGTGAGAGGGAAGTGCGCCGCCAGAGTTTCCTGTGCGCGATTGGCTGCCGAGAGAAAGACCGACATGGTGTCGGCCTCCCCCTCGCTTGGCAAGCGGTCAAAGCCCATGGCGCGCACATCAAGAAGTAATTGCTTGGCTGTCATGGGGCTACCTCAATCAGAGGGCGGTTGCGCCGTCTGTGCCTGCGCCTGCGGCAAGCAGAATGTGCTTGTAGCTGCCGAAGCCGACACCGAAGCGACATCTGCCACTCCAGAGGTAGTTGCCTGTGTGATGGTCAATCCAGTTGGAAACCGTCAACGGCACGCGGTTGAAGAACATATTGCCTGCGAGATTCTTGTTCGCCTCGCTTGACATCAGCATGATGCGGTCGTCACTTGTCTGCCAGTCTGGAAGGACAATGACATTGAAGTTGCCGTAGTGAAGGTTGATGTCGTTGTAGCCGTTGCCTGTCGCGCCCTCCGAGCCGCAGACACGCTTGACAATGCGTTCCATCGAGGGACGGTTGCCGGGCAGAATCAGAGTATCGGCAGTATAGCCGAGCGGGTCGCCATTTTCGTCCTTCATGTTGCGCAGCTTGCAGGACAGCTCGGAAAGAGCCTCCTCAAATGCACCGCTTGACGAGAAGATGTCACCCGCAAAGAAGTTCGACTGTGTTTGAGAGCCGTCTGTGCCGTAGGTGTGAAGCGCGGAGAAAAGCGGCTTGCCGTCGGGCGCGGTCAGGTCAAGCGTCGCACCTGCAAAGCTGCCTGTGCCTGCGGTCGCGTTGGCGAGCGCATAGCTGCAGATTTTGTGCTGGGTTTTGTAGTAGGCGCGGGTGAAGTTCTCGGCTCTGCGCTTGGCATCGGCACCGACACCGTAGTTCGCGTCCTCCATCATTTCGGCGGTGATGACAAACTCCTTCATGAACTGAATATGCTCAATGAATTTGCGGTAGGTCTCCTGCATGGTGTCAGCCTCTGCACCTGCGCCCTCCTCGGTCGCGCGGAAGACATCAAACTCGTTCTGACCGACAATGGTCTCGCCAAAGCGCTCGGACTTCTCCACATTGAAGAGCCAGTCGCGGACACCGCCTTGCTTGGTCAAAAGGTCGCTTTCATGCTCAATCACCATCTTAATCGGTGTTTCCAAACGACCAATCTGAGCATCATTCAGGCCCGAGGATTTGCTGTAAACAATAGACATAATTATTTTTTCCTTTCTTTGTAAACAAATATTGACTATATCTGCCTATGCACATGGCCGCAGCGTAGAAATGCGGACGGCTTGCATAGGCATGACCGCTTTTATTTTGCGGTTCTTTTGTAGAGCGAAGCGATTTCTCTGTCGCTCATTCCCTCAAAAATGCGATGCGCCTGGTGAAGCACCGAGGGAGGTACCTCAAACCCCTTGCCGCTCGCGCTTGGGCGGGCGGTTGTCATGTGTGCCTTGCCGGCGCGGCGCTCGTCAGGCGTCGGCAATGCCGCTGTGCCTGCAAGCATACGGTAATTCGAGGCATAAAAAGCCTCTTCCACCGAAAGACCAAGCTCGCGCAATTCGGCAAAGCGCACAGGCGCATCAAGCTCGCCAAGCGAAGTAAGCGCAAGAGACGGAAAAAGATGGTTCAGTGCCTCGGTATCCGCCGCCGCACGCGCTTCGTAGTCTTCGCCTTCAAGGCTCTCTTCCGACGAAGGCACATCGTCGGAGACTACTTCACCATCAGAGCCTTCGTCAGAAGTAGCTTCGCCATCGGCGTCTTCGTCAGAAGCGGTCTCGTCGGAAAAGTCTTCGTCACTCTGTGACGGGGATTCCGCCGTCTCGCTTGTCGCTATGTCCGCCTCTGTTTCCGCGTCTGCCGAAGATGAGGAAGAAAAGTCCTGCGAAAAGCTCTGCAAGCCAGCCGAAGAGTCCGCGCCGTCTTGGGTGGGTATGCACACCGTCTCGGATACACTCGTCTCCGCAGAGTGTGCAGGTGCAGTCGCGGCACTCGCCGCGCTCGTAGGCGGCAAAGCCGTCTCTCCCGCAGCCTGTGTCACCTCTGCCATATCGCTCGTTTGTGTCTTTTGTGATGTCTGCGCCTTCATCACACTTGTTTTCTCTTGCATTCATTGTTCACCTGCCTGCCCGAAGGTCTTTGCCGCGAATCACACTTGATGCGGGGTTTTTTGTCTCGTGAATGGCTTTGATGCAGCCACCTTCGTTTGTTGCATAAGGATTCTTTTTGGTTTTCTTCATGATTTGTTCCTTTCTTTTTTGTCAGAAGTAAAATACTTATCCGTCTTGATGTTAACTATCATTAACATCATTCTTCCGTGCCGCTGAAATGGTATTTTTCGTTTAGCTTGTTGAGAATCACTGCTGCACCGCGCGCCGTTTCTACCGCTTCATCGTAGGAAAAGCCTGCCGCCAGCGCATACAGAATGCTCTCGCGCTCATTCAGGCGGTTGGTTGTCATGTAGTTGATGACATTCATGCGCGCCGAGAGTGAAGCATCATCCTCGCTCTTCTCGTAAAAATCACCGTAAGCCTCGGCAAGAGCCGCCGCCGCTTCCTCTAATGCGGCATGATAGCGCGCCTCGCGCTGATTTGCCACATAGAGCCCGTAGCCCGAGCGACCGTGTGCGCCGCGGATGGCGCGTGCACGCCCGTCGAAATAGGCGCGCCCTGCCTCGCTTTGCGCCTCCTCTGCCGCCTCTCTTGCTTCGCCCGACACCGCACTTTGCCGCCAGCCCTCAAGGCTTGGCTTTGTACCCGCGTTGTAGGCGTAGCTTTCGTTTTGCAACTGAAGCTTCAGGGCATTTTCGAGTGCTTCGTTTGTCAGAAGCGCGTTTTCGGTCTTGCTTGTCTCGCTTATCGTACCATCGGGCTTGACACTCTCCTCCTCGCTCACTCCGTCATTTGAAAGTGCGCCCAGCTTGTCAAGGTAAATGTCAAGGACTCCCTTTTTCTTACGGGGTGCCATGTGCATCACCCTCCCCTCCGCTTAAAACCAGCTTTTCAAAATATTCGACATTCTCACGCGCAAAGGGGTAGCGCGCCTGCTCCTGATTTCGCCAATAGCGCAGAAGCGTGACAGGTGAGGTCGGATTGCCAAGCGTGCCTGCGGTCAGGTTTTCGAGGTTCTTTTGCCAGAGGGCATCCCGCGCAAGCTCGGGGCTTTCGTTCTTGTCGCAGGAGAAGAGATAGTCGGTGTCATAGTAGAAGGTGCCGCTGCGTCCGTCATAGCAAAGGAAGTCATAGCGGTTAAAGACATCCTGTCCCGCATTGCCCATCGCGTCGCGGAAGGCAAGCGGTCTTGCGTTGTCGGCAAAGGCAAGATGAAACTCAAAAATCATGCGGTCAAGTCGCGCATAGGCAAGCTGCTTCATGCGGCGCTTGGACTCAAGTCTGCCTGCCGCCTGTGCAATCTGCATCTGCTTGGCAACGCCCGATTGCGCGTAAACATCACTTTCACCCTGAAAGGTGTCGGTGATACCGATGATGCGCTTTGCCTGTCTGTAAAGACGCTCTGCCTGCGTAATGTCCTGCGTGATGCCGGGTGTCGTGTCAAGCACACCGTAGCTGTCGGCACGCTCGCCCTCACGCAGCTTCAGAACCTGCCCGAAGACCGAGTTGTTGAGGGTAATGCGTGCGTCCTCGGGCATCATGGGTGTAATGCCCGCGCGCATCAGCTTTTGATGAATCCGCGACTCGATTTTGTTGATTTGCTGTTGCTGTGAACGAATCACCATGCAGTCGCTCTGCCCAAGCACGCGCCGTTCGGAAACCGTGTTGCGCCGCAGAATCAGCGGAAATTGCTCGGGTACATAGTAGGGAATCTCACCGAAAAGCGACGCCATCTTGGCGGTTTTCGGGTGTCTTTTGCCGCTCTCGCCCTCGGTGTAGGGAAGTGACGGCTCACTCATGGATTCCTCGGGGACGGGCTTTGCATTCTCGCGGCAAGTGCATAGCTGCATCGAGCGGCCGCACCGCGCACAGCGCATACGGCGGCGGCGGAAGAAATGCTCCTCGTCCGAGAGTGTCAGGTCGCCCGACCAGATGAAGCGTGAGACCTCGCCCTCTTCACTGCGGTAGAAGCAGACGGCAAGCGAGACGGCATCCCGTCCCGAAATGGGTGCGGCACCTGCGCCCTCGCGGTAGTCGGCGGCGGCAAGTGCGCTCTCCTCCTGTGTGACACCGTATCTACGGCACAGCTCGCTTCGCGTGGTGCGCAGGTAGAGGAAGCAGTAGTCCATGTCCTCTATCTCGGTCATGCCGGGCTGGGGAATGAATTGCTCGGGCGAAACAGAGGTCAGGCGCACAGCCCCCTCCCCGCGCGTACCGCCTGCGTCATCCCACTCAACAAGCCATACGCTGCCGCCGTAGATGTAGGTCAGTCGCTCGTCGCGGGCATTGAAGTCTTCAAGCGAAAGCCTCATGCGTGTCTGACGGCAGAGCCGTTCAATTGCCAGTGCGCGCCTGCTCTTTTCCTCGGTGAAGATGAAGGAATCCACCTTCGGTGCGGGAATGTCGGGCGAAATCTGGCTTTCAATCAGCTCATAGGTGATGTTTCTGACCGCCGTCGCCTGCTCATCCGAGCCGTCAATTTTCGGACTGCCCTCATACTGCTCACGGCAGATCTGCATCTCGTCGAGTGCTTCGCTGTACTCTGTGAGCGCCTCGTCAAGCAGGGCGGCAAAATAGGCACGGCGGTCAATGTCTTTTGGAATTGTCATAGGTATCCTCTCTTTTTTGTTGGTTTGCGGAAGGTGGCGCCTACTCTGCCGATAGGCGCACGGCATTCCACTTCTGCCGCAAATAGCGCCGTGTCGCCTCATCTGCCGCCTGATAATCCTCCCACATATCGTCGCTCCAATGGGGCATCGACTCGCGCGTTCCCGTCTCCGCCATATTCGGACGCGTATAGAATATGGCAAAGGCGCGCAGGGCGTCGGGCGCGTGGGTGATAGCGTGCGGCTCGGTCAGCACATCGCTTGGACGGACAGGGTCAATCTGCAAGCGGGGCAGACAGCGGCAGATTTCGGCGCATTGCCTGAAAATTTGCAGCCGCGCCCCCTGCCCGCCTCGGACGGCAAGCAGCTCCTTCACCGACAGCCAGCCTGCCTCACGGTCATTTGACGAGCGCGTAAAGCGAACACCGTACTCGGCAAAGAGCGACGCCTTGCTCCGCCCACTCTCCTGACTTCTGTGCCAGAGGTCAGGCGGTGCAAGTGTGGCGTAAATCTCCTCGTCACGCGGTGTCATGGCAAGAATCTTCGCGGCGGCATCGCTGATGATGAGACCTGACTCACAAAGCTCACGGTAGACAAAGACCTGCCCTGTCGGCGCGACTGCCACCCAAAGACAAGCGAGGCGGTCAAGCCCATAGTCAATGGCGCGGTATTTGCGCCAGTCGCGCGGTATCGGGAACGGATCCACGATATGCGCCGTGTGCGAGAATTCGGCGAAATACTGTCCCTCAAAAATCTCCCAGTCGCCTTCAAGCAGCGCACGCCTCTGGTTTTCGGGCAGCGCCGCCAGTCTGGCAGGGTAGTCAGGGTCGCTTTCCATCAGAAAGCGGTTGTCCTGCACATAGGACGGAATGAAAATGCGCGTGCCACCCGTTTTGTCCTCAAACGCCTCGCCCGCAGGGGCGGGAGTGACGAACCTTGATTTCACCCACTCATGCCCAATCCCACCGGGGTTTGTCGAGGACTTGATTTGCTTCGGATAGCCGTTCGCACCGCGCACTCGGGACAATAGGTAGGTGTACTGAAATTCCGTAAAGTGCGTCAGCTCGTCAAAGCGCACGACATCGTATTCCGCAGACTGATACTGATAGACATCGCTTTCATTTGCACAGTAGCCAAAGTCAATCAGGCTTCCGTTCTTGAATTTACCGCTGTGCGTCTGGGAATTGTAGCGGTAAATGTCACGCGGATAGAGTGAAAGGCTCTCGCGAATCAGCGACTTGTCAAGCTCGGCAAAGGAACGGCGCAGTATGAGCTGCTTGGAGCGCGGATATTTCAAAGCGAAATACAGCGCATCAATGAGCTGCCCATACGACTTGCCGCCCCCTGCCGCACCCCCGAACAAAACCTCGCGCTCACCTGCCTTTAAGAACAGTGCCTGCTTTTCGGTAATCGTGAGCGAAAGCCTGCTCGGCTTTTGTCCTTCCTTCTTCATACGATCTTGATCTCCACTTCAAGAGGGGCTTTTTCCCCGCTGTCAACCACAGCACAGTTCAGTGAGTCAAGAGCATACTTGCAAAAGGACGGATCATAGCGGCGCAGAAGCGCACCGTCTGTCAGTCGGTCGCGGAGAATGGCAAGACAGCGACGGTATGCGCGTCCGACAGAAAGAGATTGCCGCGATAGCTCCAAAAGCTCTTCGCTGTCTATGCCCACCGCATCTGCAAACTTCTCAAATGAGGGTACGCCCTCTGCCGCGTCGTAGCTTTGAAAAAAGTCGACCATAGATTGAGATAACTGCTTTTTTGCTGTCATACTTGTCTCCTTTCCTTTCTTTATGTCAATGGAGGCACAGGCGGCTCGCACGCCCGCCCTGCCTCTGCCTCTATTTTATAAGAAAAAGAAGTGTAAAGGGCTTCCATCCTTTTGATGCCAAGGCACCCGACTACTGTCACCTATTGTCACCTTGCCCTGAAAATAATTTCAAAAAAATTCAAAAAAGCTCTTGACAGGTCTTTTTCTTCGTGCTACAATAGGTGCAAGAAAACGAAAGGAGCAGTCAAGATGAAGCTTGCATCGGTATTTGCAGCATACTTTTATTACTTTTACTTTTATCTTGCGATGAAGGTAAGAGCGATTTTTGCTGTCAAAAATCCGTGTGCGGCAGTGTAAGGCTGTTTCGTTTATACAGGGGTTGCGGCAAAAATTGCCGCAACCCCTCTTTTATTTCAAGCATACAGAAAAGAGGCAAACACCATGATAGCTGTTCTCAAAAAAGGCACAGACGACAGACAGATGAACACACTCATCGACTTTTTACGCACAAAGGGCGTCGATGTCCATATCTCCAAGGGCGAATTTCACACCGTGCTCGGCTTGATCGGCGATACCGCCAAAATCGACACCGAGCTTCTCGAAAGCCTTGACATCGTCGAATCGGTCAAGCGTGTGACCGACCCCTTCAAGAGTGCCAACCGCAAGTTCCATCCCGACGATACCGTCGTGTCAGTCAAGGGTGTCAGGATAGGCGGCGGCCACTTCGCTGTCATGGCAGGTCCCTGCTCGGTTGAAAGCCCTGCCCAGATCGAAGAGGTCGCCACGCGTGTTCAGGCGGCAGGTGCCTCGGTTTTGCGCGGCGGTGCATTCAAGCCCCGTACCTCGCCCTACGACTTCCAGGGTCTGAAAGCAGAGGGCATCGAGCTTCTTGCACACGCAAAGGAAAAAACAGGAATGCCCATCGTCTCGGAAATCATGAACGCGGCGCACCTTCCGCTTTTTGACGATGTGGACATCATTCAGGTCGGCGCACGCAATATGCAGAATTTTGAGCTTTTGAAGGAGCTGGGCAGACAGAAAAAGCCGGTTCTTTTGAAGCGCGGACTCGCCAATACCTTGAAGGAGCTGCTCATGAGTGCCGAATACATTATGGCGGGCGGCAACGAGCAGGTCATTCTCTGCGAGCGCGGTGTCCGCACCTTTGAAACCTATACCCGCAATACCCTTGACCTCTCGGCAGTCGCCGTTTTGCACGAGCTGTCCCACCTGCCCGTCATTGTTGATCCCAGCCACGCAACAGGCGTTTCGCGCTTTGTGAGGCCCATGGCACTCGCCGCCGTTGCCGCTGGTGCAGACGGACTCATGATCGAGGTGCACCCCAATCCCACCGAGGCACTCTGCGACGGCGCACAGTCGCTCACCCCCGATGACTTCGATTCACTCATGTGCGGCGTTCGCGCCGTCAGGGAGGCGGTGAGCGCGCTTTGACAGTCGGTATCGTCGGACTCGGACTCATCGGCGGATCCGCCGCCAAGGCATATCGCGCGGCAGAGCATACCGTCTATGCACAGGACAGGGATTCCTCTCTCGTGGATTTTGCCATTCTTGACGGCACCGTCAACCGTGCGCTCACAAAAGCCACCGTCACAGAATGTCAACTGCTCCTGCTATGCACCTACCCTGACGGCGTGCTTGAATTTCTGCGTGAATGGGGAAAATGTATTGCAAAGGATACGCTGGTTATTGACTTTGCAGGCGTGAAGGGCGTTATTTGCCCCGAGGCGTTCGCCATTGCCGAAGAGTGTGGCTTCACCTTCGTCGGCGGTCACCCGATGGCAGGCAGCCACCGCTCGGGCTATGCCGCCGCACGCGCGAATCTGTATGTCGGCGCCGCCATGGTTGCCGTTCCCCCGCGCTTTGATTTCATTCTTCTCTTTGCACGCGTCAAGGAGGCACTCGCCCCACTCGGCTTTTCAAAAATCACCTTCTGCACAGCCGAGGAGCATGACGCTAAAATCGCCTATACATCCCAGCTTGCCCATGTCGTGTCAAGTGCCTATGTCAAAAGTGAGCAGTCGGCACACCACCGCGGCTTCAGCGCAGGGAGCTTCCGCGACATGACGCGCGTGGCTTACCTCAATGAAGAGATGTGGAGCGACCTCTTTCTCTGTAACCGCGCCCCGCTTCTCGCCGAGCTTGATACACTCATTGCAAGCCTCACGGAATACCGCACCGCCATCGAGGACGGCGACCGCGACTCTTTAAGGCGGCTTCTGCTTGACGGTAAGCAAAAGAAAATCCGCGCAGACCACCCCACTCAATAACTCTCCATCCTATCACCTATAAAGGAAAAAACGGCTATGACGCAAACAATAGTTGTCAAACGATTTGGCGGTACGGTACGCGCCGTCACCTCAAAATCCTATCTGCACCGCGCCGCCATCTGTGCCGCGCTTGCAGAGGGGGAAAGCACCCTCGTCCATACAGACCTCTGCCGCGATACAGAGGCGACCGTCGCCGCTCTGACTGCACTCGGTGCAAAAATTCGCACCGAAAACGGTATCACGCGCATCACCCCCATGCCGCATACACCGCACCTGCCCACAGGACCGCTTGCTTGCGGCGAAAGCGCATCGACCTTCAGGTTTTTGATTCCGCTTGTTGCCGCGATGGGCGGGGGCGGTCTGCAAGGTGAGGGACGGCTGCTTGACCGTCCGCTTGCACCCATCGCCGATTGCCTCGCGCCGCACGGCATCTCGCTGAAAAGGGAGGGAAGCAGCCTTCTCGTCTGTGGAAAGCCGCTTGCAAGCGGAGAATTTCACCTTGCCCCCGATGTTTCCTCGCAGTTTACAAGCGGACTTTTGCTGACTCTGCCCATGCTCGCAGGCGAGAGTCGCATCGTGCTTGAAGGCGCACCCGTCTCGCGCCCTTATGTCACCATGACGCGCGCCGTCCAGAAGGCATTTGGCTTTGACAGCACCGAAACCGAAAACGGCTATCTTGTCATGGGCGGTCAGCGCGGCAGAGCAATCGAATATACGGTCGAGGGTGACTATTCCAATGCCGCCTTCTTCCTCGCCGCAGGCGCAATTGGCAAGGATAGCGTCAGTGTCACGGGACTTGAGCAGCATTCCTTGCAGGGTGACCGCGCCATTCTGCCCATCCTGCGCGAATTTGGCGCAGAGTACGCGTTTCTGGACGATACCGTGACCGTCACCCCCGCCACCCTGCGCGCCACCGATATTGATGCGAGCGATATCCCCGACCTCGTCCCCATTCTGTCGGTGGTTGCCGCCTGCGCCGAGGGCAAAAGCCGCTTCTTCGGCGTCGGCAGATTGCGCGCAAAGGAAAGCAATCGCTTGCAGGGCATCATCGAGATGCTGACCGCACTCGGCGCACACGCCGAATCCGACGGCGAAATCCTCACCGTCAGAGGCACAAAGCACTTCCGAGGTGCGACGGTTTCCTCGCAAAACGACCACCGCCTTGCCATGAGCGCGGCCATCGCCGCCATTCGCGCAAACGGTGCGGTGACAATAGACGCAAGTGAAGCCGTTTCCAAATCCTATCCGCACTTTTTTGAGGATTTTGCCTCGTTGAATGTAAACTGAACATAACAAAAACGGAGAACAGAGACATGGGAAGAAGTCTTGAAGAAATACGATGTGAGATTGACCGCGAGAATACGGTCATATTGGAGGCATTTCTGCGCCGTATGGAGCTGTCGCGCGAAGTTGCCGCGTATAAGAAATCGGTGGGGCGTG
This sequence comes from Eubacteriales bacterium, assembly GCA_045649045.1. Classification (GTDB taxonomy): domain Bacteria; phylum Bacillota; class Clostridia; order Oscillospirales; family CAG-272; genus UBA1740. The sequence goes on from JAZRPF010000002.1 coordinate 43,306, forward strand.
CGGTGCTTGACGCGGCGCGCGAGAGGGAAGTTTTGGCAGATATTGCCATGAAAACGCCCGAATGCTGCCGCCGTGAGAGCCGCGCACTCTTTTCGCGCATCATGCAGATCAGCCGAGAGGCGCAGGTGAAGGAGATGGCAGGGGAGAACCCTTATCGCGCATGGCTGTCGGAAACTGCCGAGTCGTCGCCCTTGCTCTTGCCCTCGTATGCGAAGGTTGCCTGTCAGGGAACAGAGGGGGCGTATTCGCAGAAGGCGGCGGAGCATCTCTTTGACTGTCCGCAAATTCACTATGAAAAGCAGTTTGAGGGGGCATTTGCCGCCATTGAGTCGGGCGCGTGCGACTATGCCGTTCTGCCTATCGAGAACAGCACCGCAGGCTCGGTTAACCGCGTCTATGACCTCATGCTGCAAAATAACTTCTATATATTAAAAAGCTACCGCATGAGCATCGGACATTATCTTCTTGCCAGAAAAGGCACGCAGATAGGGGATATCAAGCGCATTATCTCGCACGAGCAGGCACTTGCCCAGTGTGCCGCCACCCTGCATAGAATCTGCCCGAATGCCACGCTTGAGGCCGTTTCCAATACCGCGGCGGCGGCAAGGGCAGTCGCGGAGAGCGGAGAGGCGGGGCTTGCCTCACTCGGCTCGCGCGAGTGTGCCGCCCTTTACGGTCTTGATATTCTTGCCGACCGACTGCATGACGAGGCAGGCAATACAACGCGCTTCATCTGCATTGCGAAGCAGCCTGCCATTCTGCCCGGGGCAGACCGCGTCAGCCTCATGATGACCTTGCCCCATAGGGCAGGCGCACTTTATGAGGTCTTGTCCATTGTCGATAGCTACGGTGTCAGCCTGGAAAAGCTCGAGAGCCGTCCCTTGCCCGACAGGGAATTTGAATTTAAGTTCTATTTCGATTTACGGATTCCCGCCGTTCACCCCCACCTGCCCGAGCTTCTTTTATTGCTTGAAGGTGCAAGCGAGGAATTTCGCGTCCTCGGCGCATACAGCGAGCTTGTATAAAAGATGCCGCGAAGCCAAATGGCTTCGCGGCATCCTTCTTCCTGAAAATACCGTTGACACGGGCGGATTTTTATGCTACAATAGGCAGAGATTGATGAAGAAAAGGAGCCGAAATGAAAGGTCGCATCATTCGAGAGGGCAGCTTTTACCGTCAGCTTTTATTGCTTGCACTGCCTATTGCCGTACAAAATCTCATTACGCAGGCGGTGGGTGTTGCAGATAGCATCATGCTTGGCTTTGCCGATAAAAGCGGGACACTGCTTTCGGCATCCTCACTTGCCAATCAGCCCTTTTTTATTTTGTCGCTGGTCTGCTTCGGGCTTTCAAGCGGCTCGGCTGTTCTTTGCTCGCAGTATTGGGGTAAGGGCGACCGCGAGAGCATTCGCACCGTTATCTCCATGATTCTGAAGGTCGCGCTTGCCATCTCCGCACTCTTTTCGCTGTTCGTGCTCGTCTTTCCCGAAAATGTCATGCGGCTTTTTTCAAGCAATGCGCTCATTTGTGAGATGGGTGCCGAATATTTGAGAATCGTCGGCTTTGCCTATCTCATCTTTGGCTTCGGTTATACCTTACTCTGCTCCATTCGCAGTGTGGAGCTTGTGCGCGTTTCAGTAGTCGTGAATGCTTCGTCCTTCTTCATCAATGTGTTTTTGAACTGGGTGCTGATTTTCGGCAAGCTCGGCGCACCCGCGCTCGGCATCAGGGGCGCGGCCATAGCCACCCTTGTTGCGCGGATAACCGAATTTGTCATCACCGTCATCTATGTCTTTGTCATTGATAAGCGGCTCGCCTTCCGCGTGCGCCATCTTTTCCGCTTCGACCGTACACTTGCCACCGACCTTTTGAGGCACGCAACCCCCGTTCTCCTGAATGAGCTGATGTGGTCACTTGCCATCAGCACACAGGCGGCGATTCTCGGCCATATCACCTACGCGCAGGGCGATCCTGTCGCCGCCAACGCCGTCGCAGGTATGGTTCAGCAGCTTGCAACCGTCTTTATCATCGGACTTGGCAACGCCTCGGCGGTCATGGTCGGCAAGGCAATCGGAGAGGGCAGGCGTGATGAGGCAATGCGCCGCGCCTATACGCTCACCTTTGTCAGTATTCTGGTCGGTGTCTTTGCCTTTGTTCTCATCATGCTTTTGCAAGCACCCATCCTCTCGCTCTATTCACTTGAAGCAGATACCATGCTGCTCGCCCGCAGGCTGATTTTTGTCGTTGCGGTCGTAGCCGCCTTCTCCTCACCCGCCGCCACCTTGATTATGGGCGTTCTGCGCGGCGCAGGCGATACCCGCTTCTGTCTCATAAGTGAAATGGCGTGTCTATGGGGCGTCGCCATCCCCGCCGCCCTCGTCGGCGCCTATGTCTTTCACCTGCCCGTCCCCCTCGTCCTCTGCCTCATGAAGCTCGACGAGGCATTGAAGGTCTTTGTTTGCCTCATTCGCATGAAGGGCGGCCGCTTCATGCGCACACTCACACGCGACAGAACACTCGAAAAAGCATCATTCACTTCGATATAGATATTCATAAAATGCAAAGGAGACTTGTCTATGCCAAAAGCAGTCGCATTTCAAAACAGAGACAGATTCATACAGCTTGGCATTACCATTGCCGCATTGCGTAAGATGCGCGGAATGTCGCAGGAAAAGCTTGCGGAAAAGGCAGGCGTCAGCCGTTCGCATATCAGTTCAATCGAAGCGCCGAACATTGTCCGCCCCTTTTCACTCGAAGTCCTTTACAATATCGCAGATGCCTTGGAGATTGAGCCTGCTGACCTTTTACGCGCCTCTATGTTCCCCGATAGCATATGGAAAGAGCAACCGAGAAAGTAACGCGCTCCTTAAAAATAAAAGAACCGCCTCGGCGTTTGCCGAGGCGGGTCTTTGTCAGCGAATATGTGAAAAGTGTTTAGCTGCACGGTGGAAGATAAGACCGAGCAGGTAACAGGAAATAAGCTCGCCCACAAAAACCGAGAGCATCAAAAGCGGATAAGCATCGTTTGCGCCGTAAGCGAAAACGAGAATGGGCGGAATGATGAGCGTGTTCGACAGAACAGGTGGCAGCATGGCAAGTGCGGGGCGCTTCCGTAACACCCGCGTGCCAATCGCGCCGAGCAGGGTGGCGATGCTGCCGAACAGAATGTCATAGAAAAGACAGCCTGTCATGTAGTTGGCAATCATACAGCCAAAGAAAAGACCGGGAATCGCAGCAGGTGTCAGAAGCGGCAGCGCCGTCAATGCCTCCGCAGGCCGAAATTGGAAAAAGCTGATGGGGATGTTCACGAGCGAGAGCACGGTGTAAAGAGCGGCGGTCATTCCCGCGGCCGCCATGTACCGCAGGCGTTGGTTTTTCGCTTTCATTTGGTTTTTCTCCTTAGTTTTGTTTTAGGTGAGGATGGTTTCGAACTCACCGTCGGCACAAGAGGGCATTGCCCGTCCCATGCCTACCTATTATATCACGCCCCCGCGCGAAAAGCAAGAGAAAATTGCGGTTTTGATAAATTGAACACATTTTGCTTTGCTTAACATGAGTCCGCGCGTTTACAAGTTTCTCACCTGTGGTGAGGTTTATTTTTTGAATACGAACAAATATTCGTGAGCAAGCAAGAGGAAATTATACTTGATGCTGTTTGTTTTCCAATACCCTGTTGCTTGACAGTTGTGCTGCTCTTTGATGATGATTTCCTTAAGCTTAAAGCCTGCAAGCTGAAACATCGTCATAGTTTCAAAAGCGAGGGGCTGAACCATACCCTTTTTGCGAGTATCACCCATAAGAATTACACAGTATTTATCTTTTTTTAATACTCTGAAAGACTCCTCGGCAACCTTAAATATTTCGGGCAGAAACGCTTTCATATCAAGGTGAGACAAATCACCCTCTATATTTTCGCTATACTGAATAATATCAGCATACGGCGGATGAGTACAAACGAGATCCACAGACTCGTCAGGCAAATCAAGATTTCGGGCATCTCCCAACCTTATCGTAGAAGTACAGGGCGTTTCAAAATCAAATTCGCACTTCTTTGCCGATAATGCAACGGCATCGGGATTGATGTCAAACCCGATAAAGTGACGGTGTGTTAAGCGCGCTTCAACAGCGGTTGTACCGCCGCCAACAAATTGATCCAATACTGTATCACCTTCGCTTGAATACCTTAAAATTATATTTCTTGGAATATAAGGCGACCAATTTCCCCGATATTTTGCATCGTGAGTGGCCCACTTCCCACGGTTGGGGAATGCCCAAACTGTATTTGTTTCAAGCTCAAAGTTTTCAGGTTGTAACGGAATGCCTTTTGCCATATCAGTCCTCGATTAGTTCCGGAGGAACGGGCAATCCAAGCCTATGTAGTGGAACATATTCAAAATAATAATCACAGCCAACAGAATGAATATAATTTAATACATCTTTGTACTTTTCATCTCTAAACCAATCATCTAACAGATAAATATATTCTACATCAATATTAGCGGCTGACAGAAGTTTTTTATATTGTTTCCTCTTGAAATCGCAGGTTTGTAGCTTTTCATCGACAGAGCCCGCTATTTGTTGGTGTTTGCACTCAATAATAAAGAGGGTGTTGTTTAACAAAACAAAAATGCTATCGTCCGGCAGTAATTGTTTAGATATATATTTTGTCCAATCAATTTCGAGCTTTTTGAGAAAAACGCTGTAAAACTTGTGTTTTTTATAAACCTCTGCCACCTTTTGATCGTCGTATAGCACATCGTGTCCAATTACACGATAGTGCGGCTGATTGCCTAAAAATGTTGACAGATCGGTCTTACCTTCGAAAACCAATCCTGTGCGTGTATTGCCGCCGCCTTTTCCGCCTTTAATCATGTTTAATCTCCTTCATAATTTTTAATCAGCAATTCTTTGATTTTTCCGCGGGAAGAAGCCTTGCTGCTTATCATACGGGAGGCTTCTACTCTCAATATGGTGTAATCGGCATACAAATCATCAAAGAAATTATCATTTTCATCGGCATTGTGCGGATCGGAATTGCTTAACATAACCTTTGCACCCATTGACGATAACTTTTTATACATATCTGCAAGCTCAATTTGATTTTGATCGTTGAATTGTTCTTCCGTATATGAGGTAAAAGCGGATGTAGCATTCAAAGGACGGTATGGCGGATCAAGATAAACAAAGGTACTTTCATCGGCAAAGCGCAAAACATCGTGATAATCGCACGAGCGCATTGTGACATTTTGCAGGGCTTTGGATATTTTCAGTAAATTATCCGTGTCACAAATGGTAGGGCTTGAGTGCTTGCCAAAGGGTACATTATAGAGCCCCCTTCTGTTCACTCGATACAATCCGTTGAAACAGGTTCTGTTTATGAAGATAAACAATGCCGCCTTTTCAATACGAGTGTCATCATTCAGACTCAAAGTGTTATATCTGTCGCGTTGCTCATAATAATATGCTTGTTTTCCGTCATTATCAGCACAAGAGCTGTACTTGCTCTGCATGTAGGAAAGCATCTCTATCAGTTCATCGCAATAATCCTTAATCACAGAATAAGCGTTGATAAGATCCTGATTATTGTCGCAAATATAAACTTGATTAAAGGAATATTCATTAAGCAATGCGAAAAGCAGAGCGCCACCCCCCACAAAGGGCTCGGCGTATTTCGTGATTGTTGCCCCGATTCCTTCAGGTAAATTGTTTTTCAGTACCTCTAAAAGCTGACCTTTTCCACCTGCCCATTTGACAAAGGGACGGGCGGATTCCGTGCGTTTTGGAGGCTTCATCTTTCTTGCATCATCGGGCTTTTCAGCATGACGAGGAATGATCCACATATTGCCGAGCATAGCAGCATTGGGAATTCTGTTTTCAGCGCAAAGTATAGACACGCGCCGTTGAGATATGTTCCATTTTTCTGCCGCTTCCCGTGCAGTCATATATTGTAACATAATTTCACCTTAAAAATATATATTTATTATATATATTATATTCCAAATCTCGAACAATGTCAAGATCTGAATGGCGATTATACAGAAAATATTTCATTTTGGCACCGTGGCATATGCTTGTCTTGATATAAGTCGGCTTGCTGACGCCCAGCGTTGCCCTGCATATTCATCACGGCAGAGCCGTGTATATCATCAGTCCATCGGACTGAATATCATCAACACAAAGTGTTGTATATCATCATTGCGAAAGCAGATACAGCCTGCGGCTGATGATATACACCTTCGGTGATGAGATACACGCCATGCGTGATGATATACCATTGCTTTCGCAATGGATAAAAAATAACGGCTTCAAGGAAGCCGTTATTTTTGGTGGGCCATCAGGGACTCGAACCCGGGACCGACCGGTTATACTCCTTGCGAGCTACGCCTTTTGTCAAAGGCGGCACTTCGTTTTTGCATCGCTTTGCGATGCGCTCGCGGAGCAATCTGCGCGCGGCTCGCTTGTGCAAGCACAGACTCGCGCGCGCTTGATTATGTAGCCTCCGGCTCTACACCGTTCGGTCTTGATACGCGCTCCTGCCGCGCCGACAACAAAAAGAGGCAACCACAAGGGCTGCCTCTTTTTATTGGTGGGCCATCAGGGACTCGAACCCGGGACCGACCGGTTATGAGCCGGGAGCTCTAACCAACTGAGCTAATGGCCCGTAGAACAATGCACATCGGCATCGCTTTACTATTATAGCATTTGATTATGAATAAATCTTGACTGTTTTGTAGCCAAATATTGTATTCCTCATTTTTTTGTATTTGGCTGTGGTCTATTTGTACTTGTTTCAGGCACTTTTGTCAAAACAATCAAAACCGCGTCGTTCTTCCGCCTTTTCTTCGGCGTTTTGACAAAAAAGCAGAAAAATGACAAAAAAGCGCAAAAACCCCCTTGACAAAAGAGAAATGAGATGATATAATAGACAAGCCTCACGAGAGCGGGGCAGTCGAAGCACAGAAGCGAAAAAGGAAAGCCGAAAAAGAAAATAAAAAAGTTTTCAAAAAGGGCTTGACAAAAGGCGCTAGATGTGTTAAGATAGGAGAGTCGCGGACGAAAGACCGCGGTCGGTCATTGAAAATTGAACAACAGAATTCGAACACAAAAAAGTGTGAAGGAATCTCGTTAAAAACACAAGAGTTAATACTCGAAAAAGTAAGAAGAAGCT
>JAZRPF010000003.1:0-58685 GCA_045649045.1 Eubacteriales bacterium
GCCCGCTTGGCCACCGACTAAAAAAGGCATCGGTTGTTCCCGATCCCTTTTTGCTTGGTGACTCTACCGCGCGACTCGATGCAAGTTTTCGGGCTTTGCCCGAAAATCTTGTCAAGTTACTTTGAGCCTGCTCCAAGTAACTTATATTCCCGTACGGCTTGGCATCGGTTGTTACCGATGCCTTTTTGCTTGGTGACTCTACCGCGCGACTCGATGCAAGTTTTCGGGCCTTGCCCGAAAATCTTGTCAAGTTACTTTGAGCCTGCTCCAAGTAACTTATATTCCCATACGGCTTGGCATCGGTAATAACCGATGCCTTTTCTTATACAAAAAAACGGTTACTTTCGTAACCGTTCTTTTTTCTGGGGTGAGTAGTCGGGTTCGAACCGATGACCTCCAGGGCCACAACCTGGCGCTCTAACCAACTGAGCTATACCCACCATATCGAAATGGCGTACCTTGGGGGACTCGAACCCTCGACCTACTGCTTAGAAGGCAGTTGCTCTATCCAACTGAGCTAAAGGTACATACCTTGTCACAACGATAATTATTTTACCAAAAAAAACGCTGTTTGTCAAGGGGTTTCTGAAAAATAATCAAATTTCTTTTCAATTTTGAGTTTTTTCGCAGAAAAGGCGTTTTCCCCCGAAGAAAACGCAAAGGGCAACATCGTTTTCTGCTTGATGCTACCCTTCTATCATTTATTTTTTACCACGCGCAATCAGCTCTGATACTGTTAAAAAGGAATACCCCTCCGCCTTCAAGGCAGGAATGACGATTTCAAGTGCGTCAAGCGTTGTGCATTTGCCACTCACATAATCGTGAAAAAGCAAAATATCACCGCCCTGCACATTTTGCATGACATTCCGCGCAATGATGGTGGCAGGCGTGCTTGCCCAATCGCGCGTATCCACCGTCCAAAGTATCACTGAATAGTCCATCTCACTCGCGAGCGTGCTGACACGCGATGAGCAAAGCCCCTCGGGCGGACGGAACAGACTCGGCCTTTCGCCTGTCAGGTCCGAGATTTTCTTCTCGGCAATTTCCATTTCCCGTCTGACTGCCGCATTGTCAGCACGCCGAATTGACGGATGCGTATCGGTATGGTTCCCCACCTCGTGACCTGCCGCCACCACCATTTTTGCCGTATCGGGATAATTTGAAATATTCTCGCCAATCATAAAGAAGGTCGCACGAATGCCATACCGTTCAAGCAATTGCAAAATTTCCCTCGTATAGCGCGGATGCGGCCCGTCATCGAAGGTCAGTGCCACGACCTTTTCATCGGTGCGCGAGCAGTGATACACATTTTTTGCGTGAGCGAGCGAGTGTATCGGCAAAAAGGTCAGCACAGAGGCAAGCAAGAGTGCCGCCAGTCGCGCCAGATTACGCCGTAAGCTCGTCAAGCGTACCAAAACGATAGCCCTCCGCCTTCCATTCCCGAATCAACTCAGGCAAAAGCTCTGCATTGGTTTTCGATGTGGGATGCAAAAGAAGCACCGCGCCGTTATGCATATTTTCGGTGATTTTCTTTTTTGCGCGGGCAATTTCAGGCTGATTGCCATTGTCCCAATCGGCATAAGCAAAACTCCAGAAAACCGTCCGATATCCAAGCTCCTTCGCCCACTGAAGATTCTCGCGCGTGTACTTCCCTTCTGGCGGACGGTAATATTTCGGCATCTCACAGCCTGTCAACCTCTTGTACTTTTCCGCAAGTCCCTGAAGCTCGGCGGTAAATTCTGCCTTGTCAACGCGCGTCATATCCTTGTGCTTCATCGTGTGATTGCAAACAAGATGTCCTTCCTTTTGCATACGCCGCACCGTGTCACCGTTTGCATCCAATACATGCTCTAATACAAAAAACGCGGCAGGCACATTCTCCTTTTTGAGCGTATCCAATATCGAAATAACATTCTCATTCACATACCCTGCATCAAAAGTGAGGTAGATGACTTTCTCCTTGCATCCGTCACCGTGCTTTTCATCAATATAATAGCCGCCGTATTCGCGGATAAGCTCCTGCCCTACATCAAGCTTCGGCTGCAAATTATTTTTTTCGCGCTTCACATACCACCCATTGTCACGGGCGCCAATTGGCATCACAAGACAAAAGGCGGCAAGCAAAAGCGCGCACATACACATCAAAAAACCACCCAAACTCTGCTTTTTCATTTTGCGTCACATCCTTTCATCAAAAGCTTATTTGACTTTGTTACGGTATTATCATCCGTCGCCTGTCCTTTTTTACTCATTGCAAATGATAGAAAAAGTGACAAAAAAGGGCAGCTCATGAAGAACCGAGGCCGTCGAAGTCAGAGCAGGAATCGCCGTTCTCGCGAGCGTAGGCGTACAAGAGTACGGTAGAGCGCGAGAACGGCGATAGAAAAAAGACATCATAAAATGAGAAGAAAACGAAAACTGAAGTTTTCGTTTTCCACCTCAAATTTATTGATAATTGTACCCAATCCGCAAAAGAGGCGCCGTTCAAAAAGAACAGTGCCTCTTTTTTCGGTGCTGCCTGAATGCGTCGGCCGCGTCAAGTATTAGGAAAAATCTGCCCGACTTTCATGGCAGGTGAAATAAATCATTTGCTTTTCCTCTGCAAGCAGCTTCAAGGTAGCAAGTGCCTTCTTCAAGTGTGTTTCATCCAGATGCACAAACGGGTCATCAAGCACAAGAAAGGGGGATTTTTCACCGTAAATATTGTCAATCAGCGAAAGACGCAGACAAAGTGATAAAAGCGCAAGCTGTCCCGCACTCAAATGCTTTTGACTGTGAAGCTCTCCGTTTTTTTCAAAGCTGATAGCAAAGCTTTTATCCATCGTGATTTTTTCACCGAGAAGCTCCGAAACGCTCTCCGCATAACGACAAAAGCTATCCTTAATTGGCGCAACATAGCGGTCGAGCAGGCTCTGCTCGGCATCTCGCATAAGTGACTCGGTCGCCGCAAGCAAGCGATGCTTATACTTCATTGCCGCCTGCTCCTCGCGTAGCCTCTCCAAGCCATTTTCAAGCTCAACAAGCTCCTCAAGCTGATATTCAATATGCAAAATTTGCCTTTCAAGCACCGCAAATCGCCGTCTCTGCTCGGATAGCTTCTCTTCAAGCAGAGAAGGCTCCTGACAGGTGACATTTACACGCTCATCAAGCGCATAGCTTTGGCGGTAATTTTCTGCCGCTGTCTGCAATTCCTTTTCACGAAGAGCCGCCTCGTTCATCCTTCGACGCGCCTGCAAAAGCTCGTCTGCAAAGGAAATCTTGAGCGTTTCAGGGTTCGCTTCAATGTCATAGGGAGAAAAAATTTCCTGTACCGCCAAAATATAGCGGCGGCTTTCCTCTTCAAGTGCCTCTTTTCGCGCCGCACGGATTCTCTTTTCCTCGCCCAGACGCAGATAATCCTGTGTTTTTGCGCGAAGCGCGGACAGAAGTCTGACGGCATCTCCGCCCTCAAGCCGATATTCTGCAAAAAAAGCGTTCAGCGCTTCGCGCATCAGCCTGATTGTCTCTTTTTTCTCGTCTGTGCGCCGTTTATCCTCGCGCTCGCGCAAAATCAAGCGGTGATAGGCATCCAAATCGTGTGTCAGATGCAAAAAATCAGCCTCAACGCCTGCCTCTGACAGATACCCGTAACGCGCAAGAAATTCACGCACAGCCGTATCGCACGGTGCTTCACTTGCCGAATGCTTTGCCGCGCCCGACATTCCCAGGCCAAGCGCACACGCGCCTGCACCGAGCAAGCTCAATGCAATACCAAGCGGCAAAAGCACAAACAAAAATACAAGACCGCACAGAAGGCATACGCTGCCTGCGGCGAGCAAAATCCGCGTGCGTATAGAGCTTTTTGACGGCTTTAATTCTGCCTGCCGCTTACTCTGCCTGTTGGCTTCAAGTGCCTTCCGAGCCACTTCGAGCTCGTTGTCTGTCGGCATTTTACCGTCCAGTCGCGCGACGAGTGCCGTCGCGTGCGCATCCCGTGTCTCGCGCCCGATTGCCGCGACCTCGCCTTCAAGTCTCGCGATGTCACCGATTTTCAACTCAATATCATTGAGCTGTGCTTCGGTCGGTATGCCGCCCAAGAAGTGCTTTGTCAGTGCTTCATAGCGCTCTGACGCATCCTCGCCCACGCTCTGCTCTTCCAGCTTGGTGAGCGTGCCTGCAAGTGCTTCAAGCGTCCCCCGCACCGAAAGGATTGCATCTTCATCGGGCAAGCCCTGCTGATAGCGCTCGCTGAATGTCAAAAGCTCTGCCCGTACAGCCGAAAGCTCTCTTAACTTCTCATCATAGACGGCCCAGCGTTCTGCGTGCTTTGCCTGTATCAAGGCTCCTTCGTCTGCCGCAATATTCTTGCTGATGGCATCTCTTTCGAGATAGAGTGCTTCAAGCTCCCTTTGCATTTGCGTGAGGCCCTCTATTTTCTGTTCAAGCGTGCGAATTTCCGCATCCTTATCGGCAATCAGACCTTTATTGCCTCGGTCTGCCTTCAACTCCTTACGCTTCTTCTCAAGCAGCTTCATCGCGGCTTCAAAATGTAAATCGTCGTCGGTATCGTCAACAAAGCGATTGAGCGCCGCGCCTATATCCGCAGTCATAGTAAAATCGCCATGGGTACTGTCGATAAAGAGGGTGCGGACAAAGGATGCCTCATCAAGACCGAAAAACGCCTGCCCTACATTTTCACCGTCAAATTCGTCACATTCACTGTCATTACAAAAGAGGCGGAAGCTATCCTGTGTCTTTTTGGAACGGTCAAAAAAGCGTTCAATGCGATAGCGTTTGCCGTCTGCCTCAAACAAAAGATTACCGCCGAATTTGCCGCCGCCAAAGGGATAAAAATGCTTACGGTCGGAAAAGTCCTTTGTCACCTTCGTGACAGCGGGCAAGCCGTAGAACATGGCTTTGATAAAAGATGCAATGGTTGTTTTACCGTATCCGTTTTCTTCGCAAAATACAGTCAGTCCGTCCTCAAATTCGTAGTGCTTTTCAGAAAGCGTGCCGTAGTTTTCAATGTAAAGGGAAAGAATCTTCATGCTTCAAGCTCCCTTCCGTCAAGCGCACGAAGCCCGAGCGCAATGATTTTTTGCTTCTCATCTTGTGTATAGCTCTCATCTGCAAGCACTGTTCTGATGAATTCACCGCGAAGCGACAGGCTGTTTTGATATTCAAGCGCATCATACTGCCGCACGGTTTTATCCTTGACAGACACAAAATACGCATCCGTCTCCAGATATTTCGTCATATCGGTGGCAAGCATCTCGTTATCGTACGGCACCTCGCCTGTCAGTATCACGCGCAGAAGGTCATCCTGTGAGGCGGTGTTTTCCGCGCGCACCTTTTGCGCGGCGGCATAAACGCTGTCAGTGCCTGTCAAGCTGACAGTATATTCGGCAACGGTGCGCTTGGCAAAGGGCACAAATTCACTTTCGATTGTGTCTTCGACACGAAGCAGGACAAAGCCCTTTTCGCCCGTCTCGTCAAAGCCACGCCCTTCAAGGCAGCCGCTATATGCGTAGTAGCCGCGCTCGTCAAGCTTTTCCTTGCGATAGGAATGAAGGTGTCCAAGCGCCAGATAATCAATGTATTTGCCACGCAATTCAGAAAGATTCACGCAGTCAATCTCCGAGTGGCTTGTCACCTGCCCGTGCATCATGACGATGTTCAGGCGGTCGGGATTCAGCTTTAAGGCGGCATACATAGAGAGGGCGTTGTTTTCGGTGCATTCAATGCCCGTAATGTCAAGATTACCGTATGTATAGGTCGTAAAGCTGTCGGTGAAGGTTTTGAGGTTCGGCAGGTCGGTGACGGTATAGGATTCAAGTCGGTCATGATTGCCACGCAAATAGAGAAAATCAACTTCGGGATTTGCACGAACGGCATCATAGAAAAATTCCTTATCCTTCCGCTTTGGAAGCGCATCATCAAAGACATCTCCCGACAGAAGAATGGCGGACACCTCATGCGCCTTTGCATAGTCAAGCATACGAATAAAGGTGGCGCGAAGCTCTGCCTTGCGCTCACTTGCCAGATTTTTCGGCAACGCCGAGTCCATCCGCGAGCCGAGATGGATATCCGCACAATGAATGATATTCATAACCACGCTTCCCTTCCAAGCAGCCAAAAGCCTATATAGATACTTTCATTATAGCACAAACAGAGTTAGCCTGTCAATGCCGCGAAAATTAAAAAGCTTGCCAAATTCATTCTTGACCACGACCGCGACCTCAAAGACGAAGTTAAGGATGATGTTGACAACGCGGGTGAAACAAGATATAATAGAAAAAAGACTGCTCGCTATATTCCTTACGAAAAAGTCGATATTGAAAATTTTGATACTTCGTGCTATAATGAATTAACGCTTGATTTTGTTGAACAAGAACATATACAGTCCGAAGCTTTAACTTGGGATGCGAAACATCGAAATAAACTGAGAAGGCGAACTTTATCCAATGGGTTCACTTATCGGTACATAATCGACAATGAAGGCATTGTTCACATCTTTGGCAGAGAAAAGGCTAAAAAATATTCACGATTGGAAGAAAGATTATGGTAACAAAGATACAAAGCGACTTGATAGGGCTATTGAAGGCCTGCGGTCTGAGCGAAGAAGATACAATAGCAGAGTTGATTTTGCTGAAAACAGAGGAGAATCGCCAACGAATGATCGAGGCAATAATATATCGTTACGACCAGAAGGGCGAGGTGACGGAACAGGATATTCAGAAAATCGGATTAATGCTCACGGGGGATCTCAAGCCGGAATACAGGGATCGCTTCTCAAAGTAGTCCATACATTCACCGATATAGCTGGCAAAAATCGAAATGTTCTCAAGATAGACAACGAATATATGATAGAGGGAGATTCAAGGTCAAAGTATCAGCCCACTATCGAAGCAGCTATTCATGCGGAAAACGAGCGAATTATTCGTAGATATGCTGAAAAATTCGATACAACGCAATCTTGGGTGAAAAATGAACTGCTGACAGACCCGGATTTTCTTATAAAACAAAGAAAAAAGGTGTTCGTTTCAATCTTGTAGACAACTCTACGGAAAAGCCATATTCCTACGAGCTGACAAACGGACAGGTGAAGAAGCTCCTTGCCGATTTCACAAAAAAGAAGGTTTACAACAAATCCGAGGCAGAAGGAATTAACAACACTATAGTCAATCGCACGCAACACAAACAAGTCGAAAAAAGCCCATGGAATCTGATTTTTTCAGATTTCATGGGCTTTTTTGCTGGAGCAGATGACGGGAATCGAACCCGCGTGATCAGCTTGGGAAGCTGAAGTTCTGCCATTGAACTACATCTGCGCTTGACAATGAGAATTATAGCATACATTCACAAAAAAAGCAAGAGGGAAAAAGCAAGAAAAATAGCGGAAGCCACGATTTTTGAACCGCCCTTACAGGTCAGAGCAAAAATCCAACAATTGAGAGGGCGGTTCTCTCGTGACTTCCTTCTTTTTTAGTTCTTTGCGGGAACGGGATGTGTCCAGCCCTCTGTATCAGGCTGCTTGCCCCACTGAATACCCGTCAGAGTATCGTAAAGCTTCTGTGTGACCGTGCCGATTTTGCCGTCATTGATATGGAAAATCTTATCGCCGTATGCAAGCTCGCCAATCGGAGATACGACAGCGGCTGTACCGCAGCCCCATGCCTCCTTCAAGCGACCTGCTTCAAGTGCACTCCAAAGCTCATCAACGCTGATGAGGCGTTCGGAAACGCGGCAGCCCTGCTTACGAAGAAGCTCAATGCAGGACATTCTGGTGACACCGGGCAGAATTGAGCCTGTGAGAGCTGGCGTGATGATTTCGTCATCAATCATGAACATGACATTCATCGCGCCGACCTCTTCGATGTACTTGCGCTCAACGCCGTCAAGCCACAAAACCTGCGAATAGCCCTTGCTTTCTGCCTTCTTCCCTGCACGGTTGCTCGCACCGTAGTTACCGCCGCACTTTGCGTAGCCTGTACCGCCGCGCACTGCACGGACATCCTCTGTCTCAATCATGATGCGGACAGGGTTGATACCGTCCTTATAGTAGCTGCCGACAGGAGATGCAATCAAAACATAGGTTGAATGGTTGATGGTGTGAAGTCCGAGGAACGGGTCATTACCGAAAAGGAAGGGGCGCAGATAGAGAGAGGTGCCGGGTGCGGAAGGAACCCAATCCTGCTCAATCGATACGAAGGTATCGAGAATCTGCATCGCGTCAGCCTCGTCGATTTCAGGCAGGCAAAGACGCTCTGCCGAACGGTTCATACGGCGGATATTCTCGATAGGACGGAACATCTGCACCTTGCCGTCGGGACGGCGGTATGCCTTCAAGCCCTCAAAAACCTCTGCACCGTAGTGCAAAACAGTCGATGCGGGATGCAGCTCAAGTGTGGAAAAAGGCACGATGCGGGCATCATGCCAGCCTTTTTCCTCGGTATAGTCCATCAGGAACATATGGTCGGTGAAGTATTGACCGAAGCCGAGCGCAGCCTCGTTCGGTTTTGCCTGCGGCTTATCGGTTAATGTGATTTTGATATCCATAAAGCAATTTCCTTCTTTCAATTATTAGCCATTATATTGATAACCAAGGTCAATCGCACGACGGTTGACATCCAAAAGCTCAATGCGCTTAGCGGACACAACCTTTTTGAGTGCATCGTCAATGCTCTCGTATTCAACAATGCCGCTTTCCTTAATCAGCTTACCAAGCATAATCATATTGGCGAGCGTGGGGATGCCGCATTCCTGCGCCATCTGTGTGGCAGGAATATAAAATGCCTGCACATCGGTGCGTGCGGTCTTTTTGTCAATCAAGGATGAGTCGGCAAATATCATGCCGCCTGCCTTGACCGTGCTTTCGTACTTTTCAAAGGAAGGCAGATTCATCGCCACCAGAATATCGGGATTGGAAACGATAGGTGAGCCGACAGGTGTATCGCTCAAAATGATACTGCAGTTTGCCGTACCGCCACGCATTTCAGGGCCGTAGGACGGAAGCCAGCTGAGCTGTCTGCCCTCCAGAAGTCCCTTATACGCGAGCAATTTACCTGTAAAGAGAACGCCCTGACCGCCAAAGCCAGCAATCAAAATTTCTGTTGTTTTCATTTTATTGCTCCCCTCCTGCGCTTCTGTCCTTATAAACGCCAAGCGGATAATACGGAATCATACGCTCGTCAACCCATGCAAGTGCCTTGTCGGGTGTCATACCCCAGTTAGTCGGGCAGGTGGAAAGCACCTCGATAAGCGAGAAGCCACGGCCATTCACTTGATTTTCAAATGCCTTTTTGATGGCCTTCTTTGCATTTCTGATATTCTTGACGCTATTGACTGCCACGCGCTCCAGATACTCGGGGCCTTCAAGCTGCGAAAGCATCTCGCAAACCTTGACGGGATAGCCGACTGTATTGACATCGCGGCCGTAGGGTGAGGTCTGGGTGACCTGACCGGGCAAGGATGTCGGTGCCATCTGACCGCCTGTCATACCGTAAATGGCATTGTTGACAAAAATAACGGTGATATTCTCGTTACGGGTAGCGGCGTGGACGGTTTCAGCCATACCGATGGATGCAAGGTCGCCGTCGCCCTGATAAGTAAAGACGATATTTTCGGGATATGCACGCTTCAAGCCTGTTGCAACTGCTGGTGCGCGACCGTGTGCCGCCTCCACCATATCGCAAAGGAAATAGTTATATGCCATAACGGCACAGCCGACAGGCGCAACACCAACGGTATTTCCCTCAATGCCAAGCTCGTCGATGGTCTCGGCGACAAGGCGGTGAATGATGCCGTGTGTGCAGCCGGGGCAATAGTGCAGTGCGCCGTCTGTAAAGCTCTTTGGCTTTTCAAAAACTGTCATCAGTTGTTACCTCCGTTCTTTGCCGCCTCTTTGATTGCGGCAAGTACCTGCTCGGGTGAAGGAATCATACCGCCTACGCGATTGCAGAGCGTCACAGGACGCGTGCAACGAATGGCAAGCTCGACATCCTCAATCATCTGTCCCATTGAAAGCTCGACCGAGATAAAGCTCTTCACGCGCTTTGCCGCCTCGGCAAATGCTTTCTTCGGGAAGGGCCATACGGTACGGGGACGAATCAGACCGACCTTAATGCCCTCCGCGCGTGCCGCCATAATGGCATTTTTGGAAACACGGGCGGCAATACCGAATGCTGCGACGCAAATCTCGGCATCCTCCATCATGAATTCCTCCCAAAGTGCCTCGTTTTCCTCAACCTCACGGTAACGCTCATAGCGGGCAAAGTTGAGCTGCTCAAGCTCCTCGGGAACGAGAGAAAGCGAATTGACGATATTATGCTTACGGGCAAGCTTTGTGCCTGTGACAGCCCAGGGCTTCTCAACGGTATTTTCCTTGACTTCGGGCATACTGACAGGCTCCATCATCTGTCCCATCGTACCGTCTGCCAGAATCATCGCGGTCATGCGATACTTGTCGGCAAGGTCAAATGCCTGTACGGTCATATCTGCCATTTCCTGTATCGATGCGGGCGCAAGTACAATCATATGGAAGTCGCCGTGACCGCCTCCGCGTGTTGCCTGAAAATAGTCTGCCTGTGAGGGCTGAATACCGCCAAGACCGGGGCCGCCTCTCTGCACATTGACAACAAGTGCGGGCAAATCACTTCCAGCGAGGTAGGAAAGTCCTTCACTCTTCAGGGAAATGCCGGGGCTTGAGGATGAGGTCATGACGCGACGGCCTGTTGCCGAAACGCCGTACACCATATTGATAGCGGCGACCTCGCTCTCTGCCTGCAAGAATGTACCGCCGATTTTGGGCATTCTCTTTGCCATATAAGCGGCAATTTCTGTCTGAGGTGTAATGGGGTATCCGAAGTAAAAGCGGCAGCCTGCCTGAATGGCAGCCTCGGCTATAGCTTCATTACCCTTCATCAAAATCTTTTCTGCCATAATTTTACCCTCACTTTTCTACTGTAATGATACAGTCAGGACACATGGTTGCACAGAAAGCGCAACCGATACACTGACTCATATCGGTGATTTCGACGGGTGAATGTCCTTTTTTGTTCAGCTTGTCTTTAGCAATGATTAAAAGATGCTTCGGGCAGGCACTGACACAAAGTCCGCAGCCTTTGCAAAGGTCTGTACGGAATGTTAGCTTTGCCATATAGATGAGCCTCCTATATCAAAATATTTTTTTTGCAAATGAATGGGAAACAAATTGGGAATCTCGGATGCGAGCTTCGCGCCGTCAGCAGATGCGACAAGCTCTGCCGCAACCGTTGTCATGACAACGGGAATGCCTGCAAGTGCTGCAAGTGCCTCTGCCTTCGCCAAAGATGAAAGTACGGTTTCAGCATCGGTTTCAAGTCCAAGGTTGGTATTATTGATAATACCTGTAAAGCGGATGCCGCCTGCCGCCTCAATTTCCTGCATGACCTCATATGCCGACTTTGCATCGGGCGTCAGAGGGCGGCAGAAATTGGCGACAAACCACATTTCATACCGATTTTCTTCAAGAATCGAGGGGGTATAACGACCGAGTGCAAGTGCGCCTCTGTCATCCCCGCCGACATCAAAGACGGCATACGCATCGTCCTGCATGACAAGACGGTATGCCGCTTGCGGCAAGGCGGGAATATCAATATTGGTGTTAGCATAGTCGGAGCAAACAAAGCCAATGCCTGCCGCACGAAGCTCCTCCTCGCTGTCCTTGGTGCGAAAATACGGGTTGACGATATCAAGGTCGGCAATGGTGACGGCTTCACCCGACGCGCGAAGATGAAATGCGAAGTTGACAGCAATATTGGTCTTACCGCTTCCGTAGTGTCCTGCGAAGAGGTAGACTCGTTTTTCTCTTTTCATGTCAAGCTCCTTTATGCAATTGCATTACAGCTTATTACGCATGATTTTGCCGCTTGTGGTTTTGGGAAGCTCGGTGCGGAACTCCACAATGCGAGGATATTTATAGGGCGCTGTCTTTTGCTTGACATAGCTCTGAATTTCTTTTTTCAGCTCCTCGGTCGGTTCTGTTCCCTTTGTCAGGACGATGCTTGCCTTGACAACCTGTCCGCGTGTTTCATCAGGTGCGCCTGATACACCGCACTCCAGAACATACGGAAGCTCCATAATGACATTTTCAATTTCAAACGGACCGATGCGGTAGCCCGAGGACTTGATGACATCATCAATGCGACCGACATACCAGTAGAAGCCGTCCTCGTCCTTCCATGCGACATCGCCTGTATGGTACATACCGTCGTGCCATACCTCTCCCGTCTTTTCTTCATTACGGTAATAGCCTGTAAACAGGCCGCACGGATGCTCTTTATCGGTTCTGATGACGATTTCTCCGTTTTCACCGACAGAAACAGACTTGCCGTTTGCGTCCACAATATCAACATCATAAATCGGCACAGGCTTACCCATAGAGCCTATCTTATGCGAATCGCCTTGCAGGTTACCGACGACCAAGGTGGTTTCGGACTGTCCGAAGCCCTCCATGATGCGAAGCCCTGTGCTCTTCTCTAACTGCTTGAACACCTCGGGATTGAGTGCCTCACCTGCAATGGATGCATGGGTGAGCGAGGAAAGGTCGTATTTCGACAAATCCTCCTTAATGAGCATACGGTACATGGTCGGCGGTGCGCAGAAGGTGGTGATATGGTGACGGGCAAACATCGGCAGAATCTCGGCGGAATTGAAGCGGTCAAAGTCATAAACAAAGACTGCACCCTCCGCGAGCCATTGACCGTACAGCTTACCCCACATTGCCTTCGCCCAGCCTGTATCGGAAATTGTCCAGTGCAAGCCGTCGGGGTTGACACAGTGCCAGTATTTTGCGGTATGGAAGTGACCGAGCGGATAGCGGTAGTTGTGTGCCGCAATCTTGGGATAGCCCGTCGTTCCCGATGTAAAGAACATCAGCATGAGGTCGTCGCCCGCGGGCGCATCCTCTGTCCTTTCAAATCTTCCTGTATAAAGCTCATATTCGCGGTCAAAGGAACGCCAACCGTCGCGGTCGCCGCCCACAATGATTTTGTGCTTGACATTCGGGCATTTTTCTGCGGCAAGCTCTGCCTGATGGGCTGTATCTCCGTCGGCAGTGCAAAGAATTGCACTGACACCCGCCGCTTCAAAGCGGTATTCAAAATCATGCTCCTGTAAAAGATTGGTAGCGGGAATGACTACTGCGCCCAACTTATGCAAGCCGAGAATGGCAAACCAGAACTGATAGTGACGCTTCAGAACCAGCATCACGCGGTCGCCACGCTTGATACCGAGCGATTTGAAGTAGTTGGCGCATTGATTGGACGCGCGCTTCATCTGTGCAAAGGTGAAGCGGCGCTCGGTCATATCCTTGGAGATATGCAGCATCGCCAGCTTATCGGGCTTTTCATTTGCCAAGGCATCGACAACATCAAAGGCAAAATTGAACTTCGATGCATTTTTGAACTGAATGGAGAGGGGCTTGCCGTTTTCATCCTCCTTGCACTCAACAAAGCGGTGATAAATTCTCGTCTGCTCCTCGGCATCTGCCGCCGCCTGCTTGTTTTCGCGTGCGGTAACGGCTGATAATTTATCGTTTGTCAGCTCGGGAATTGGCTCGCCTGTCGGGTTCAGAACAATGGCATAGAAAAGACAGTCAGCACCGTCAACGGCAATCATGCCGTGAGGGGTTGCACTGTTATAATAGATGCTGTCCCCTTCCCTCAGAATCTCGGTATGGTCGCCAACCTGCACCTTGAGTGCGCCATGAATGATGATGTCGCATTCCTGACCTGCGTGAGTCGTCAATTCAATCGGGCGGCTTTGCGCCTCCTCACTATAAGCGGCATTGACAAACAGAGGCTCGGCAATACGGTTTTTGAAGGACGGTGCCAGATTATAGTAAATCATGCCGTGCGCCTTCTCAATCTTCTGGCCGTCGCCGCGTCTTGTCACTGTATAGGAAGCAAGGCGGGGACTGCTACCCTCAATAATATCGGTCACATCGACATTCAGAACCTGTGCGCAACGGTAAATAAAGGCAAAATTCAAGTCGGCCTTGCCCGACTCGCAGGCAAGATATGCTTCTTCAGACACGCCCGTCTTCTCTGCCATAGCCGCAGGGGTTAAATTTTCAATTTCACGAAGCGCACGGATTCTGCCTGCCATCTCGCGAATCTTGCTGTCAAGCTCTGCGCTTCCCAATGCGTCTTCTTTTCGCATCATACTTTCCTTTCTTCTTATGGATATTCGCTTCAGACGGATGAAAAAAGCCCGTCCCAAAGAAGCGATTTCTTTGAGACGAGCAATGAATTCATATACACTACCCGCGGTACCACTCAAATTGCATCGGTTGATGCCACTTAAAGACTCAAACAAGTCCTATGCTTTGACGCAGCAATACGGAAAGGTTCTACTTGCGCCTTGCGCTTTCTTCCTTTCGGCTCAGAAGCTACCGACCGCGCCATGTATATGCCAATGACTTGCACCAACCGTCATTTCTCTGTACGCTTCACACAGCAGTCCTCTTCGTCAACGCCTTTGATAAAGGTAGTATATCACACAAAAACTCATTTGTCAAGACTTTTTGACAATCTTTTTGCGCCCGTCTCAAAAACAGAAAATAAAATTATAGCTGATTGCGCTGAATCTTTCCGCTGATGGTCTTGGGAAGCGAATCGCGGAATACAACGATTCGGGGATACTTGTACGGCGCAGTTCTTTGCTTGACATAATTCTGAATTTCTTTTTTAAGCTCCTCAGTCGGCTCGGTTCCCTTCGTCAAGACAATGCTCGCCTTGACAACCTGACCGCGAATGTCATCAGGCTCTGCCGACACACCGCATTCAAGAACATACGGAAGCTCCATAATCACGCTCTCAATTTCAAACGGCCCGATGCGATAGCCGGACGATTTGATGACATCGTCCGCGCGGCCGACATACCAGAAGTAGCCGTCCTCATCCTTCCACGCAAGGTCGCGGGTATGGTAAAGACCGTCGTGCCAAACCTCGCTTGTTTTATCATCTGCCTGATAATATCCCTTGAAAAGCCCGCATGGAATCTTCTTGTCTGTACGAATGACAATCTCGCCACTCTCACCGAGCGCGACAGGATTACCGTCAGGATCAACGAGGTCAACATCATAAAGCGGAGTTGCCTTGCCCATCGAGCCCGGCTTTGGCTCGGTGCCGACGAGGTTGGCAATAGAGAGTGTGGTTTCGGTCTGACCGAAGCCCTCCATCAGCTGCAAGCCTGTCGCCTTTTCAAATTGACGGTAAACCTCGGGATTGAGTGCCTCGCCCGCAATGGTGGCGTGTTTGATTGAGGAGAGGTCATACTGTTCAAGATTTTCCTTAATCATCATGCGGTACATAGTGGGAGGCGCACAGAAGGTGGTGATTTGATACTTGGCAAAGAGAGGCAGTATATCTGCAGCGTCAAAGCGGTCAAAGTCGTAGGCAAAGACCGTACCCTCGCACAGCCATTGACCGTAGAGCTTACCCCAGAGTGCCTTACCCCAGCCTGTATCGGAAATGGTGAGATGCACACCCTCAGAATCGACACAATGCCAATATTTTGCGGTCAGATAGTGACCGAGCGGATAGCGGTAGTCATGGGTGGCGATTTTGGGATAGCCCGTTGTACCCGATGTAAAGAACATCAGCATGGAATCCTTGCCGCAGGGTGTCTGTGCATCGCGCTCAAATTCTTCGCTGTAAAGTGAAAATTCATCATCAAAGGAATGCCAGCCCTCTCTTGCGCCGCCGACCGAAATCTTGCAGCGAAGCGTTGCCGAATTGAGTGCCGCCAAGTCAACCTGATGGGCTGTATCGCCGTCTGTCGTACAGAGAATAGCACTGACACCTGCCGCATCGAAGCGGTATGTAAAGTCATGCTCCTGCAGAAGATTGGTTGCGGGAATGGCAACAGCACCTAACTTATGCAAGCCGAGAATCGCAAACCAGAACTGATAGTGACGCTTCAGAACCAGCATCACGCGGTCACCGCGCTTAATACCAAGCGATTTGAAGTAGTTGGCGGCGCGGTTGGATGCACGGCGCATATCCTCGAAGGTGAAGCGACGCTCGGTTTTATGGCGGTCAAGGTGCAGAAGTGCCACTTTGTCCGGCGACTTTGCGGCAATTCGATCAACAATGTCAAAGGCAAAATTGAATTGCTCATCGTCTGTGAAGCTGATGGAAACAGGCTGTCCCTTTTCATTCTCCTCGCAACGAACAAAGTGATTGCAAACAAGATCAACCGATGTGTGCGTCGGCATCATAGTCGCGCGCTTCTCTTCTGCCGAAAGATTCGCGTCGCCGTGCATGACGACCGCACAGAAAAGGCAGTCACGGCCGTCAACGGCAATCATACCGTGAGGAGTAGAGCTATTATAATAAATACTGTCACCCTCTTCAAGATACTCGACATGGTTGCCAATCTGCACCTTCAGCCGTCCTTCAAGCACCAAGTCAAATTCCTGACCGCTATGCTTGGTGAGATGGATGGGGTGATTCTGCTGCTCCTCGGAATACTCATAGCGCACCCAATAGGGCTCGGCGAGCTTCTGACGGAAGAGTGGCGCAAGATTGCGGATTTCAATGCCGTCCTCGCGCGCAGTCTGCTGCCCTGCCCCCTTGCGTGTCACAGTATAAGAGGAAAGGTGTGCGCTCTGTCCTTCAAGCAGGTCGGTAATTTCAAGCCCGAAGGCAAGTGCGCATTTATGAATAAATGTAAAGGGAAAATCAATGCAGCCTGCCTCAAATCTGGCATATTCAGCTTCGGAAACCTCGGTTTTACGCGCCATCTCGGCAATCGAATATCCCGAAATTTCGCGCATCTCCCGAATACGCTGTGCAATTTCAATGAGCTTTTCGGAAAGATTGTCTTTCATGTTCGTTCTCCTATCATAGAAAAATAAATAAAGCCCGCCTCAAAAAAACTTTGAGACGAGCTGTTTTACAAGTTAAAACCACCCGCGGTACCACTCAAATTGCGTGCAAGCACGCCCCTTTAGGTTCAACCAAACCCTATGCATTAACGCAGCAATCACGAAAGGCATCTACTCGCCATATGGCTTTGGAACCTTCTGCTCGGAAGTGATAGATTTCTTGAGCTTCTGCCCTCGGCTTGCACCAACCGCCGCTTCTCTGTACGCATCTGCCCGAACCGTCTTCGTCATCGCATTTACAATCGCATTTACAATTGACATACCTAATATTAGCACACTCTTCCGAAGTTGTCAAGTGCTTTTTCAAAATTTTATAAAAAAATACCGTCATAAAACTTGACGAATGCCGCTTTTTTTCGTATAATAGACATATATCATAAAGATAAGGCTCTCAAAGAAAGGATGTTTTAGATGAAAAGCGATATTGAAATTGCCCAAAGCGTCACCATGCAAAAAATCACAAGCATTGCCGAAACGGCAGGTATTCCTCTCGATTATCTTGAACAGTATGGCAACTACAAGGCCAAGGTCGATACAAAGCTGCTACATGAAAGCCATGCGCCTGACGGCAAGCTGATTCTCGTCACCGCCATCACCCCCACCCCCGCAGGTGAGGGAAAAACGACAACCACCATTGGTCTTGCAGACGGCTTGCGCCGTATTGGCAAAAATGTGTGCGTTGCTCTGCGTGAGCCGTCACTCGGCCCTGTATTCGGTGTGAAGGGGGGCGCTGCAGGCGGCGGTTATGCACAGGTCGTACCGATGGAGGACATCAACCTTCATTTCACAGGAGATTTCCATGCAATCGGCGCGGCAAACAATCTCCTTGCCGCCATGCTCGACAACCATATCTATCAGGGAAACTCCTTGAATATTGACCCTCGCCGCATTGTATGGCACCGCTGTGTCGATATGAATGACCGTCAGCTCCGCTTTGTGACAGACGGCCTTGGCGGACGCGTCAACGGTGTGCCTCGTGAGGATAGCTATGATATCACGGTGGCATCCGAGATTATGGCGGTGCTTTGTCTTGCCTCCTCGCTTGCCGACCTGAAGGCGCGCCTTGCACGCATTGTTGTGGCATACACCTATGACGAAAAGCCTGTCACCGCTGGCGACCTCAAGGCAGCAGGTGCCATGACCGCACTCCTGAAGGATGCCCTGAAGCCCAACCTTGTCCAGACGCTTGAAGGCACGCCCGCACTTGTGCATGGCGGCCCCTTTGCCAATATCGCACATGGCTGCAATTCCGTCACCGCAACCAAGCTCGCTATGAAGCTTGCCGACTACGCTGTGACTGAAGCCGGCTTTGGCGCAGACCTCGGTGCTGAAAAGTTCCTTGACATCAAGTGCCGCTTTGCAGGTCTCTCCCCCTCTGCTGTTGTTGTTGTGGCAACAGTCCGCGCCCTTAAAATGCACGGCGGTCTTGCCAAAACCGAGCTTGCAAATGAGAATATCGAGGCTCTTCGTCGCGGGATTCCCAACCTTCTGCGCCATGTCCGCAACATGAACGAGGTTTACGGACTGCCCACCGTTGTCGCCATTAACCGCTTCCCCACCGATACCGATAAGGAAATTGAATGCCTGCATAGCGCTTGCGCCGAGCTTGGTGTCAATGTCATTCTGTCAACAGTTTGGGCTGACGGCGGTCTTGGCGGTATGGCACTTGCTGAGGAGGTTGTCCGACTCTGTGAAAAGAAGTCAACATTCACCTTTGCTTATGATGCAGATGACACAATTGAAAACAAGCTGAATGCCATTGTCCGCCGCGTTTACGGCGGTGACGGTGTCATTCTGACGCCGCAAGCGCGCAAGCAAATGAAGCAGCTTGAGGAGCTTGGCTATGCCAACCTGCCGATTTGCGTTGCCAAAACGCAGTACAGCTTTTCGGATGACCAGACAAAGCTTGGCGCGCCCGACGGCTTTACCGTCACTGTCCGCAACCTGAAGGTTTCGGCAGGCGCAGGCTTCATTGTTGCCTTAACTGGCGATATCATGACCATGCCCGGACTGCCAAAGGTCCCTGCCGCCGAGCGTATTGATGTTGACACAGAGACAGGCACGATTACAGGTCTCTTTTAATTCGGAAAATTGAATCAAAAAGAAATGCCGATTGCGCTACGGCAATCGGCATTTCAAATTTGTCTGCGAACACTTTTGTATTCATCATAGTAGCGGTAATACGGGCATCGGCTGTTGGTCCTTTGTCTATACGCAAGCATCTCATCCTCATCGAGTGCGGCAGTACAGACATTGTCGCCATAATCCTCGTCATAGTCGTAGAATTCACAGCTTTCGCAAGGTGTTGCTTTTTTCTTTTCTTCCATATCATGCACCCCCCTTTTCTACCATTTATATTATAGCATCAATTCCCCTTCTTGTCAAGTGCCACCTGCCTTTGACCTCGATTGAATATATGGAGATTATCATGAACAAGCTTTTCCGCACCCCTCTTTTTCGCATTCTGACGGTCTGGCTCGCCCTCGTTTTTCTGGCGGCGGTTGCCCTGACGCTTCTGACACTACTGACGGTCTTGAATGACTCTATGACATTCATTGCCCCCGTTACCTATTATATCGGTGAAATAATCGGGCTTGCCATTCCCCTGTTAAGTGCCATGCTTTTTTTCTCGCTTGCCCGTCAAGGTCATCTTGTCGCGCTTTTCCCCTGTATGCTTCTTTATTTTGCCGTTCTGACGCTTTGCCACTTCATTGAATCAGCCTTCTTTTGCAATTACTATTACGGCGAGCTATGGGAAACAAACGCCTCACTTCCCTATCTTCTCGATACATCAAAGGAAACGCTCGGTGCCGTCCTGCTATTCGGACTTTCCGTGCTCGCCGCGCTCTTCATTTTTCGCCGCGCACAGAGCAAGGGAAAGGATATGCAAGGAGCACGCAATCGCGCTCTCCTCACCGTTGCCGCCATTTTTTTTGTCGCGTCGGCACTCTATGAGTGCTTTGGCTATACCGTACCGCTTCTGCGCGATGTGATAGACGGCTTTTCTGTTCTGCAATTCAAGGATGCTCTCTATATTGTCTTCAAATATCTGTTCTACCTTGCCCTTGCTGGCATCTACCTTGTCCTCGGCAGAAAAATCGACGCCTATGTGCGTGATGCGCTATAATCAGGAAGAAAGTGTCTGTTTTGCTATGGCATTTTACAAAACGCTTATGATCGGTTTGTTTTGCTAAAAATTTTTATGCTAAATTTACTAAATCTTCTGTAATTTAGTTGACTTTTTGTTTTTTATAGTGTATAATAGATTATATTTTATGTACTTTGTATATCATGTGAGGATTTGTGGTTATGAAAAAAGCTCTGTTAGTACTACTTACCGTTATTTTGCTGTGCTCAATTTCCGCAGCTGTTTTTGCACAAGAAACGGCTTTGAAAATTACACAGCAGCCTGTTTCCGTCTCTGTCCCGAACGGAGAAACCGCAACAGTCAGCTTCCAGGCACAAGGCGAGGGACTTTATTACAGATGGTATTTCAAAAACAAGGGTGACACCGCCTTCTACCCTGCATACTCGTTTACCGGCAATACATATGAAATGGAAATGAGCGAAGATAAAGACGGACGCGAGGTTTACTGCATTGTCAGTGATAAACACGGTAAGCGTGTCAAGACAGATACCGTCACTATCTCTATGGCAAAATCAACCCTGCAAATTACCAACCAACCGTCCTCGGTTTGCGTAGCAGATGGTGAAACTGCAACCGTCAGCTTCACTGTTGAGGGTGACGGCCTTAAATTCCAGTGGTATTTCAAGAACAAAGGAGACACCACCTTCTACCCTACCGCCTCGTTCAAGAGCAACACCTATGAAGTAGAGATGAACGCAACGCGTGACGGGCGCGAGCTTTATTGCGTTGTAACCGACAAATACGGCGACCGCATCCAGACCAATACAGTCACCATCGAAGCAGATTCAACTCTGCAAATCACCAAGCAACCCACCTCTGTGTTCTTGACGGCATACGGTGAAACGGCATCTGTCAGCTTCACTGCCGAAGGCGCCGGCCTTAAATTCCAGTGGTATTTCAAGAACAAGGGCAATAACATTTTCTACCCGACTTCCTCATTTGACGGCAATACATACGAGGTCGAAATGAATGATGCGCGCAATGGTCGCGAGCTCTATTGCGTTGTAACCGATAAGTACGGTAACCGCTCCCAGACCGATATCGTCACCATCGGAGTAGAATCATCTATGCGAATCACCGCGCAGCCGACCTCTGTTGTGGTAGCAAACGGTGAAACTGCATCTGTCAGTTTTCAGGTTGAGGGCGAAGCGCTGACATATCAGTGGTATTACAAGAACAAGGATAGTAGCAATTTCTACCCCTCCTATTCATTTGACGGCAACACCTACGAGGTTGAAATGAACAAGGCTCGTGACGGACGCCAGCTTTACTGTGTTGTAACCGATAAATACGGTACTACCTTGCAAACAAACACTGTCATCATTACAACAAACGAAGCAGATATTGAAGCAGTAACCCCGCCTGAATCCAAGCCTTGCACCGAACATAGATGGAAATTGGATTCGATTATCAAAGTCTACGAAGACGAGCACCTTGCAGATGCAATCTATCAATGCATCTACTGTGATGAAACAAAAACAGAAGAAGGTCTTGATTATTGGACCGGTCCTCTGAAATAACCCCCACCATTTCTCATAACATATTCAAAGGATGCACAGTATCTGTGCATCCTTTTTTTCATAAACACTTAAAAAAGAACAGGAACCGAATGGATAGCGACATCACTATCCATTCGGCTCCTGTTTGGTTATTGATTATTCAGTCTTTGCCAAAGCAATGACCTTTTGGGCAATCTGTGCAGGCAATTCCTCGTAACGGGAAAACTCGTAATCGAAGCGGCCCCTGCCCTG
The DNA here is from genome assembly GCA_045649045.1 of Eubacteriales bacterium. Classification (GTDB taxonomy): domain Bacteria; phylum Bacillota; class Clostridia; order Oscillospirales; family CAG-272; genus UBA1740. The sequence goes on from JAZRPF010000003.1 coordinate 21,812, forward strand.
TGTCAAGGCGCGAAGTGCAATGACATAATCGGTCATTTCAGCTTGCGGTACCTCGGCAAGCACGGTCTGAAAGCCCTCGCGCTTTTCATCATGCTCAATGCCCAGCACTCTGCCACGACGCTTATTCAGGTCGCCCATGACATCACCGACATACTGCTCTGTCACATAGACACGAAGCTCGCCAACAGGCTCCAGAATCACAGGCTTCGCCTTGGGAATGCCCTCCTTATAGGCAAGCGATGCAGCAAGACGGAAGGAAAGCTCGTTACTGTCAACATCATGGTACGAGCCGCCTGTCAGCTCTGCCGACAGATTGACCATCGGATAGCCGGCAAGAACCCCCTTCTGCATACATTCGCGAATACCCTTCTCGACTGCGGGGAAATAGCTGCTCGGCACCGCACCGCCAAAGACGGTTTCCTTAAAGGTCAGGCCCTCCTCGTCACCGGGCGCAAAATTCATAATAACATGACCGTACTGACCGCTACCGCCCGACTGCTTCTTATGCTTGCCATGCACATCGGTCACGCGCCCCTTGATTGTCTCGCGGTAGGGTATTCTCGGTGCTTCAAGTGTGACATTCAGGTTGTAACGCGTTTTCATCTTGGAGATGATGGTATCAAGCTGCATCTCGCCAAGACCCGACAGTAAAAGCTGCTTCAGCTCCGCATTGTTCTCATAACGGACGGTCGGGTTTTCTTCAAGCAACTTACTGATAGCACCCGAAATCTTATCCTCATCGCCCTTACTTGTCGGAACAAGCGCGCGTGTCATGTACGCCTTCGGGAAGTCGATTGGCTTATAATGCACATCTGTGGCAAGTGTGGTCAGGGTATCACTAGTATTGGTGTTCACGAGCTTTGCCGTGACACCGATATCACCGCAGGCAAGCGAGTCAACCTCAATTTGCTTCTTACCGCGCATGATGTAAATGCGGCTCAATTTTTCGGTCACGCCGCTTGTGGTATTCCGCAAGGACATATCCTTTTGCAGTGTACCCGTCATGACCTTGAAGTAGGACATCTTACCGACAAAGGGATCGGCAACTGTCTTGAATACAAACAAGGAAGTATCCTTACCCTCGCGGTCAATCGCAATCGGCTCACCGTCAGATGAAAGCTCATGTCCTCTTGCCGTCGGGCGCGGGAAGGAATCGACAATGGTATTGAGGAGTGACTTGACACCCCACATCTTTGTTGCGGCACCGCAGAAAACAGGCACGATATCACCGTGAATGATGCCCTCATGAATCGCCTCAACGATTTCCTCCTGCGTAATCGAGGAATGGTCCTCAAAGAATTTTTCCATCAATTCCTCGGATGTACCTGCAACCGATTCGAGAAGCTTGTCGCGGTATTCCTCGGCAACAGACATAAACTGCTCGGGAATCTCGGTTGTGACATAGCCGCCGCTTGCCGAATCAAAGGTATAAACCTGCATATCGACAAGATAGAGGAAGCCAATCACCTTATCAACATCAATGCAGGGAATCAAAATCGGACAGAGGCGGTTACCGAAGCTATTGCGCAGGGCATCAAAAACCTTATAGAAGCGTGCCTCTCCGTCATCAAAGCGATTGATGAAGAAGGCCTTGGGGATTCCTGCATCGGTTGCATACTGCCATGCAAGCTCGGTCCCCACCTCAACGCCCGCCTTACCGTCAACAACAATAATTGCGCTATCGGCGGCACGCACGCACTGCAAAGCCTCACCCTCAAAATCAAAAAAACCCGGGGTGTCCATCACATTGATTTTTATATCTCTCCAAACGACAGGAGCCATTGCGGCGGACAGGGAAAATCCGCGTTTGATCTCCTCTGCGTCATAATCGCAAACAGTATTGCCGTCTGTGATGGTTCCGATGCGGTCGGTCGCCTTTGTAATATACAAAAGTGCCTCTGCAAGCGATGTTTTACCTGCTCCGCCGTGACCGAGCAGACAAATGTTTCGAATGTTCTTGGTCGAATAATTTTCCATGTGGCGCTAAACTCCTTCTTTTAATTTGGATATGCCGTTTCAAAACATCATATCATACTTCCATTATATACTATTTGTATCAATTTTTCAAGAAGTCTATTGAACTTTTTGTTGCCAAAGCATAGAAATTTTCAACTGTTTTTTGTGCAATATAAATAAAAAAACGGTTTTTTTAAGAAAGAGAGCAATATTTTCCCTGCCAGGTGTCCTCCTCATAGAGCAGCTTATCAAGATGATTCATGACGCAAAACTTCCGCAGACTCCAGCTCGGTGCCAGAAGGTCGTCCGCGCGACCGTCACCTGTTACGCGCGAAATGACGATATCGGCAGGGATTCTTTCAAGCTGACGGGCAAGAAGCGTGACATAGGCATCCTCCTCCATCGGTATATAAGCACCTGTCTCGTAGAGTGATGCCATGCGCGTGTTCTTCAGCACATGGAGCAGGTGAAATTTGATTTGCTCGGGATGAAGCTTGCCGACCGTCACTGCACTTGCAAGCATCATCTCTTCACTTTCCTTTGGCAAGCCGTTGATGAGGTGGACACAAATGCGGATTTTGTCAGATGCCTCGCGCAGAGCCTGAAAGCCGTCGCAAAAATCCTTGTAGGTATGCCTCCGATTGATGAATGCGGCGGTTGAATCATGAATGCTTTGCAGACCAAGCTCAACTGTCAGGTCGGTCTTTTCGGCGACATCGGCAAGCAAGGACAAAACTTCCTTCGGCAGACAGTCTGCCCTTGTGGCAATATGAAGTGCGACCGAATCAGGCAGGGCGAGTGCGTCACGATAGATTTCACGCAGCTTATCAATCGGTGCGTAGGTGTTAGTATGCGCCTGCAAATAAGGGATAAAGAGGCGGCAGGGCCATTTCGCCGTCATCTCTTTCCTTTGAAGCTCAAACTGCTCGCGCAGGCTATAAGAGGACGGCTTGGTGAAATCGCCACTTCCCGCAGGCGAGCAGTAGATGCAACCGCCGCGCCCGCATCTGCCGTCGATATTGGGGCAGGAAAGCCCCGCATCAAGTGAGATTTTGGCACATTTTTCACCGTAGGTGTGGCGCAAATAATAATCATAGGTATAATAACGCTTATTGGAATCCGAATAACGAAAGGGATTTCTGTCAGCTTGCTTTGTCCTGTTCATTTCATTACTTCCTTCATTTGATGATAGAAGGTCGGCACACGAGCGTGTGCCGACCTTCTATCAGACCTCTTCGGCAAGCGCCTTCTTTTCAAAAAGCGGAAGTGCCTCAAAAATGCTGCTGATGCCGATAATCTGCACATCCTTCGGGAGCTTGACCGAGCATACCGCGCGCTTGGGAATGACGATACGGCGGAAGCCGAGCCTTGCCGCCTCCTTCACGCGATAATCGACATGAGAAACGGCGCGCACCTCACCCGAAAGACCAATCTCACCAAAAACAATCATATCCTTCGGCACAACCTTATCGGTCATGCCCGATATAAGCGCAAAGGCAACGGCAAGGTCAGCCGCAGGCTCGTCAAGACGAAGCCCGCCTGCAATATTCAAATAAACATCATGCGTATAGAATTTTAAGCCGAGCCTCTTTTCAAGAACAGCAATCAAGAGGCACATACGGTTATAATCAAAGCCATCGGAGGTGCGTCTTGGGGATGGGAAGGCGGTTGGTGCGACAAGCGCCTGAATATCCGAAATCAAGGGGCGACTGCCCTCCATGACGCAGCAGGCACAGTTGCCGCCGATATTTTCAGGGCGACCGTCAAGCATCATCTGCGAGGGGTTGGGAACCTCCTTCAAGCCGACATCACCCATCTCAAAAACGCCGACCTCGTTTGTCGAGCCGTAACGGTTTTTGATGCTGCGGATCATGCGGTAGCTATGCCGCCGTTCACCCTCAAAATACAGAACGGCATCCACCATATGCTCAAGAAATTTAGGACCTGAAATGCCGCCCTCCTTATTGACATGGCCGACAAGCAAGACCGAGCAGCCCTTTTGCTTTGCCCATGAAATAAAGGACATCGCCGCCGCGCGCACCTGTGTCACGCTGCCCGGTGTCGAGTGCGCGGCTTCGCTCCAGATAGTCTGGATAGAGTCCACAATCATGACACTTGGCTCTAATGTCTCACATTCGCCGAGGATGCTTTCAAGGCAGGTTTCAGTCAAAAGATGAACTTGCTCGCCGCGGACGCCAAGACGGTCGGCGCGCAATTTGAGCTGACCGCCCGATTCCTCGCCCGACACATAAAGCACACGCGCACGGCGCGAGACGGTTTCACAAATTTGAAGAAGAAGGGTTGACTTGCCAATTCCCGGCTCACCGCTCAAAAGAACGACCGAGCCTGCCACAAGTCCGCCGCCAAGCACGCGGTCAAGCTCTGCCATACCGGTTTCCATTCGCATATAGTCGGGGACTGAAAGCTCGGAAATCAAAACCGATGGCTTTGACGGCTGCTTAATTTGAACGCTCACAGGAGAAGCAGGTGCTTCGTTTTCGCTCTCTGCCTCCTCAAAGCTATTCCATTCACTGCAAGCGGGGCAGCGCCCGAGCCACTTGGGACTTTCGTATCCGCATTCTATGCAGACAAAGCTGCTTTTTTGTTTTCCCATCTTCTTCATTCCTTTTTTACATCAAAAAGATATCAGCAGTCGCCACCGTTCTCGGTCATGCTGCTGATTTGTGCAATAATGGCATCCGAGAGAACAAGCGACAGCTTGCTTTGATATGCCGCATCCGAGAGCAATTGGCACTCGCTCGGATTCGAAAGAAAGCCACATTCCACCATAACGGCAGGCATTGTGGCGCGGTTCAAAAGATATATTGACGAGCCTGCCTCTTTAATCTGCCGCTTGTTTTCGGGCTGCAAATTCTGTTGCACCTCTGTGCATATTTTGCTTGCAAGCGCCCGACTTGCAGGGTGATTTTTCGAATAATAGACCTGTAAGCCGCTATATTTTGCCTGTGGAAAACTATTCATATGAATACTGATGAGAATTGGGTTTTCCTCTTTTGCGGCAATTTCAAGTCGGTTACGCAAATCGTAAAGCTTGCGCTGACCGTAGATATTCTGCTCCTCGGTGTAAAGCAGGCGGTCATCCTTGCGTGTCAGGACTGCACGGTAGCCCTTCGACTCCAGAATTTCCTGCAAGCGCGTGGCAATGGCGAAATTCAGCTCCTTTTCGAGTCTGCCGTTCACCCCGACGGCACCGCCGTCCTCACCGCCGTGTCCTGCATCAATGACGATGGTATAGATATGCTTCTCTTCATTTGCAAGCACATCACTGTCGGTCATAAAGCCCTCGCTCACACCGTAACGCCCCAAAAAAAGCGTGCAGGCAAACAGAAAAACCATAAAGACGGTCAGCCGTCCCATAAATTTTTTAGTAAATTCATATGTTGTCAGCATCATGCGCCCCCATTATTGCATTTTCAGTACAATTTATGGGGGAAAGGCTTAAAATATGCTCATTCGAGAGAAGGTGCCTTACCTTTTGTCAGGCGGATATTCTTTTCACCCAATCTGCAAGCAATTTGTGAGACGATGATAGCGGGTAAAACAGATGCAAGGCACAAAACCGCCGTCAGAATATAATAAAGGGCATTATAGGACGAAGGAAGCAAATAACCAATCACGCCAAGATAGGTGGCATTCAAAAAGCCGTCAATCAAGCGCGCAACGCCGAAAAGCCCAATGAAAAAGCTGCTTTCGCTGACAAGCCTCAAAAGTCCAATCACCATGAGCAGCGACAAGATAAGGTTGGGGATGTTTGCCATGAAGGCAATCTTGCTGCCAAAGAGCGCATCCTGCGGCTCCCGCCCAAGCTCTAATTTTTCCTGACGCTTAAAGCCAACCTCCCACATGGTCGTATAAACGACAAACATATGGAAGCCAATAGCAAAAATGCTCGCCACCAATTTGGCGACATCAGCGCCCTTGTCCTTAAATGCCATCGAAGCGGTGGTTGTCACAATCAGGCTGAAAATCGTCATGCCTATCTGAATGACAAACAGACGGATAATTTCATACGAATGCTTCTTCAAGAATTTCATCATAGACCTTCCTTTTTCTATCATTAAAAGTCGTTCTGTGTTCTCCTTCTATTTTATCTGTTTTCCTCTTTCTTTGCAAGAGGTATTCCCCCACTTTTCAAAGATTCATCAAAATAATTTACAGTTTATCCACTTATTCGGCGTAGGATTTTGTATAATATAAAGTGTAAGAACAGAGAAAGGGAGAAACGCAAATGGCAATTATGACATTGAAGAGCGCGGAATTTGACGCACTGCCACCTGTGCTCAAGGATTTTGCCGCCTACAAATCGGTCATTGAAAACTGCTCGGAAAAGACGGTTTGCGAATACCTCCTTGACCTTCGAACCTTCTTTCGCTACTATATTGCCAAGCAAAGCGGCCTCTCGACCGAGGGCGATGAATTTACATCAATTGACATAAGCGGTATAGCCGAGGATGACCTTTTGGCTATTACAGGCACCTTTATTTATGAATTTCTACTGTATAGCGGCGAAACGCGCGGAAACGGCTGGGCGGCAAAGTCGCGCAAGCTCTCGGCTATCAAGGCATTCTTCAAATATGCCACCGCCAAAAAGCATATTCTTGAAACAAACCCCACCGCCGACATTGATTCGCCGAAGAAGCACAGCGCGCTTCCCAAATTTCTGACACTTGATGAAAGCCTTTCGCTTCTGGATGCGGTTCGCAATGACAATGAGTCGCGTTCTCTCGCACGGGATTATGCCATCATCACGCTTTTTCTGAACTGCGGGATGCGTCTTTCCGAGCTTGTCGGCATCAACATGACCGACCTTGACCGCGAATTGCGCAGTCTGCGTGTCATCGGTAAGGGGCATAAGGAACGCATTGTGTATCTGAACGATGCCTGCCGTGCGGCAATTCTTGAATACATTGAGGAAAGAAAAAAACTGCTTGCCGACACAAACAAAAAAACAGATGCTCTCTTTTTAAGCGCACGCAAAGCCCGCATCAGTCACAAAACAGTGCAATGGATGGTCTATAAATATCTTGACATGGCAGGTCTTGACCATCGCGGCTTTTCTGTCCATAAGCTACGCCACACCGCCGCAACCCTGATGTATCAGACGGGTGAGGTTGATGTCCGCGTGTTGAAGGACATTCTGGGGCATGAGCAGTTAAATACCACCCAGATTTATACTCATGTCAGCGATGCTCATATGGAAAATGCCATCAACCAAAACCCTCTCGCTACAGTTCGTATGGAAAAATCAAGGCAGAAAAAAGAAAGCCTGTGATATGCACCGATTTTGTCAAAATGCATAAACTGTACTAAGGCCTTTTCGCAAATTTTATGGCCGACAAGGAGTGCATGATGGAACGAATCGGCTCGATAGGACGCAAGCATCACCGTATCCGCATCTCTTTCCCCTTCAAAATACTCTGTCTTTTTCTTGCGCTTCTCCTTACTTTTTTTCTGCTGAATCATCGCGCGCACCGCGCTTTGACCTTACTCGGTGAAAACGAGCTTTCGCTTTACTTTTCGTCGGCGGTCATCCGCACACTCGGAGATGAGCTTGAAGCGCGCAGAACCGAATACCGTGATGTCGTCACCCTCACCTTCAAGGAAAACGGTGATGTTGCCTCCCTGACAACCAATATGACAACCCTTTTGTCATTGCAAACAACCGTCTGCGATAACATTTTCGACACTTATAGGTCTGCCGCACCGCTCACGATTTCCCTGCCCATCACGGTGCTGTTCGGGCTTGACTTTCTCTCTGCTGTCAAGCCGACACTCAAAATCGGCGTGACACCTACACGCTTTTTACATACCTACTACACCTCGGAATTTACCGAGGCAGGCATCAATCAGACCCGTCACCGCATTGTTTTCAATGTAGAGGGAAGCTTTGATTTGCTCCTCCCCGCAGGAATCGAGCGAATTGATGTCAAGGAATGCTACTGTGTTGCCGAAACCGTCATTGTAGGCAAGGTTCCCGATGCCTATACTGAAATTGACCGCCTGACCGATGATATTGTGGAAGGTGAGATTGACGATATCTACGATTTTGGTGCAAGCACTAATTAAAAAAATAAAGAACGGATATAACCATGAAAAGATATGATTTACAGAACATGAGCAGTTGGCTCCCCGAACTGTCGGCAGGCGAGGAGATTTTGCTTTCGGGCGTTCTCTATACGGCGCGCGATGCCGCACACAAGCGACTCTTCAAATTGCTTGATGAAGGTGCGCCGCTTCCCTTTCCCCTTGAAAACACTGCCATTTATTATGCGGGCCCAACACCTGCAAAAAACGGCTTGCCGATTGGCTCATGCGGCCCGACAACATCCTCACGCATGGATCCCTATATTCCCCGTCTTTTCGATGAGGGACTGCGCCTGACCATCGGGAAGGGCGACCGTGCGCCCATCGTTTATGAAAGCATCATCCGTCACGGTGGCGCGTATCTTGTCGCGCTTGGCGGGGCGGGTGCGCTCTATGCACGCGGTATCCGCCGCGCCGATGTGGTTGCCTTTGCCGAGCTTGGCTGTGAATCTGTCAAGCGCATGGAAATCGAGGATTTTCCGCTTTTTGTCGGCATCGATGCAAGAGGAAACTCAATTTTTAACAGAAAAGGATTTGAACATGAAGGGCGAACCTAATCCCATCGGTCTGAAAATCAGACAGGCGCGTATCAGGCGCGGCTTGACACAGGAAGAGCTTGCTGGCGATGAAATCACGCGCAATATGATGTGCCGCATTGAAACAGGCACTGCATCTCCCTCTCGCTCAACGCTTACATATCTTGCCGACAGGCTTGACCTGCCGCTCCTTTACCTGCTTAATGACAGTATCACGCTTGATGCCTGCCTGAAATTACAACATCTGCCGCATATCCGCGCCGAGCTTGAGGCAGGACATTATGCAGAGGTTGTCCGCCTCATCCGCAAGTATTTCGAAAAGCCCGACGATGAGCTTGCCTATCTTGCGGCATATTCGCTGACCGAATCAGCAAAGAAGGCGGTATTCAACGGCAATCTGGACACGGCGGACAAGCTGGTGCGTGAGGCACTTGCCTACACGGAAAAAACCGTCTATCCCACCGAGCATCTCCATGCGCCACTTCTGCTTCTCCGCGCTGTTTGCCGAAATGTGCAGTCGCCGCGCTATGAAATTGATGACGAGCATTATCTGCAATTCCGCAATCAAGCGGTGATGCAGGATTTCTTTGCCTATCTGACCGATAATCCGAGTGCCTGCTCAAACAAGGCTTATCTTGCACATATGGAGGCACGCACGGCACTCAAAGCCCGCGACTATAAAAAGGCTCTTTCGATTTTGCAGGAGCTTGAAGAGCGGCGAGGCGAGGCAGAGGTCGGGGCAATTCTTCTCTTTCGCATCTATACCGATATTGAGGTCTGCTATCGCGAGATGGACGACTATCAAAATGCCTACCGCTATGCAGGTAAGCGCATCTCCATGCTATCGGCATTCAAGTCTTAAAATTCACCTAAAAGGGCATACTGATTTTGTATGCTCTTTTAATTTTCTTTCAATAATAATTGTATTTGATATATTTTTATCAATTTCGCTTGACTTTTCTTTCATTTGGTGATATATTGTATTTGGTGGATTTTGGTTGTTTTTGAAAACAACCTGCACAACGATACATTTTTGAGAAAGGAGAGACTTGCAGCGAATGCAAGTCAACGATTAGTTTGGAGACAACGAACAACCGTGAGAACTCTGTGTGCGGATTGCCGACAGCCGAAAAGCTCCGCGAAGCTTGTATGGCAGATTCTGTTGCACGCGACCGTCTCAAATCACTTTTTGACGCTGACACCTTTGTTGAACTCGGTGCCTATACGAAGCGCCAATTTTGCGAATTCGTTTCGACCGAAAAGACAGAGGAATTTGAGGGTGTGGTTTGTGGCTACGGTGCCATTAACGGTGCGCGCGCTTTTGCATTTGCACAGGACCCCGCACGCATGAAGGGTGCAATTGATGCCCGCCATGCAAAGAAAATTTGCGATATCTATGACCTTGCCATCAAGACAGGCTCGCCCATCGTCGCCATCTTTGACAGCGCAGGTGCTGATGTGTTTGAGGGCGTGAGCGCTCTTGCGGGCTATGCGTCCGTCATGCGCGCCGTCAGTGACGCAAGCGGTGTCATTCCGCAGATTGCCGTCATCGGCGGTCTTTGCCTTGGCTCACTTGCCGCACTTGCCGCAATGTACGACTTTGTGATTACCCCGAAGGGTAGCTCGCTGTATGTAACCTCTCCTTCCCTGCTTGACAAGAAGGCAGAGGAATGGAAGCCTCTCTCCTCCGAGGAAACAGAAAGCCTTGAGGTCGCGCTCGGCGAGGCTCGCCGTCTGATTGAATTTCTGCCTGCGAATGCATCCATGGAGCTTCTGCCCGAGGAAAGCGCAGACAGCCTGAATCGCACACTCGGCAACCTTGACTTTGAAGGTGATGCCCGTGCCGCAATCGGCGCAATTGCCGACCACGGCATTTACCATGAGGTCGGTGCTGCTCTTGCTCCTGAATTTGTCACTGCTCTTTTGCAGATTGGCGGTATCAAATGCGGTATCTGCGCTTCCTCCTACAAGCAGGACGAAGGTCGCCTGACTGCCGCCGCCGCAAGAAAGGCTGCACGCTTCATTGATGTTTGCGATGCCTTTGGGCTTCCCATTGTCACACTTGCTGACAGTGCGGGACTTTCCAAAACCGATGCATCCGAAAACCTTTCCTTTGCCGCTGACCTTGCAAAGCTCGCCTCTGCTTATGCCACCGCAACAGTACCGAAGGTCACGGTCATCATGGGACACGCGATTGGCGCATCCTATGTTCTGCTCGGTGCAAAGGCGCTTGGTGCCGATATTGCTTACGCACTTGAAAATTCCGAAATCGGAGCTCTTGCGGCTGATGACGCCGTGGCATTCGCTTGGAATAACAAGGTCACATGCGATGAGGACAGAAAGTCGCTCGCAGAGGAATGGAAAGCATCGGTTGCTTCCCCTGTCGCCGCCGCATCATCAGGTGAAATTGATGACATCATTTCAGTAGACGAGCTCCGTCAACGCATCTGCACCTCGCTTCATCTTCTTGCATCCAAGGGCAGTGCTGACAGTTACCGCCATGCTGTTCGTCCTCTGTAAATTGAGGAGGAAACCAGATGTCTATGAAACTACTTTCCGTTATTGAAGAAGCATCAGGCACAGTAGAAGAAGCTGCCAAGAGCGGTATTGCCTCAATTGATATCTCAACCACAGAGGGCAAGCTGAACATGGGACTTCAGGTTGTAGTGGTTGGTATGCTGGTAGTCTTTGCCGTGCTTGCAATTCTTTGGTTTGCACTTGTTCTCTTCAAGTTCTTTTGCTATGACCTTCCGCAAAAAAGAAAAAAAGAACCGGAATTGTCGGTCAAGCAAGAGGTCACAGAAGTGCCTGTTCCGATTGTACAGAACAATGATGAAGAAATCATTGTCGCGATTGCCGCCGCCATTGCGGCAGCCGAAGCGGAAGAGCCGCGAACACGCTTTCGCGTGGTTGCATTCCGCCGCGTTTCCTAACTTTATTTTGAAAAAAGGGAGAATTCAAGTATTATGAAACAGTATAATATCACCGTGAACGGTACCGTTTATGAAGTCATGGTTGAGGAGGTCGGTTCTACCGCATCCGCGCCTGTTGCCGCGCCCGCTCCTGCACCTGCTCCTGCCGCTGCTGCTGCTCCGAAGGCAGCGCCTGCCGCACCTAAGGCTGCCCCTGCTGCCGCAGGTTCAGTCAAGGTTGCTTCCCCGATGCCCGGTACCATTCTTGACATCAAGGTTTCCGCAGGGCAAGCTGTCAAGAAGGGCGATGTCCTTTGCGTTCTTGAAGCCATGAAAATGGAAAACGATATTCCCGCACCGCAGGATGGTGTTGTTGCTTCTGTTGCCGTTTCCAAGGGTGCCTCTGTTCAGGCGGGCGATCTGCTCGTCTCTCTGCAATAATCGGCGTGGAGGTTATTCTCCATGGAATTATTGACAAACATTAAAGACGCGGTTATCGGCATGGCGGAAACGACAGGTTTGGCGAAGATGCTGAACAGTGTGGCTGACCTGCGTTATCTTGTCATGATTGCCGTTGCGATAGTTCTCTTCTATCTGGCAATCGTCAAGAAATTTGAGCCGCTTCTTCTGCTGCCGATTGCATTCGGTATGCTCTTGACAAACCTTCCCGGTACAGGTATTTTCCATATGGAATGGTTTGTTGATCCTGACAAAACCATTTCACAGATGATGCCGACGATTCTTGATAAGGGCGGTCTGCTTGACTTCCTCTATCTTGGCGTTAAGCTAGGCATTTATCCGTCTATCATCTTTCTCGGAATCGGTGCGATGACCGACTTTACCCCCTTGATTGCCAACCCGAAGAGTCTGCTTCTCGGTGCCGCCGCACAGTTTGGCGTTTTTGCCGCCTTCTTCGGCGCACTCTTCCTTGGCTTTACGGGTGCAGAGGCCGCCGCTATCGGTATCATTGGCGGTGCTGACGGACCGACTGCAATTCTCGTCACAAAAACGCTCGCACCTCACCTGCTCGGCGCGATTGCCATTGCCGCTTATAGCTATATGGCGCTCATCCCCTTGATTCAGCCGCCGTTTATGCGTTTGCTGACAACCAAAAAGGAACGCTCGATTGTCATGAGCAATCTCCGTCCCGTTTCCAAGTTTGAAAAGATTGCATTCCCTGTGCTTGTCACCATCATCGTTATTATGATCGTTCCCGATGCCGCACCGCTTGTCGGATTTTTGATGTTCGGTAACCTTTTGAATGTCTGCGGTGTCACCGACCGTCTTTCCAAAACAGCACAGGATACACTCATCAACATTGTCACCATCCTTCTTGGCGTTTCAGTTGGTGCAACTGCAAGTGCAGATCGTTTCCTGACTCCCGAAACATTGGCAATCATTGCGCTCGGCCTTGCGGCATTTATTTTCGCAACCTGCAGCGGGATTCTCTTTGGTAAATTGATGTGTCTCTTGTCGGGCGGCAAAATCAATCCGCTGATTGGTAGCGCGGGCGTTTCCGCCGTACCGATGGCGGCACGCGTAGCGCAGGATGTCGGTCGCCGCGACAACCCCTCAAACTTCCTGCTCATGCACGCGATGGGCCCGAATGTTGCAGGTGTGATTGGCTCTGCCGTTGCGGCAGGCGTTTTCCTGCAACTGTTCTAATATTTTTGAAAGGATAGTTATCAAATAAAATGGGAAAAGTACTGATTACCGAAACCGTCCTGCGTGACTCGCATCAATCGCTTGCGGCAACACGCATGACGACCGAAGAAATGCTGCCTATTCTCGATGCCATGGATAAGGTCGGCTATTATTCCCTTGAAGCATGGGGCGGTGCGACCTTTGACTCCTGCCTGCGCTTCTTGAACGAAGACCCTTGGGAAAGACTGCGCACCATCCGCGACCATGTGAAAAACACCAAATTGCAGATGCTCTTCCGCGGTCAGAATATTCTCGGCTACCGTCACTATGCTGACGATGTCGTGGCTTACTTTGTGCAGAAGTCTATTGCCAACGGCATTGACATTCTTCGCATTTTCGATGCGCTCAACGACCCGCGCAACCTGAAAACCGCCATTGATGCCACCATTAAGGAGGGCGGTCATGTGCAGGCAGCAATCAGCTATACAACAGGCCCTGTCTATGACAATGCCTATTTTGCAAACTATGCGCGTCAGCTGATTGAGATGGGTGCAAATTCCATCTGCATCAAGGATATGGCAGGTCTTTTGAAGCCCTTTGACGCTTATAATCTCGTCAAGGCGATCAAGGATGTCATTCCGAAGAATGCAAACGGCACACCCGCCGATATCAAGATTCAACTGCATACCCACTACACATCAGGTCTTGGCTCCATGACGCTATTGAAGGCAATTGAAGCAGGTGTCGATGTCATTGATACCGCTATTTCTCCCTTCTCCATGGGTACCTCACAGCCCTCTACCGAGGCGATGGTTGCCACACTTGCCGATACCCCCTACGACACAGGTCTTGATATGGAGAAATTGAATGAAATTTCCTCCTACTTTGACACGCTCCGCACCAAGTATCTTGAAAGCGGCCTCATTGACACCAAGGTCTTGAAGGTTGATGTCAATGCACTTCGCTATCAGGTACCCGGCGGTATGCTCTCGAACCTTGTTTCTCAGCTGAAAATGGCAGGCAAGTCGGATAAGCTGCCCGAGGTTTTAGCAGAGGTGCCGCGTGTCCGTGAGGATGCAGGCTTGCCGCCTCTTGTCACCCCCTCCTCGCAGATTGTCGGCACACAGGCAGTCAGCAATGTACTGGCTATGTCCGCAGGCGGTGAGCGCTATCAGACAACCACCAAGGAATTCCGTGGCTTGATTCGCGGTGACTACGGTAAAACCCCTGTCGCCATTGACGAAGAATTCCGCAAGAAAATTATCGGCGACGAGGCACCGATCACCTGCCGTCCCGCCGATAATATTCCCGACGAGCTTGAAACGCTCCGCGAGCGTGTTGCTCCCTACGCAATTCAGGATGAGGATGTGCTCTCGCTCGCACTCTTCGAGCAGGTTGCCATCAAATTCTTTGAGGCGCGTAAGAACAAAATGCACCATCTGGATGAAAACGGCGACGCCAAGCTCGGCGTTCATGCCATCTGATTAGTCCAATTCAAAATGGCTCATGCAATGCATGAGCCATTTTTATATCATCAAAAAGTGCTATGACCGAGGTCATAGCACTTTTCTATGAAAATCAATGATTTCTTGCAGACATCACATTCGGTAATGTCTCAATTTTATCACCGCAATGAGATGCAGATTTATTCCTCTGTATCCTCGCAGCCCTCGCAACCATCACAGTCGCCGTCGCATTCGATTTCACATTCGATGCTCTCGCCGCAAGCGGGGCAGGTCAATTCAGAGGGATCAACCGAATCGTCAAAGCAAATAGTTTCTCCGCAGCTCGGGCATTCAAGCTGGAAATAATCCGAGGGATCAAGGTCATCATCAAAATCATCCTCGTCCTCTTCATCCTCATCTCCATAGAAGTCCTCTTCAACTGCACCGAGATCCTCGTCAAGCTCCTCTACATATTCGCGGAGATTCTTTGCATCCGCTTCAAGTGCCGCAATTTTCTCTGCCATCTCGGTAACTGTATTGATAAGCTCAAGAATCAGCTTGCCCTCGGGCTTATCTGTATCGGGCTTCAAGCCCTCGCAAAGACCTTTCAAATAAGCTGCCTTTTCTGTCAATTTCATCATCAAAACCTCATTCAGTCGGCTGGGTGGAAGCATAGCCTTCCCTGCCGACAGGAAAGGCTACGGTGTCAAATTCAAGCGCGTTCGAGATATTCGCCTGTTCTTGTATCAATGCGAAGCACATCGCCTGTATTGATGAAAATCGGCACCTTAATGACTGCGCCTGTTTCAAGAGTTGCGGGCTTTGTGACATTGGTTGCGGTATCGCCGCGAACGCCAGGCTCTGTATCGGTCACCTCAAGCTCAACAAAAAGCGGAGGCTCAACGCCAAAGACATTGCCCTTATAGGAAATAATCTTGCAAAGGGTATTTTCCTTCACGAACTTAAAGTTATCGGAAAGCTTGTCAGCATTCAAGGGAATCTGGTCATAGGTCTCCATATCCATGAAGTAGTAAAGACCGTCATCGTTATAGAGATACTGCATTTCCTTTCTCTCAATATACGCATTTTCAAACTTTTCAGTCGGGTTGAAAGTCTTTTCAATCACAGCACCGCTGATGACATTCTTCAGCTTGGTGCGTACGAATGCCGCGCCTTTACCGGGCTTCACATGCTGGAACTCGATAACCTGCATGACATCGCCATCCATATCGAAGGTAATACCGTTTTTGAAATCTCCTGCTGTAACCATAATCGCACCTTTTTCCCGGCGGTCATAATGTATTTTTATATGCAGACTCACTTCCCCGCCGTGAAAGTGACCGCCTGTGTCATGCCATGACCGCCCATCACTTGCGGACGGTGCAATCTGAACATAACATATTTAGACAATTATATTTTACACTATATCTGTCCGTTTTGCAAGAGGATATTGAAATTTTTTTCGTTTTTTTACCAAAAATCATGTAAAAAGCTCAACAAATTCCTTTGATGACTGCGTGAAATTCTCGTATCCATCCTCTGTTACCGCCACCATATCCTCAATTCGACAGCCGTAGCGACCTTCAAGATAAATTCCCGGCTCGACCGTCACGACCATACCTGCCTCTAACCTTTCATTTGCCGCCATAGGTGAGAGGCGCGGTTTTTCATGCACCTCCATTCCGACACCGTGACCAAGACCGTGCCCGAATGCACCGTGATAGCCTGCCCCCTCAATGAGCGAGCGGGCGGCATTGTCAACACCGCGGCAGGAAGCGCCTGCTCTGATAGCAGAAAGCCCCGCCTCCTGCGCCGCAAGCACAGTCCCATAAAGACGCTTCATTTCATCATCTGCACGGCCAATGCAGACAGTCCTTGTCATATCGGCGCAATAGCCCTTGACCTTGGCACCGAAATCAACGGTCAGGAAGCCTCTTTGCAAGGGGCGTGCCATGCCTCTTCCGTGCGGCAGGGATGAAAGCGCACCCGAAACCGAAATGGTATCAAAAGAAACGCCCTCTGCGCCATGTCGCCTCATAAAAAATTCAAGCTCAAGCGCCACCTCAATTTCAGTCATGCTCGGCGTCATCACCTCTAACAGATGACTGTATGCGCGGTCGGTGAGCGACTGCGCCTCGGCAATCGCGGCAAGCTCGTCCTTGTCCTTTTTCATACGAAGAGTCTGCATCATGTCACCAAGCGGCATAAGCGGCACAGAATACATCTCGCTCATTCTGCGGTAGGCGGCACAGGAAAGCGACAAATCCTCATAATAAAGCTCCCTTATGCCCTCGCCTGCCAAGACCTCGGTCACATAAAAGACACGGGATTCGGGTGCAACCACCAAAAAAGCAGAGCTGACATTCGCCTTTGCTTCCTCTGTATAGCGCGAGTCAGTCACAAGATGCGCGCTCTTTTGCGTAATCAGCACGCACCCGTCTGTGAAGGAAAAGCCCGTCGCATAACGGGCATTGACTTCATCTGTCAAAAGGATGGCTTCCCTTCCCGTATCCTGCATGGCGCGGCGAATGCGGCTTAATTTTTCCATTCTGCAAGCATCCTTTCATAGCACCTTTTCATTTGAAGTGCATCGTCGCTCATTGTCCCTGCCGACTCGCAAATGATGGTCGGCGTCAGGTTTTCCCTGACAAGACATTCCATGAGTGGCTCGAAGTCAGGCCCATAGGTATCATCCTCAAAGGTCAGGTGCTTCTTTTCGCCTGCCTTTGTCCATTCGATTTTTGAAAAGTGGCAATGCAAATTGCGCGCAACACTGTCGCCAAGCGTCTCGCCAATGGCATCAAAGACGCGCCGATAGGCATCGGCATTCGGGAAAAGCTCACCGCACACGCGCGCGTTCATATGCCCGAAATCGACAACAGGCACAAGTCTTTTGCTCATTTTGCAAAGCGAGATAACCTCTTCAAGCGTGCCGAGCTGATTTTGCTTACCCATAGTTTCAAGACCAATCAGAACGCCGTTATCCTCGACCTCTTCAAGCGTCCGATAAACCGTATCCGCCGCCAGACGCAGCGCCTCGCTACGCTCAATTTTTGCGGCGCTGCCTGTATGGACAACCACGGTTTTGGCAGAAAGCAGCTTCGCTGCACGCAAACTGTCCCGAATATAAACAATGCTCTTTAATCTTTTTTCAATATCCACGCCCGACAAGGAAATATAGTAGGGGGAATGCAAGGACATATGAACGCCCATCTCCCTGGCGGCGTTCCCGATTGCCGTCAGCGTGGCATCCCCTGCGAAAATGCCGTTCCCTGCCTCAAATTCATAGGCATCAAGTCCGATTTCTTTGACAAAGGCGGGCGCTTCGCGTGTTGACTTGCCGCCTGCACGGTAAAACGCCTCGCTGTTCCCACCCGGGCCAAAAAGTGCGCGGTCAAGATTGCTTTGCATGAAGTGTCCCCTTCCGATTCTTTTGTCTTTTCAGCATCTGTTTGTTTTTGCGGTAGAATTTCAGGATTGGCTTTTCAAGAAAACGCTTGCTCTGCGTCAGCCAGTCGGTTTTGTCCTTAATGGGCGGAACAAGAAATGTGCGCTTCAGTCCCGCAAGTCTTGCAGCGAGAATATCGGTAAAAATCTGGTCGCCCATCAGAGCCGTTGTTTTTCTCGTTGTCCCCATTTCCCGCATGGCACGACGGATGTTTTTGCCAAAGGGCTTGGCGCTGTTTGGAAAATGCGGATAGCCGAGGTCGCGGTTGAAAATTTCGACTCTTGCTTCATCATTGTTGGAGACAAATGCCATACGGATGCCTGCCTCCTCCATTTCGCGAAACCAGCGCATTGCCTCCTCGGTCGGCACCGCCTCCTCATATGGT
This sequence comes from Eubacteriales bacterium, assembly GCA_045649045.1. Taxonomy (GTDB): domain Bacteria; phylum Bacillota; class Clostridia; order Oscillospirales; family CAG-272; genus UBA1740. The sequence goes on from JAZRPF010000003.1 coordinate 40,243, forward strand.
GCAATGGTATTGTCAATATCAAGAATCAAGCCCTTGATCCCCAGCCTTTTCAGACGGCACGGCGTCAGCTTATCAAAGCTCTTGAAGCATCGGTCAGGCAAGAAATATTCAATCATCATGACAGTTCTCCTTTGGAAGAGACTTTCTGCTCTTCATTTTGCATTTTTGCCATTTCTCTTTGAGCAAGCACAAGGCGACGATAAATTCCGTCCTCTTGCATTAATTCATCATGCGAGCCGACCTGACAGACACGCCCTTTATCAAGCACAATCAGCTTGGTCGCGTTTCGCAGGGTTGAAAGCCTATGGGCAATGGCAATGGTTGTGCGGCTTTGCGAAAGAAGCGCAAGTGCCTCCTGTATCTGCTTTTCGGTTTCGGTATCAAGAGATGCCGTCGCCTCGTCCAGAATCAAAATACGGGGATCATGCAAAAGTGCGCGTGCAATTGCCACTCTCTGCCGTTCACCGCCCGACAGCGTAAAGCCCTTTTCTCCGACCTTTGTCTGATAGCCGTCAGGCAATTTGACAATGAAGGAATGACAGCCTGCAAGCTTTGCCGCCGCCATGATTTCCTCACGCGTGGCATCGGGCTTTGCATAGGCAATATTCTGGGCAACTGTTCCCGAAAAAAGAAATGTCTCCTGTAACACAACGCCCATCTGCGAGCGAAGCGACTCCTGCGAATAGCTCCGAATATCACGGCCGTCAATGAGAATCTGCCCCTCATCGACATCATACATACGCATGATGAGATTGATGAGCGTGCTTTTCCCGACGCCTGACCGTCCCACAAGCCCGACAAATTCACCTGGCCTCACATCGAATGAAACATCGCGCAGAACCTCTCTGCCCTCTTCATAGCCAAAGGACACATTTTGAATTTCAATATGCCCTTTGATTGCAGGGGAAGCGGCATCCTCAAGGTCGGTGACATCATTTTCCTCGTCAAGAAGCTCCGTGACGCGCGTCGCCGCAGTCATCGTATGCAGAAGCTCACGCGGAAGACCTGCGAATGAGCGAAGCGGCGCATAGACCATACTGACATAGGATGAAAACATCGCCATATCACCGAGCGACATCTGTCCGTCAAGAATCTGATTACCGACAAAATAAAGCACGAAAAATTCGCCAACGCCCATAAAGAAGTTGAGCAGGGGCATGATGACCGCCCATGCCTTTTCCTGTCTGATTTGCGCTTCCTTTTCGCGCCGCGTAATTCTTTCAAATCGCTCCGCCTCGCGTTTTTCCATACCGAAGGATTTGACCACGCGGATGCCTGAAAAAATATCGTGCAAAGTGGCACTCGCCTCTGAATTCAGCTGCCAGCGGCGGCGGAACATTCCACCCATAAACCGCCAGAAGAAACGGAAGGAAATCACGACGCAGGGAGTTGGCAAAATGACCATCAGCGCCAATTCCCAATTATAAATGAAGAGAATCACCGAAACGGCGGTGAGCATCAGAATCTGCTCAAGCAAGGCGGTCAGGCGGTCGGTCATGAAGCGCTGAATGACGGCGGTATCCCGTGTCACCCGATTCATGAGCTCGCCCGATGTGCGCTTGGAGATTCGCGATACTGAAAGCTCCTGTATTTTATGAAAGACCGTCTCGCGCAGATTGACAATGACGCGATTGCCCGTCTCTATCATGATATAACCGCGCACAAGCGAAAAAAGTCTTTGTAAAAGCTGTGACGCCAAAATCAGAAGAATCACCAGGGCGAACTGAAAAAGAACGCCGTTCTTCCCCGCCGCCGCTTGATTATTGATGAAGTTATCAACGAGAATTTTATTCAGGTAGGGGCTTACAATGCTGATTGCCGAAACAAGAGCGAACAGAAAAACCGCGACCAGAATTTGCAGTTTATACGGGCGTATCACCCCGTACATACGCGAAATTGTCTTGCGTTTACCGCCACAATGCATACATCTTGTTGTCCCGCGGCGGTACGGCCGTCCGCACCTTTGGCAAACACCGCCCTTTTTCGATTCAAAGCGGTGAAGCTTGCCATGCTCAAGATAATGATTAAGCGTTCGCGCCGCTGCCCCCGCACCGCCCGAAAGCGATGCCGTCATGCGACATAAAAGTCTCTCCTCGCCCGATTTCAGCTTTAAGTACAGAAAGGCGCACCCGACACCGTTTGAAAGAAAAAAGCTATCGCAGTCGGCAAGTGGAATTTGTTCACTTGAAGCACCCGACACGATAAAGACGGTGCTTTTATCCACCGCCACAAAGCCGTCAAGCCGTCCGCGTGATTTTTCTCTGTCAAGGTCAAAGGGGACAAGGGCAAGAAAATCCTCCCGAGAGCGCGTCGGAAAGAAATCCTCAAAGCGCGCGCCTATCCTCTTTTTTTGTTTTTCTCGTCTCACGGAAGCATCTCCCTTGCATTACAAATAAAGCTCAATTTTCTTATAGCTTTTCCTATCAAGTGCCGCAATATCTTCAATTTCAAAGCGGTTGCCGTCAACATCAAAGATGGCGGCGCGGTTTTCACCGATTCGCAAAAGATTACGGAAGGTATCCTGTACTGTAAAGGCGACATCGCCCTCCTCTGTCACCACCTGCCAATAGGAAAAGCCATAGCGCTCCTTCAGTGACAGTATACGCAAAATCTTCGGCGTATAATAGATGCGCGCCAATTCCTCGCGCAACAGTGCCTCGGTTGCGGAATCGAAGTCTGAAAGCGAAACAATCATGCCGATTTCACGCTCCTCGCCATCGAGAACGGCGATATACTGAAACGGCATATCGAAGGGGAAAGCGCGTTTAAGAAGCACGCGTGCCTCGTGAACCCACTCGCCGTCACGCTGATAATCAAGTGCAAGAAGTGCATTTTTGGAAGAAAAGCGCGCATTATCCGCAGAAAGCCGCACAATCTCCGATCGTTCCTTCAATTCAGTTTGCTGTTCCATATTGTTGACCGTTCCTTTCACTCGGCAATGCCTGCATTTTTGAGTGCTTCTTCCTGTAATGTATAGAGCTTATGATAAACGCCCTCTCGTGCCAAGAGCTCCTTTTGCGTACCCGACTCGGCAACGCGGCCGTTTTCAATGACGATCAGGCGGTCGGCATCACGCAAGGTAGAGAGGCGGTGCGCAATCATAATGGTCGTTTTACCGACAGTCAGGCGTTCAATGGCGTCCTGAATCTGTCTTTCGGTTTCGGTATCCATTGCCGCTGTTGCCTCGTCAAGAATGAGTATCTTCGGCTCGCGCAAAATGGCGCGTGCAATAGACACACGCTGACGCTCACCGCCCGACAAATCCTTATAGCCAAAGCCTATCCGCGTTTCGTAGCCGTCAGGCATTTTCATAATGAAATCATGACAGCCTGCAAGCTTTGCCGCAGTGATGACCTGCTCGGGTGTGGCATCGGGGCGCGCATAGCGGATATTATCAAGCACCGTGCCGACAAAAAGATAGGTCTCCTGCGACACAATGGCGACATTCTGATAGATGTCGGCAAAGGCAATATCCTTCACCGAATGGCCGTCAATGAGAACATCCCCCGATTCTGCATCGTAAAGACGAATCAGAAGATTGGCAAGCGTGCTTTTCCCCGCCCCCGTATGTCCGACAATGCCAAGCTGCTCGCCTGCACCGACACGGAAGCTGACGCCGTCAATAATCTTGCGGCTCTTATTGTAGGAAAAATCGACATCGCGGAACTCAACCTCGCCGCGCACCTCACCGAGACGGACGGGATTTTCACTCTCGGCGACCTCGGGGCGCGCATCCATAATTTCAAAGAGGCGTTGCATGGCGTTACTGCAATCGGCAGTTCTGTTCACCATCGTGACGAAGAAATACATCGGCGCGTAAATCATATTGATATAGGCGATGAAGGTCAGAAGCGAGCCGTAGGTCATACCGCCAATGTCATACATCACCATATAACCGCCGAGCGCCCATGCAATGATATTGCCTGCATAAAGAATGAACGCGGAAAGCGGCCATGCATAGTTATTATAAACAGCTAAGTTACGGTCATTTTTCGCCACCTGCGAATTGCGCTCGTCAAAGCGGCCGATTTCGTCCTGCTCGCGTGAAAATGCCTTGACAACGCGAATGCCCGACAAGACATCGGCGAGAAAGCCGTTCATGCGGCGGTTGCCCGAATAGCAACGGGCGTGCAAACGGCTCTGATTGCGATAGAGCCACCTCATAATCAGAAAGAAAATCGGAATGGTGGAAAGCGAGGCAAGTGCCAGAATCGGACTTATAACAAAAAGCAGAATCATGAGCACGATTGCCTGCACGATATTGACAATGAAATACGGCACGCCGTCACAGAAAAATTCGTAAATGGTATTGGAATCGCGATTGACCTGCGTCATCAGTCCGCCCGTCTGCCTTGCCGTAAAAAAGCCAAGTGACAGCCGCCCGATAGCTTCAAAAATAACCTTCTTCAAGTCATAGACAACCCGCGCAGCAATTGCAGAGGTGACATAATTATTCACCATCATGAAACCGCTTGACAAAAGCCGCGTCCCGATAATCAGGGCAAGCAGGAAAAGCACCTGCCCGAAAAAGCTACCCTCTGCATCCAGCACCTCGTCAAAGAAAAAGCCTGACGAAAGATAAGGTGTCAGTGTGCCAAGCAGCGTGATAAAAAAGAGCGACAAAAGCATGAGGGCAAGATAACCCTTATATTTCATAAAGAAAGACATCATGCGCAGGAAAAGGCGTCCGCGCTTCATGCAACGCGGGCAAATTTTGCGGTTTTTATCGGGATAACGCATTCCGCATTCCCGACAAATGTGATTGCCCGGCAAATCGTCCTCATCGACCACTAACTGCCCGTCCTTCAAAAATCTATTTGCATAACGGACAAAAAGCTGGGCAGATGTCTTGCAAAAGCCTGTCATTGCCGAAAGACAGACGGGGGCGTCTTTGGTATTCAGGACAACCTTCACGCCCGACAAAAGCTCCTCGGTCTTGAAATTTTCGATGTCGCTTATATCATAAGAAAGAATACTGTCGGTATAAAAAACGCCGCTTACCTGCTCCTGCGTATAAGAATGAACGCCCTCTCGCCGCACGAGAGCGCGTGTACCCGAAATGACCAATAGCTTTTTCTCGGTCAATAAAAAATATGTATCGGCGATGGCGAGCTGACTATTTCTGTCTGCACGGAAGGTGATGAGTATATCCTCATACATGACACCGTGTTCCGATGCAAGAAGCAGGATATCAGCACTCAGACGGTCAAGCTCAAGCGGGATTTTCTTTTCTTTCACAGCGAAAGCTCCTCTTATCTGACAGAAGGACTTATTTTGATACTATTATTATAGCAGATATTCACACCAAAAGCAATATTTATATACAAAAAAGATGGTTTTGTCAAAACAAATGAGGCATCTGCCACGCAGATGCCTCGTCTTTTATCTTTTCTCTTGAAGCTCAAGCAGAATTTGCTTTTGAATCTCCTCGTCCTTTGCAGTCAATTCCTCCCGAAAGGCATCGGGGTAGGCAAATTCCTTCTTGACCTCACCGAAGTCAACAGTGATGAAGGTTTTTGCCTCTTTCTCACGAAAGCAAATGGCGTACCCTTCTCCGTATTCCTTGTGAATAACCGTCAACATAAAAATTTTCCTTTGCAAATTTGATTTCTGTGCAATGTCGGTTCTGATGCAGAAAAGGATTATTCGCTGACAGTCGGCATCTTGGAAATTGCCTTCTGCAATTCCTCATCGGTCGGTCTGTAATCAGTCATCTGACCGTCATTATATTTCTGATAAGCAGCCATATCGAAATAGCCGGTTCCTGTGAGACCGAAGAGAATCGTTTTTTCCTCACCGCTTTCACGGCAACGCACTGCCTCGTCAATTGCGACACGGATGGCGTGACTGCTTTCGGGAGCGGGCAGGATTCCTTCAACACGCGCGAAGTATTGAGCCGCCTCAAACACCTCTGTCTGTGTGACAGATCGGGCTTCCATAAGTCCTTGATCGTAAAGCTCGGAGAGTGTGGAATTCATACCGTGATAGCGCAAGCCACCCGAATGGTTGGGGGCAGGCATAAAGCCCGAACCCAAGGTATACATTTTGCAAAGCGGGCAAACCTTACCCGTATCGCAAAAGTCATATGCATACACGCCGCGTGTCAAGGAAGGACAGGATGCAGGCTCGACCGCGATGAAGCGGTAATCTGCCTCGCCGCGCAGCTTCTCGCCCATAAACGGTGAAATCAGGCCGCCGAGATTGGAGCCACCGCCCGCGCAACCGATGATGATATCGGGCTTGATACCGTACTGGTCCATGGCGATTTTTGTTTCCATACCGATGACCGACTGATGCAAAAGCACCTGATTGAGAACGCTTCCGAGAACATAGCGGTAGCCTTCCTCTGCCATTGCACTTTCAACCGCCTCGGAAATCGCACAGCCAAGACTTCCTGTCGTGCCTGGAAATTCAGCAAGAATACGGCGGCCTGCCTCTGTCGTCTCGGAGGGAGAAGGAGTAACCGATGCGCCGTAGGTACGCATGACCTCGCGGCGAAAAGGCTTTTGCTCATAAGAGCATTTGACCATAAATACACGGCAATCAAGTCCGAAATAAGCACAAGCCATCGAAAGTGCCGTTCCCCATTGCCCTGCTCCCGTTTCGGTTGTGACGCCGCGCAAGCCCTGCTCATTGGCATAATATGCCTGGGCAATCGCCGAGTTCAGCTTATGGCTGCCCGATGTGTTATTGCCCTCAAATTTGTAATAAATTTTAGCAGGTGTCTGCAATTTTTCTTCAAGACAATATGCACGCACAAGCGGTGCGGGACGGTACATTTTATAGAAGTCGAGAATGGGCGCGGGAATCGGAATCAAGGCAGTCTGATCGTCAAGCTCCTGTCTGACAAGCTCCTCGCAAAAAACAGTCGAGAGCTCCTTTTCAGTCATGACCTCGTGTGTCACAGGATTCAGCAAGGGGGCGGGCTTTTTCTTCATATCGGCGCGAACATTATACCATTCGCGCGGCATTTCGCTCTCCTGCAAATATATTTTATAGGGAATTTTTTGGGTTTTCATAAGCTTTTCCTCCATATAATAATTATTGATAAATGCTCGCTTCTGTTTTTGTTTGTCAAAAACAAAAAAGCCCAAGCAACCGAATCCTTTTCGGTCAACTTGGGGCGAAAAATCGCGGTGCCACCCAAATTCGAAGAGCAAGCTCTCCATCTCTGTCGCATACTATCATATGCTATGCCTATAACGGTGCATATCCGTCAAAGCCTACTCAAGTTCAGCCCTGCCCTCAAAAGCCCATTCACATAACCGCGCCGTAATGCAATCTCACCGCCTGCATCTCTCTTGGACATTGCCCGTTATGCTACTATTCTTTCTCATCGGTTTTCTTAATCATAACACAGAAACGGTCATTTGTCAAGTGCTTTACAAAAAATTCATAAAAAAAGAGGTGTGGCTACACCTCTTTTTTGGTTTTATCGGTCTCGAATATCCTCGCGTGCTTCTTGGGGGCGGAAAAGGAGCGAAATGCACCAAATGCCCGCAAGTGCGACAAGGGTGTAGACGATGCGGCTGAGAAGCGCGGTCTGTCCACCGCCAATCCATGCGACAACATCAAAGGAAAAGAGACCGATGCTGCCCCAGTTGAGTGCGCCGATGATTGTTAAAATCAGCGCGATTCTGTCCATTATCATACCGGTATTTCTCCTGCTTTTTACTTTCTTGCGGCAAGATGCCGCCTGTAACAAGCCATGCGTTTGTTACAGGCATAGTGTAACCTCTTTTTTGATGTTTCATTCATCAGGAATCGAAACTCGGTATTTGCGGTCCGAAGCTGTTTTTTAATTTTTCAAGTGCTTTTTTTTCAATTCGACTGACATACGAGCGCGAAATGCCGAGCTTTTTGGCAACCTCCTTCTGCGTTGAGGGCGGCTCTGCGCCGAGTCCGTACCGCATAACAATGATGCGTCGCTCGCGCTCGTCAAGAACATCGCGTATCAGTACAAAAACGCGCTCGGTATGTACCTTCATATCAATATCCTCGACCGTCGTATCGTCACCCGAAATGATATCCATATAGGTAAGCGGATTGCCGTCTCTGTCAACATCAATGGTTTCGTTCATTGAGACCTCGCACGCCATTTTTTTCTGCGAACGAAAAAACATGAGTATTTCATTCTGTATGCATTTTGCCGCATAGGTAGCAAATCGCGCGCCCTTTTCGCATTTGAAGCTGTCAATTGCCTTGATAAGACCGAGCGTACCAATGGATACAAGGTCGTCGGGTGTCGGATAGGATGTGTAATATTTACGGACAATATGTGCAACAAGGCGAAGGTTATGCTCAATCAATCGCGCGCGCGCTTGCATATCATGCTCGTTTTTCATTTTGATGAAAAGCTCCTTTTCCTCCGTGCGCGGAAGAGGGGGCGGAAAATGCTGTCCTGATCCGATGCCAAGCAACAAATAAATGAAATTCAAGGCAAAATCATAAAAGCCGTATGCCATCACACACCTCCAAAAAAAGAATCCGCATAGAATGCATGCGTTATATGCATTATATGCGGACTTATGGAAAATCTTGTCTTATGGCATCAAAAAATATCCTTTTTCGCTTGAAAGTGCAATAAGTGGCGGTATGTCTCTCTCCTTTGCCATGCGGTTGATGGCGTTCACCGCATGGGCAACATTTGTCCGTGCCTTGTAGCCTAAAGGATAAAAGCATAGCCGCAAAAGCTCGGCAGAGCTTGCACCCGACGGATAAATCTGCATCAGATACGAAAGCAGCGCCGTATGCGTATCGCACACCGAAAAGTTCTTCATCAGATACTGAAAGCGCTTATCAAGCAGTGAGAAGTGCAAGCCACCGACAATTCGCTTGGAAATATCGCACCTTGTGCGGAGAACCGCGGCTCTGATAATTTCAAAGCACAAAGCAGAGCCATCGAGTGTTGGCGGTAACACAAAATCGAAAGCGGAAAGCGCGGCATCTGTTTGTGTGTCACCTGCAAAGAGCAAGCCCTGAACAAGCGTCGGCTTCTGCTTTCTTAAAAATGATGCTGCGGAAACTGCTGTCGCACACGGTTTATCGGCAAGATATAATACGGCAGATACATAAGGCTTTTCGCGAATCGCATCAGGAAGCTGCCGAAACGAAAGATGCGCGGAGAGCACGGCATTTTTGAGAAGCTCGCGCCGCAGGGCCGTAGCGGCACTGCGGTTTGCGCCTACAATGAAGACCAAAGCAGTCCCCCTATATCAGCGCGCATCACTTGCAAGCATATCAAGCAATGCCGCTTCGTCAATAACGCTCACGCCAAGCTGTCTTGCCTTTGTCAGCTTTGAGCCTGCCGCCTCGCCCGCCACGACATAGTCTGTTTTGGCGGAAACAGAGGAAGAAACGCGTCCGCCTGCCGCCTTGATGAGCGCACCTGCCTCGTCACGCGTCATGGTGGGCAAAGTGCCTGTCAAAACGAAGCTCTTTCCTGCAAGCGTATCCGATGTCGGTGCCTTGACTGCACGGCAAAGAACGCCTGCCTCGGAGAGTCTGTCTGTCAGACTCTTTGTTTCCTCACGCGCAAAAAACTCGACCAGATTGGCGGCAGTAATATCGCCGATATCCGCAATTGCGGAAAAGTCCTCAAAGCTCGCGCGGTAGATGGCATCAAGTGTGCCGAACTGTGCGGCAAGCTCGGCGGCGGCAACCTCGCCGACCTGACGGATGCCTAATGCATAGAGCACTCGTTCAAGTCCTGCCTGCTTGGAATTTTCAATTGCCGTGATGATATTCTGCGCGGATTTTTCGCCCATACGCTCCATCGTTTCAAGGTCGGACACCTGCAAGGAATACAGGTCTGCCGCATCCCGAATCTTCCCTTCCGCCAGCAAGGCCTCTATCAAGCGCGGGCCAAGACCTTCAATATTCATGGCGCCCTTGGAAACAAAATGCTGAATGCTCCGCGACTGCTGTGCAGGGCAAGCGGGGTTTATGCAACGGATTGCCGCACCGTCGCCATCGTCATCCTGAACGACGGGATGGTGACAAGAGGGGCAGACGGTCGGCATTTCATAGGGCACCTCTCCCCCCACGCGCTTATTCTGAACGCTTGCCACGATTTCGGGAATAATCTCGCCTGCCTTTTGCACGAGCACGGTATCACCGATACGGATATCCTTCTGCCGTATAAAGCCGAGATTGTGGAGTGTGGCACGCGAAACAAGAGTACCCGACAGTCTGACAGGCTCAAGACAGGCGGTCGGTGTCAGGACACCTGTGCGCCCGACGGCAATGTCAATAGAGAGCAAGCGCGTTTCTCGTCTTTCGGGTGGGTATTTATACGCCACCGCCCATTTCGGTGTGGCGCTTCCCTCTCCGATTTGGCGACGCAGGGCAATGCGGTCAATTTTAATCACGGCACCGTCGGTATCGAAATCGAAGCCGTGCCTTCCCTCGCCCAAGCGGTCAATATAAGCGGCAACCGCCGCCTCACCGCAAACGCGCGCGCGGTGCGGAAGGACAGTAAAGCCAAGCTCACTCAAACGGTCAAGTGATTCACTGTGACTTGCAGTTTCGCGCCCATCCATATAGAGCGAGCCCTCCTGCACATTGAAAACAAAAATCGCGAGCTGTCTTGCCGCCGCAATTTTCGGATCGAGTTGGCGCAGAGAGCCTGCGGCGGCGTTACGGGGATTGGCGAAAAGCGGAAGTCCCTCCTCCTCGCGCGCCTCATTTAAGGAAGCAAAAACGCGGCGCGGCATATAGACCTCGCCACGCACGCAAAGATACGGCAGTGGCTCGGACAGGCGAAGCGGTACGGTTCGGACGGTTTTGAGGTTTTCGGTGACATCCTCACCTGTCACGCCGTCACCGCGCGTTGCGCCCCGAACAAAAAGGCCGTTTTCATAGGTGAGCGAAACAGATAGACCGTCAATTTTCGGCTCTGCCGAAAATTGAACCTCCTCTCCTGCCTCCTGCTCCATTTTCTGCACAAAAAGCGCAAGCTCTTCCTTGGAAAAGACATCGGTCAGGCTGTTCATTTTGACAGTGTGCGTCACCTTTTCAAAGCGGGAAAGTGCCGCACCGCCGACACGGACGGTGGGGGAATCGGGTGAGAAAAACTCGGGGTTCTCTGCCTCTAATTCCTGCAAATGACGAAAGGCGGCATCATATTCATCATCGGTGATTTCGGGGGTATCCTTTTCATAATATAGCCTTGCATGGTGGGTAATGAAGGCGCGAAGCGCCTCAATTTCACATTGAATATCTTTCTTGTCCTTGCTCATGATGCCCTCCTTCTCGTGTCAAAGCTTCAAAATTCGGTATTTATACAAAGGCAGACGATGCTTTCTCGTATTCCTGATTGCAAAGCGCTGCCGATTCATGCAATTTTCGTGTTTCCTCCTCCGTCAGAGGAAGTGTCAGGATTTGCTTGATGCCGCACCTGCCGAGAATGGCGGGCATACCCAAGCACATAGAGCTTTTGCCGTCATAGCTATGAAGCAGACACGACACAGTCAAAGCGACATTTTCATCCTGCACAATCGAGCGCGTGATACGCAAAACTGCCTGCGCCTCGGCAAAATAGGAGGCACCCTTGGCTTCCATTATGCGAAAGTGCGAATCACGCACCTCCTCAAAAATTCGCCTGACGGTCTGCATTCCGTTACAGTATGCGGATGCGTGGCAAAAGTCTTCAAGCCTCATGCCTGAAATATTGGCAGTGCTGAATACTGGAAATTCGCTCTGTCCATGCTCGCCAATGATATACGCATGGACATGGTGACGGTCAACAGAAAGAGCCTCGCCAAGCTTTTGACGAAAGCACGCGGTATCAAGCACGGTACCCGTGCCGATGACGCGCGCAGGCGGATAGCCCGACACCTTCATTGCATGATAGGTGAGAATGTCAACAGGACTGCTTGCGAGCAATAAAACTGCTTCGCGGTTATAGCGCACAAATTGCGTGACAATGCTCTCGGTCATGCGCAAATTCTCGGATAGCCTTGCCATGCGATTCTTGCGTGCGTCGCCGTCGGCATCTGCCGCAATCACAATCAAGGATGCATCGGCAATATCGGCATAACCGCCTGCATATATACGCATAGGTGATAAAAACGGCACACACCGTTCAATATCCAGCGCCTCACCTTGCGCTCTCCGCATATCCTTATCTATCAGTAAAATTTCTGAAAACAAGCCGTTTAGTGCATAGGTATAGGCAATTGTGCGACCGAGCCTGCCACAACCGATGACGGCGCATTTCTTTTCATTTGTCATAGGAATCCCCTCTCTTTTTTAGAAACGGAAGATAATCTCTCCAAAGGGTATTCTCTCCCAAATCCTGCTTTTCATGTAGAAGGGGACTTTTCAGAAGGTCATAAAGTGACAGAAAGGCGCACCGCGGAGCGAGTGCGGTACGCCTTTTCTTTTATGCCATACGATTGAGCTTTACTGTAAAGCTGCTCTTTTTGCGTGCGGCATTGTTCTTATGAATGATTCCGCGGCATACTGCCTGGTCGATAACCTTAACAGCCAATTTGTACGCTTCCTGCGCTGCTGCTTTGTCACCCGATGCAAGTGCGGCATCGTACTTCTTGACTATCGTACGCATACGGCTCTTGAACATCTGATTCTGCAGAGCCTTGACAGCGTTAACCTGAACGCGCTTCTTCGCAGATTTGATATTCGGCATTTCTTTTCCTCCTGTCGTAATCCATGCCCGCAACTGAGAGGTCGCACGGACATCATAATTTCATACGCTATATATCATAGCACATCTGAATTGAAATTTCAAGAGTTTTTTCAAAATATTTGCATAATTTTTTTTGTTTTTATGGCTTCGCCCCGAGAAAAAGAAGGTAAAAGATTGACAAAACGGGGAGAAAGCGTTATAATATGTGAAGGTCGCAGGGCTTTTAAGGAAAAGCCTTGCAATTTTTCGCCGCTTTTGGCGGCAGAATGGATGCTTTCATGACGAAAAATACAACCCCTATCGTGCTCGCCTCGCCGCTTCGGCGCGGAATGCGCGACGGTCTTCCCATTGCACTTGGCTATTTCGCCGTTTCCTTTTCGCTTGGCATTGCCGCGAAAAATGCAGGCTTGAATATCTTTCAGGGCTTTCTTGCCAGCCTACTCAACAATGCGTCAGCAGGCGAAGCGGCGGGCTTTATGCTGATTGCCGCCAACGCAAGCTATCTTGAAGTGGCAATTCTGACCTTCATCACCAACTGCCGCTATCTGCTCATGAGCTGCTCGCTCAGCCAGCGTTTTGCGCCGCATATGCCCTTTTTTCACCGATTCCTGATTGGCTTTGATGTAACCGATGAAATTTTTGCCATTTCGGTTGCACACCCCTATCCGCTTCCGCCGCGCTACACCTACGGTGCGATGCTCATGGCGCTGCCCGGTTGGTCGGTCGGCACAGCACTTGGCATTGCGATGGGCAATATTTTACCCCAAAATATTGTCAGCGCGTTGAGCGTCGCGCTTTACGGAATGTTCATTGCGATTATCATTCCGCCCGCACGCAAAAACCGCATTCTCGCTCTGCTTGTGACGGCAAGCTTTGCCGCAAGCCTTGCGTTTTCGCTTTTGCCCTATCTGCGCGAGCTTTCGGAGGGGATGCGCACCATTATTCTGACGCTCTCCATCTCGGCAATTGCCGCCATTCTCTTTCCTATTGACAATGATGAAGAGGAGGGCGAAACGCATGAAGCATAACATTTATATCTACATACTGGTCATGTTTGCGGTGACCTATCTCATTCGCGTACTGCCCCTCACCCTCATTCGACGCAAAATCGAAAACCGCTTTCTCCGTTCCTTCCTTTATTATGTCCCCTATGTCACATTAGCTGTCATGACCTTCCCTGCCATCATGCAGGTAACCGAGACGGCAATTGCAGGACTTCTTGCACTCATTGTGGGCATTCTGCTTGCCTTTTTCGGTGCCAGACTGTTTACCGTTTCGGTTGTGGCCTGTTTGAGCGTCCTGATTCTCGAATCTGTCCTACACTTCTTTTCTTGATAAAGAAAGACGGCGCGATCCCAAACGCGCCGTCTTTATGCTCATTTACGGTTTCCCGGTACACGCTGAACACGGAGAGTATCGGTTTCGCTCTCTGTTCCTGCGGTGATGACCACCATATCCCCTTCTTTGACAAGCTCTTCTTTTTTGGCACAGTCAATGGCGTGCAAAAAGAGGATATTGGCATCAGGCTGAAAGATGGCGCGTACAGGGTAAACGCCCCAGGAAAGTGCCATCTGATGAAAGGTCTTTTCGACATAGGTTGCCGCGATAATCGGCTCTTCGGGACGGAATTTGGATGCGCGGCGTGCAGTATAGCCTGACTTTGTGACGGCGATGATTGCACTTGCACCGACATCGCGTGCGGTGGTGCAGGCGGCATCGCAAACGGCATTGGTGGTATCGTCGGCATCGTTATCATACGGAATACCCCGATAGACATGCATATCAAAGGCATCGCGCTCTGCCTGCTCTGCAATCTTCGCCATCGTTTTGACGACAAGCGCAGGATGCTTGCCTATCGCTGTCTCACCCGACAGCATAATGGCGGAGGTACCGTCAAAAATGGCATTGGCGACATCGGTAATCTCGGCACGGGTAGGGGTAAAGCTGCTGATCATTGATTCAAGCATCTGCGTAGCGGTTATCACCATTTTTCCTGCGCTGTAGCATTTGCGGATGAATTTTTTTTGCAAGCCGGGCAAGCGCTCATACTCAACCTCAACGCCCATATCGCCACGCGCAATCATAATACCGTCCGACTGCTCAAGAATTCCGTCAAAATGCTCGATGCCCTCGATATTTTCGATTTTGGAAATGATTTTAATATCATGGCCGCCGTAATAATTAAGGAATCGGCGAAGCTGAATGACATCGTCTGCCGAGCGCACAAAGGATGCCGCAACAAAGTCGACATCATGCTCAACACCGAAGCGAAGGTCACGCTTGTCCGCCTCACTCAAATAAGGCATATCAAGATGCACATAGGGGACATTGACGCTCTTACTGTTGCAAATGCGACCGCCCTCCTGCACACGACAGACAATCTCGTTTCCCCTGATTTCCTCGACATGAAGCATAATTCGTCCGTCATCGATGAGAAGGCGGATACCCTTTTGAAGCTGACGGGGCAAATCCTTATAATTGATATAGGCTTTTTTTGCATCACCAACCGTCTCTTCGGTTGTCAGAATAAACTCATCGCCTTTTTGAAGCTCTGCAAAGCCGCCCTCAAAATCACCAAGACGAATTTCCGGGCCCTTTGTATCAAGCATGACGGCAGCAGGAAGCTGTAAACGGTCGCGCACACGGCGAAAGGTTGTCAGCACTTCCTCATGATAGGGGTGGTCGCCGTGCGAAAAATTCATGCGCGCGACATTCATACCCGCGCGAAGCATAGCCTCTATTGTTGCCTCGTCGCGACAGGCGGGGCCAAATGTGCAAATAATTTTTGTTTTTCTCATATGAAGCTTCCTCGTTCTTACAGAAATTGAAATCTGTTTATAATTGTAGTCTTCCCTTGACAATCAAGATAAAACAGGGTATAATACGATTGTCAGGGCAAAAAATTTCCAGTTCTTTTTCAAATAGCTTCATGCATAACGCCATTCGAATTCCACATAAGATTATACCATAAGAAATACTGAAAAGCAATTTAAAAACAAATATTGCCAAAGGAGATACCATGTTTTTTGATGTTTATTATCTGCTGCTCGTCATGCCCGCGATTATCCTCTCCATCTGGGCATCGGCGCGTGTCAATTCGACCTTCAAGCGCTATTCCGACCAATATGCAAAAAGCGGCTTGACAGGTGCCATGGCGGCACGCCGCATCCTTGACCAAAACGGACTTGCGTATGTTCGCATCATGCAAACAAACGGTCATCTGACCGACCACTACAATCCGAAAGACCGCACGGTCTATCTTTCGCAGTCGGTTTACAGCAGTACCTCCTGCTCTGCCATTGGCGTTGCAGCACACGAGGCGGGACACGCCGTTCAGCACGCCGAAGAATATGTACCGCTCCGCATTCGCTCGGCAATTATTCCTGCGACAAACTTTGGTGCAAGGCTTTCGATTCCGCTTGTGATGATTGGGCTTTTGCTCTATTACTGGATTCCGGACCGTCCTGAATATCTCTTTATTGCCTATGCGGGCGTGCTTCTCTTCTCTCTCACGGCGATTTTTCAGCTTGTGACCTTGCCAACCGAGTACAATGCAAGTCGCCGCGCTCTTGTGGCACTGGATGCAAGCGGCACTCTGACAAACGAAGAGCTTTCCAAAGCGAAAAAAGTTCTCTCTGCCGCCGCACTCACCTATGTTGCGGCTCTGCTTGTTTCGCTTATGCAGCTTCTGCGTCTCCTCTTGCTTGTCCGCCGCCGCGACTAATGACAATGAAAGTCACTTTTTTTGAAAAAGCTCTTGACAGAGAGCACGCAAAGGTGGTATAATAAACGCAAAGCTATGATGAAGGCAGTCGCTTTGTGTGCCGTGTCAGAGAGAGGATGGCTGGTGAAAATCCTTGACGGCGAAGAAGCAATCCACCTTTGGAGCTGTGCGCGATGAGCGCAACCGTCCGTCTCGCGTGAAGAGGCTTGAGTGAAACTGTGAGGTGGCACCGTGTTATTGACACCCTCCGATTTTTTCGGAGGGTTTTTATTATTTTTCAGGAGGCAGTTATGTTAGATTTGCGTTTTGTTCGTGAAAACCCCGAAATTGTCAAGGAGAATATCCGTAAGAAATTCCAGGAGCAGAAGCTCGCGCTTGTTGATGAGGTGATTGAGCTTGATGCCAAAAACCGCGCCTATAAGGCTGAGGCAGATGCCCTGCGCGCCAATCGCAACAAGTATTCAAAGCAAATAGGCGCCCTGATGGCACAGGGCAAGCGTGACGAGGCAGAGGCAACCAAGCGTCTTGTAACCGAGAGTGCCGAGCGTCTCACCGAGCTTGAAGGACTTTGCGGGACGCTTGAAGAGGATATCCGCCGCATCATGATGACCATTCCGAACATCATTGATGAGAGCGTTCCTGTCGGCCGCGATGACAGTGAAAATGTTGAAATTCAGCGTTACGGCGAGCCGAAGGTGCCTGATTTTGAGATTCCTTATCACGCAGAAATTCTTGAAGGTCTTGACGGTCTTGACCTTGACAGCGCACGCAAGGTGGCGGGCAATGGCTTCTATTACCTGATGGGTGACATTGCAAGACTGCACTCAGCGGTGATTTCCTATGCGCGTGACTTCATGATTGACCGTGGCTTTACCTACTGCATCCCCCCCTTCATGATTCGCAGTGAGGTTGTGACGGGTGTCATGAGCTTTGCCGAGATGGATGCCATGATGTATAAAATTGAGGGTGAGAATTTGTATCTGATCGGTACAAGCGAGCACTCCATGATAGGTAAGTTCATCGACACAATTCTGGATGAGAAGACACTTCCCTACACCCTGACAAGCTATTCCCCCTGCTTCCGCAAGGAAAAGGGCGCGCACGGCATTGAGGAGCGCGGTGTCTACCGTATCCACCAATTTGAAAAGCAGGAAATGATTGTTGTCTGCAAGCCTGAAGACAGCAAGATGTGGTTTGACAAGCTTTGGCAAAACACGGTTGACCTGTTCCGCTCGCTTGACATTCCCGTGAGAACGCTGGAATGCTGTTCGGGCGACTTGGCTGACTTGAAGGTGAAGTCTATTGATGTTGAGGCATGGTCGCCCCGTCAAAAGAAGTATTTTGAGGTTGGCAGCTGCTCGAATCTCGGTGATGCCCAAGCACGCCGCCTGAAAATCCGTGTCAACGGTAAGGACGGCAAGTACTTTGCGCACACCCTGAACAACACGGTTGTTGCACCGCCCCGTATGCTGATTGCGTTTGTGGAAAACAACCTGATGCCGGACGGCTCTGTACGCATTCCCGAGGTGCTCCGTCCCTACATGGGCGGTATGACCGAAATCCGCAAGAAGTAAATTTCCGTGCTTTGCCCCGATTCGCCAAATGAGAACGAATCGGGGCAAAATTTTTACATGAATTTGATTTTTTTTGGAAAAAGGTATTGACTTTTCCGAATGCTTGTGGTATGATATAGAGGTGCTGATGAGAACTCGACAATCACACAACCGAACAATGCGGGTGTAGTTCAATGGTAGAATTCCAGCCTTCCAAGCTGGTCGCGTGGGTTCGATTCCCATCACCCGCTCCAATACGCGCTTGTAGCTCAGTGGATAGAGTGCCCGGCTACGAACCGGTAGGTCGCAGGTTCGAATCCTGCCAGGCGCGCCATCAAAAGGGGATGCTTCTGCATCCCCTTTTGGTTTGCGCCCGGTAGGTGAGAACCTGCATCCAAATTGCCGCACTTATTTTACCTTGCACCGCACCTTTGGCAATTTGTCATTTTGCTAACGCAAAATATATTGCGTTAGCAAAATAGGCGTTCAGAATCCTGCCAGGCGCGCCATCAAAAGG
>JAZRPF010000004.1:0-29973 GCA_045649045.1 Eubacteriales bacterium
ACTTCCTACTGCTATCAAAAAACAGATGGGAGACATGGCAGACGTTCGTGTGGTACTTCCACTGTATAGATGTATCAAAAAGGTGTATTTTCAACACTTGACACGTGTGACGGAAGGAACGGTACACCTATCCTGGCGGAAACAGTATGTTGGGATCTACTCGCTTGTACAGCAGGGCATCACGTATTATTTTTTGGACAATGAATATTACTTCCATCGTGAATTTCTGTACGGTGATTTCGATGACGGCGAAAGATTTTCGTTTTTCGGGAAAGCTGTACTTGAGATGATGGCACTGGTTGATTTTTTTCCGGATATCCTGCATGCAAACGATTGGCAGAGTGCTTTGTCGGTCATTTATCTCAAAACAAAATATCGCGATGACAGGGAGCTTTCGTGTATCAAGACGGTTTTTACCATCCATAATATTGAGTACCAAGGGAAATATGATATTGGTATTCTTTCGGATATTTTCGATTTGGATTATTCGTTTTTACCTTATCTTGAATTTGACGGTGCCATCAATCTTCTGAAGGGCGCGTTGGTCACTGCTGACTATGTGACAACCGTCAGCCAAAATTATGCAAGTGAATTGCACAACCCCTATTTTGCCTTTGGTCTGCATCCGATTATTGATATGTGCAGTGACAAATTAAGCGGCATTGTTAACGGCATAGACACATCCTATTTCAATCCGTCCAAAAAAAGCGATGGCATCACGCCTTATACCTCTGTCTCGTACAAAAAAGGAAAGACCGCAAATAAGCTCGCTCTTCAAGCAGCACTCGGTCTTCCTTCTTCTGCAGAGGTGCCTCTTGTCGCCATGGTGACAAGACTGACATCGGGCAAGGGCATTGACCTTGTACTGCATATTTTTGAGGAGCTTCTTGAAGAGGACATTCAATTTGTCATTCTTGGCACAGGCGAAGAAAACTATGAGCGCATTTTAACCGCACTTGCCGCACGGCACGGTGAAAAGGTACGCGTTCTTCTTCGCTTTGACAGGAATCTTTCCAAACAAATTTATGCGGCATCAGACATCTTCTTAATGCCGTCCAAAAGCGAACCGTGCGGTCTTGCGCAAATGATTGCCTGCCGTTACGGAAGCTTACCCATCGTGCATGGTGTAGGTGGACTTAAGGATACCATTCATACCTACGGCGAGCCCAATGCAAACGGCTTTGTATTTGAAAACTTCAATGCGCATGAGCTTCTGTTTTCTGTCAAGCACGCGCTTGCCTTGCGTCGCGAGGAACCTGATGTATGGAAACAGCTTGTCAGGAATGCCATGAAAACTGATTTTACATGGGCAAATTCTGCTCAAAAAACCATGGAGCTTTATGCCGCTATCAGAGGAGAATAACTGTAATTTATGAATAAAAAGAACCAAAATTCCGCAAAGCAAGTGACACCCTATGAGCTCGATGCCGAGAAAATCAAAAAGCTGCTGATTGAAAAGCTGCACAAGAGGGGCGTTGCCGATGAAACGCAGGCAACACCCGAACAGCTTTATATGGCAACGGTTTTTCTCATGAAAGAGCTTCTTGAAGAAAAACGCATAGCCTTTAAGCGCCGCGCCAATGCACAGGGCGAGAAAAAGGTTTGCTATCTCTGCATGGAA
This sequence comes from Eubacteriales bacterium, assembly GCA_045649045.1. Taxonomy (GTDB): domain Bacteria; phylum Bacillota; class Clostridia; order Oscillospirales; family CAG-272; genus UBA1740. The sequence continues at coordinate 1,622 of JAZRPF010000004.1, forward strand.
TTCCTTGTCGGGCGTTCACTCAAAAACAATGCCAAAAACATGGGCATCTTTTCGCAATTGTCAGATGCCCTCAAAGAACTCGGCAGTTCATTTGAGGATGTGTATGCCTGCGAATCGGACCCCGGGCTCGGTAATGGAGGCCTTGGACGACTTGCCGCCTGTTTTCTTGATTCCTTGACCGCACTTGATTATTCGGCAATCGGCTATTCGCTTTGCTATGAAAACGGTCTTTTCAGACAGAGACTTGTTGACGGTGAACAGGTTGAGCTTCCTGATATATGGATGCAGTCAGGCGGCGCATGGCTTATGGCACATCCCGAAAAAACCGTATCTGTCCGTCTTGGCGGTCAGGTGCAGGAGGTTTGGGAAAACGGTTCTCTTAAAATTATTCATACCGAATATGAGGAGGTTCGCGCAGTCCCGTATGACCTGATGATTGCAGGCGCTGATACCGATACTGTCAATACACTTCGCTTGTGGCGCGCCCGCGATGCACGCAGAGGTGACACCGAGTATTTATCGCAGAGCAATTATGTGCAAGCAATGAACCGCTCGGGTAGTGCAGAGGAAATCACCCGTCAGCTTTATCCTGCCGACCAATATGACGAGGGAAAGCTGCTTCGCCTCACACAGCAATACTTTTTGGCATCAGCATCACTTCAGAATATGATTAGCGAGTATTTCGCGACAAACGGCTCGCTTGATGGCTTTGAGGATAAAATTGCCATTCATATCAATGATACCCACCCTGTTCTTTGTATTCCCGAGCTGATGCGCATTCTCATGGATATTTATTCGTATTCCTGGGAGCGCGCGTGGGAAATTGTGACGAAAACTGTCTCCTATACCAACCATACCATTCTGCCTGAAGCACTTGAAAAATGGCGCATTGACCTTTTCCGCGTGAAGCTGCCGCGCATTTATACCATTGTGGAAGAAATCAATCGTCGCTTTTGTGCTGACCTCTGGAAGCTTTATCCGGGTGACTGGGACAGGATTTCGCGTATGGCGATTGTTTCCTATAATTATGTGTCTATGGCAAATTTGAGCATTGTTGCATCGCATACGGTGAATGGCGTTTCCAAGCTGCATAGCGAAATTTTGAAGAAGAGCACCTTCCGCGATTTTTATAAGATGACGCCTTGGAAGTTCACCAATGTGACAAACGGCGTTGTGCATCGCCGTTGGCTTTGCTCGGCAAATCCCGAGCTTTCGGATCTGCTTGATGAATGTATCGGCCCCGATTACCGTAAAGATCCCTCTTTGCTTGCCGACTTTGAACGCTTTGTCAATGACGATGCGATTCTTGATAAACTTGACTGCATCAAAGCAAATAATAAAAAGCGGTTTGCCGATTATGCATCGTCACGCACCCAGCGGGCAATTGATGCAAGCTCTGTTTTTGATGTTCAAATCAAGCGTATGCATGAATACAAGCGTCAGCTTCTGAATGCCTTGAAGATTCTGTCTCTTTATTTGGAGCTGAAAGAAAATCCGAGCATTGATATTCAGCCGCAAACATTTATTTTTGGTGCAAAGGCAGCCCCCGGCTATTATATGGCAAAGGAGCTTATCAAGCTCATTTATTTCCTTGGCGTCGAAATTGAAGCGCATCCTTCGATACGCGAAAAGCTACGCGTGCTCTTTATGGAGGATTATAATGTCAGTATGGCTGAGGTTCTGATACCTTCTGCTGATATCAGTGAACAAATTTCACTTGCGGGTAAAGAGGCAAGCGGTACAGGTAACATGAAGCTCATGATGAACGGTGCTTTGACACTTGGCACACTTGACGGTGCAAATGTTGAGATTCTTGATGCAGTTGGAGACCGCAATATTTATATGTTCGGTCTGAATACGCAGGAGGTTGAGGAGCTTTGGCGTTACGGATACGATGCGCGCAGTTATTATCGCGCATCCGATCGGTTGCGTGCGACAATTGACCGTCTGTCCTATCCGATTGGCGGACAAAATTTCGCACACATTGCCGATTATTTGATTGGCAGTCAGCAAAATGTGGCAGACCCATTCATGTGCCTTGCGGATTTTGAGTCCTACCGTGCTGCATACGACCACGCAATCAGTGACTTTGCTAATCGTCCTGAATGGAACCGCCGTTCACTTGTCAACATTGCGCGCTCGGGCAGATTCGCATCGGATAATAGCATTCGCGGCTATGCAAACGATGTTTGGCATGTTCGCCCCATCTCTCGATAAAAGGAAAGTTTTTTATGAATTTTCATAGAAACCACGCGGAAATCGGCACACTTCGTGCCGATTTCCGACGCTTTGTCAATGGAAAGCCCTGTTATGCGCACAATGCCATTTCAAGTGGCGATGCGCTATCCTTCTCCTTGAATATTCCGCGCAGGCTTGGTGTCAGCGCAATTGAGGCGATTTTCTTCTATGAAAATCAGCGTGAGGCGTTTCGTCTTAAATTGAACTGGCAGGGCTTTTCGGATGCTGAGGATGAATATACAGGTATTCTGTCAGAGCAAACAACTCACGATTTGCACGGACTTTATTTTTACTATTTTGAGGCAGAAACTGCTTTCGGTAAGCTGATTGGCGGTCGCGCAAGGGAAAACGGTGATATAAGCTTTCATTTCGGTATGAGTGATAGCGTTGCCCGCTTTCAATTAACCGTATCGGATTTTGTCGGCGAACCGCCTGCCTGGATTTATGGCTCTACCATTTATCATGTGTTTGTTGACCGTTTTTGCCGTCACGGTGAGACCCATGTTCGTGAGAACGCCATTTTGAATCCCGACTGGGAAAATGGAATTCCTCAATATCCCGATTATCCGGGTGCGCCTCTCAAAAACAATATGTTTTTTGGCGGAAATCTTGCAGGTATTGAAGAAAAATTGGATTATTTTGTGTCGCTTGGTGTTGGGTGTTTGTATTTAAGCCCTATTTTTGAAGCGTACTCCAACCACAAGTACGATACAGGCGACTATATGAAGGTTGATGAAATGTTCGGAGGAGATGAGGCATTTCAGTCGTTGCTCCTGGCTGCATCAAAAAAGGGCATTCGCATCGTTTTAGACGGCGTATTCAATCACACGGGCGATGACAGCGTTTATTTCAACCGTTACGGACATTATGACTCGGTCGGCGCCTATCAGTCAGAAAGCTCACCCTATTATTCATGGTATCGTTTTACGGATTTTCCCGACAAATACATTTGCTGGTGGAATATTCCGATTTTACCGCGTATTCATCCGGAGGATACATCCTGCCGAGAGTTTTTTGTCGGCAAGGATGGCGTGATTGCTCATTATGCGCGTATGGGCATTGGTGGCTTTCGTCTTGATGTTGCGGATGAATTGAGCGATTCCTTTATAGCAGAAATTCGTTCTGCTATGCGCGCACATCAGCATGATGCCATTTTGTACGGCGAGGTGTGGGAGGATGCGTCCAATAAAATTGCTTATGGCGTTCGCAAGCAATATTACTGTGGCAAAGAGCTTGACGGTGTGATGAATTATCCCGTCAGGGTGGGATTGATTGATTTTTTGCGCAATCATGATGCGTCCGCCTTGCGCTATGCATTGACCGAGGTTTTGCCAAACGCGCCCAAGCGTATTGCAGATGCACAAATGAATTTGCTCGGTACACATGATACCGAGCGCATTTTAACCGCCCTTGCAGGAAGACTGCGTGGAAACCGCAGTAATGAAGAGTTAGCCCATGCACGCATGAGCGAGGAAGAGTATCGGAAGGGTGTTTCCTTGCTTCGTCTGGCTTACACAACGCTTGCCACGCTACCGGGCGTGCCGACAATTTTTTATGGCGATGAGGTCGGAATGCAGGGGTATCAGGATCCGTTTAATCGCTTGCCGTTCCCTTGGCATCGCATGGATGACAGTATCCTTTCTTATTACCGTCAGCTTGGAAGGCTTCGGCAGGAGATGCCGATTTACAAAGAGGGCGAATTTGCTCTTTTGTGTCTTGATGAGTATAGGCTTGTCTTTGTGCGCTTTGATGAAAGCACTTGCGTTCTGACGGCGTTGAATACAGCAAAAGAAGAGTATGCCTTGCCTATTGATGAGGATACACGCATTTTTGTTTCTCAGAATTGCCATACAAGCAAAGGCCATATAATATTTGAGCCTGACGGAGCTGCTGTCTTTACACTCTCACACGCCTCGCTTCGCCATCTTGATGGAAAAAACGGTATCATTCTTCCGTCGTTTTTAAGAAGAGACAGGATGTTTCAAATATAAGGAGACAATATGAACAAATCACAAAACACAACCAAGGATTTGATGGATTTTATAGGTCGCGCCCCGACCGCATATCAGGCAGTTGAAGAAATTGCCCATATGCTTGAAAAGACGGGCTTTCATCATTTGTCATTAAGCGAAAAAGACCGACGCGATATTCGCGTCGGCGAGAAGTATTATTTTACCTGTAATCAGTCGTCACTAATTGCGGTGAAGATTCCCGAAAATTTCAGAACGGCATTTTCGGTCATGTCCTCACATTCTGATTCGCCTACCTTCAAAATTAAGCAGGACGGCGAGAGGGAAGCGAGTGACTATATCGTTCTGGAAACCGAGCGTTACAGTAGCGGCGGGATTTTGTCTACTTGGCTTGACCGCCCGCTTTCGCTTGCGGGGCGCGCTGTGATTGCAGAGACAAAGGACGGGGAAACTGCACTTAAAAGCAAAAGCATATGCTTTGACCGTGATTTACTACTCATACCGAATGTGGCAATCCATCTGCAAAGAAAGCTGAATGACGGATATGCCTATCAGCTGACGAATGACTTTTTACCCATTTTTTCAGAAAAAAGCGGTGGAAAAATCAGCTTATCTCGCTTAATTGCAGAGCAGTTAGCGGTAAAGGAGGAGCAGGTGTTTTCCTATGATCTCTACCTTTACAACCGCATGGCAGGAAAGCTTTTTGGTGCAAAAGAAGATTTTTTTGCTGCACCGCGTATTGATAATTTGCAGTGTGCCTACGCAACACTCCGCGCCTTTATTGATGCTCAGCCTTCGCAAAACATTGCAGTTTATGCCACATTTGACAGCGAAGAAATGGGAAGCGGCACCAGAATGGGCGCGGCATCTCCCTTTTTTGAGAATGTTCTTTCGACCGTTGCAAAAGCGCTCGGTTTTGATGTCAGGGAAGCAATCGAGGCGTCTATGATGATTTCGGCTGATAATGCACACGCCATTCATCCGGGGCATCCCGAGCTCAGCGATTCTCCCAGAGCACCCAGACTGAACGGAGGTATTGTTTTGAAGCATCAGGCATCAGGTCGCTATACAACTGATGCCATGTCAGCGGCGCTTGTCAATGAGCTTTGCCGTCGCGCTCATGTACCGCTTCAGCACTATGAAAACCGCAGTGATATGCCGGGTGCATCGACTATCGGTTGTGTGGTTGCCACAAGACTTGGAATTGCATCAGCCGACATCGGTCTGCCCCAGCTTGCCATGCATTCGACTTATGAAACGGCAGGCTGTAAAGATACCGATTATCTGATTGATTTCTCACGCCATTTCTATGAAGCCAATGCCTCATTCACGGAGGACAGCATCGTCTTTCTTTGATATCAGCGCGATTGCTTTGCCTTCATCTTCAATCGAAGGTTGTCCGCAATCATTGCAATGAATTCCGAATTTGTCGGCTTACCTCGGCTGTTTTGGACTGTATAGCCGAAAAAAGAATTAAGCGTTTCTAAATCGCCTCTGTCCCATGCCACCTCAATCGCGTGTCTGATGGCTCTTTCAACACGCGAGGTCGTGGTATCGTACTGCTTCGCAACCGAAGGATACAGAACCTTCGTAACCGAATTGATAATGTCATTGTCCATAACAGTCATCATAATGGCAGTACGCAAATATTGATATCCCTTAATATGCGCAGGTACACCGATTTGATGAATGATTTTGGTGACCTGCGTTTCTATATCAGGCGTATTGATGGTCTTATCTTCTGATTCCTGTCCGTTCATCCCCGAAAGAGAACGAACATGCTCGACAATGTTCAAGGGATTGTAAGGCTTCCCAAGACACATATCCGCGCCAGCCCGATTAGCCTCCATCAGAAGCTTGGGATTTGATGATGTCGTCACAAGTATAAAAATCGGGCAATGCTCACTTGAAAGACGCTCTTTTGTACGCCGAATGACGCTGATTCCATCAATCATCGACATAAAGACATCAATAATGGCAATGTCAAAACTATTTGAGAGCAAGGCTTGTAATGCAATCTCTCCGCTCCCCGCCTCCTCAACCATACAGCACCCGTCTTTCAAAAGTGCCTCGCGTAAAATCCGTCTTTGCTCGCTGCTTTCATCTGCAATCAGAACTTTTGTTTTCTTTTCCATTTTCATTCTCCTTGATTTTATGTCATTTTTTACCATTTGCGGTTACAACCATATTTTACCATGCGTAAAAACAAAAATCAAGAGGTTTTCTTACAAAAGATTACCCAATTTTTACCATTAATTTTTGGTGATATTCCATAAAATGAGCAAAATATCAAGAAAAGCGACAGCGAATAACAAAATAAATGTAGGATAATTGAGAAAGAAAAGAAAAAAACTTGTCGTCTATGACGACAAGTTTTTTTCTTTAAGAAGCGCTTTTTTTGATAACCTTCAGATTTCCTGTTCCGTTGACATAATCTGCGGTAATGACAACGCGCTCCACATCCTTGTTAGATGGGATATCGTACATTGGCTTCATCATGATGCTTTCCATGATGGCGCGGAGACCGCGCGCACCGATTTCGCGTTTAAGCGCCAGCTTTGCAATCGCGCGGAAGGCTTCTTCTTCAAATTCAAGCTTGACATTATCAAGCTCAAACAGCTTTGTATATTGCTTTGAGAGAGAATTTTTCGGCTCGCTTATGATGCGGACAAGTGCCTCTTCGTCAAGATTTTCAAGTGAAACGACGACAGGCAACCGTCCGACAAGCTCGGGAATCAAGCCATATTTGACAATGTCGTGGGAATTGACATCGCGGTAAATGCCCTTGTCATTTTTATCCTTCTTGCTTTTGATTTCACTTCCAAAGCCGATTGTCTGGTTGCCTTGTCGCTTGGAAATGATGTCGGAAAGGCCGTCAAAAGCACCGCCGCAAATGAAGAGGATGTTTTCTGTATTGATTTGGATGAACTCCTGGTTTGGATGTTTTCTGCCGCCTTGGGGTGGAACATTGGCGACTGTACCCTCAAGAATTTTCAAGAGTGCTTGCTGAACGCCCTCGCCTGAAACATCGCGTGTAATCGAGCGATTTTCGCCCTTACGGGATATTTTATCAATTTCATCAATATAGATGATGCCTTTTTCTGCGGCATTGACATCGTAATCGGCGGCTTGAATCAGGCGGAGCAGGATGTTTTCAACATCCTCACCCACATAGCCCGCTTCGGTTAAGGTGGTTGCATCGGCAATGGCGAAGGGAACCTTTAAGCTTTTGGCAAGCGTTTGTGCAATATAGGTTTTACCAACGCCTGTAGGACCGAGTAAAAGCACATTGCTTTTTTGAATTTCAACATCAAGTGCTTTTTCAGCTTGAGTGGCGCTGCTTTTACCTTGCTTTTTCGGTTGCTTGTTTTCGAGATTCAAAATGCGTTTATAGTGATTATAAACTGCGACGGAAAGCACGCGTTTTGCTTCATCCTGTCCAATCACATGAAGGTCAAGAATCGTCTTGATTTCCTTGGGCGTCGGAAGATTGTCAGCCGTCAGCATCTCTTGGTTTTCGGATTTTTCGACTTCTTTATTTTCTTCAATCATTTCAGAGCAGGTTCTGACGCAATCATCACAAATGAAAACACCGATGGGTGATGGAATCAGATAGCGAACCTGTTTTTCATCTCTGCCGCAAAAAGCGCAAAAGCACGCATTGTCGGATTTCGATTTTGCCATGTGAAAACTCCTTCATATCATATGAGATGACAATAAATTCGCCCGGAAGGGCGGGTTTCGCTCAACCGGGCGAATCAAATTGAATCAGGGCCTTTTTTCGAGAACCTTATCAATCAGTCCGTATTCCGCTGCTTCTGCGGCAGAAAGGAAATTGTCGCGTTCGGTATCCAGGCAAATCTGCTTGTAGGATTTACCTGTGCGCTCGGAAAGAATGCGATTCAGGCGCTCTCTTGTTTTCAAAATGTGGTCGGCGTGAATTTTAATATCCGATGCCTGACCTTGCATACCGCCGAGAGGCTGGTGAATCATAATCTCACTGTTCGGCAGAGCGAAACGCTTGCCTTTTTCACCTGCGGCAAGAAGAAAAGCACCCATACTGGCAGCCATCCCGATGCAGATGGTCGAAACATCACATTTGATAAGGTTCATCGTATCATAGATAGCAAGACCTGCCGAAACAGAACCGCCCGGGCTGTTGATATAAAAATGAATATCCTTATCAGGGTCCTGTGCTTCGAGGAATAGCATCTGCGCTACGACGAGCGAAGCGGTTGTATCGTTGACCTGGTCAGCCAAGAATACAATACGGTCATTTAAGAGGCGAGAGAAAATATCATACGCTCTTTCACCACGATTGGTTTGTTCAATGACGGTTGGGACAAGTGCCATAATTTACCTCCAAAGTAAAATTATTTTTCTTCTTTAGCGATTTCTTCGGCTGCTTTCGGTGCGACAGGAATTGCTTTCTCTTTGACGAGGTCAGCGGCTGCCTTGACAAGAAGGTCTTTTTCGAGGTCTTCTGCCTTAATCATTTTCTTAACCTCTTCAAGAGGAACATTGTAAGCAGTCGAGATACGCTCAAATTCAGCATCAATATCAGCTTCGGCGACAGTCAGGCTTTCCTTTGCGGCAATTGCTTCAAGAGCCAGACGCACCTTAACCTGACGCTCTGCCTGAGGACGCATCTGCTCGCGGAGCTGGTCAAGTGTCATGCCTGTATACTTGAAGTAAGTATTGAGGTCAAGACCTTGCATTCTCAAACGGCTGTCATAATCGCGGACATAGTTCTCGGTTTCTGCCTGATACATCACCTCGGGAATCTCTGCTTCCATCTTGGTAATGAGGGCATCCATCAAAGCCTCTTCAAATGCATTGTCGGCAGCTTTTGTATATCTCTCACCGATTTTTGCCTGAATATCTGCTTTATATGCATCTAAAGTATCAAATTCCGAAACATCCTTTGCAAATTCATCATCAAGCTCGGGAAGCTCTGTCATTTTGATAGCATGGAGCTTGCATTTGAAGGTTGCATTTTTGCCCTTCAGATTTTCTGCATGATAATCATCAGGGAAGGTAACATTGACATCAAATTCTTCATCAATGCTCTTGCCGACAATCTGTTCCTCAAAGCCGGGAATGAATTGACCGCTTCCAAGCTTTAACTGATAGTTCTCGGATTTACCGCCATCGAATGCTTCGCCATCTACATAACCGTCAAAATCAAACACAACGGTATCATTCATAGCGGCAGCTCTGTCGGTGACATCAACGGTTCTGGAGTTGCGCTCGCGTACGCGGGAAATTTCTTCTTCAACATCAGCATCGGTGACCTCACGGCAGGTGCGTTCAGCTTCAATGCCGAGATAATTGTCAATTTTGACCTCGGGCTTTGTATAAACCTTGATTTTCAGTACAAGACCGTCATCCCCGATAGAGGCAATGTCAAATTCGGGCTGGCCGACAACATCAAGTGCCGCTTCTTTTATTGCAGCCTCGTAAGCGTCGGGAATGCAGGCATTGACAGCATCCTCATAGAAAACGCCCTTGCCGTACATCTTCTCAACGATGCTCTTGGGAGCCTTGCCTTTTCTAAATCCGGGAACGCTCATCTTTTTGACATTCTTGCGATAAGCATCCATCGTAGCGGCTTCAAAAACTTCTTTTTCGACTGCAACTTCAAGCTCATAAAGATTGGTTGCGGTCATTTCCTTTTTTTGCAGAGTCATTGGTTTTGTCCTCCAAAACATTTATATATTTTATTTTTTACACTCCTATTATTTTAACTGATTTTTCCTCTGTTGTCAATAGAAATCTGAAAAAAATCAAGAATTTACAGATAAAGGTCGGATGATTTGGGGTACAAATTCAAGAAAATCCGACGAAATGAGTTCAAGCCGCAATTTGTCGCGGACATATTGCACGCGCGGTTGCGCATAATTTGCGTGTATATGCCCAAAATAACAGCGTTTGATATCAAATTCAAGCAAAATGTCGAGCAGAAACGGACATTCACGGTCATTCCATAAAGGAGGAAAGTGCAAAAATGCAAGAATTTCCTTCGGAGTATCCAGAGCTTCACTTATTGCGCACGCTTGGTTTAAGCTTGCACGAAGGCGAAGCGCCTCTCTGGCAATCAGCTTGGCAAAATCGGTTTCGGGCGGTATGTTTTCGCAGTGCTCATCCTGATACCAGCCACGCGTGCCTGCAATGATGAAATTCTCAACAGGTATCGCATTGTTATGCAAAAATGAAATGGTGGTGATATTTTCACGCTCAAAAAATTCTTTCATTTTTTTCGCAGTCGTCCACCAAAAGTCATGATTGCCCTTCAATAGAATCTTTTGTCCGGGAAGCTTATCAAGAAAATGCAGGTCGGATGCGGCTTCTTCGAGCGAGAGTCCCCACGAAATATCACCGGGGATGATGACAGTATCAGATGAATTGACGATTGCTCTCCAATTGGATTCGAGCCGTTCTGTATACATCGACCATCTCTGCCCGAAAACATCCATGGATTTTTGTTTATCTGCTGTTGCGAGATGAAGGTCAGAAATCGCAAAAACTGCCATAAAAGCTCCTTTCAGAGATTTTTCAAGATAGGGAATAGCTTTTCGATTATTCGGCTATTCTAACAATAGTCGTGATGTGGCGTTGCCACCATCGGACAGAACGCGGTATGGAATCATACTGCCACAAGAAAGGAAGAAAAAGATGGAACACGAAAAGAAGAACAAGGGCATTGTCTGCGATGTGAGCAAGTGCATTTATCACACAAAGGACAACTGCTGCACAGCATCGCAGATTGCCGTTGGACCGAGCTATGCGGAAAGCAGCTCTGAAACAGTTTGCGCGACCTTTAAGCCTAACGAAAACTGCTGCGACTGATTAATTGTTTGCAAAGGCGAGAACAGAATCCTCCATGTCGGCGGATTCAATAACCTGCGGGAAGCGCACTGCACGACTCCCGATGCCCGAAAGCGGCATCGGGATTTCGGTGTTTGCTTCTGCCGAAAGCTCATCAAGCGCGACAAGCGCGACAAGCGCATCGGACGGTGCGTTGCCTTTAAGAGCTTCATAAACATCGGCTGCAAATTTGAAGGGGCTTGCGGTCGATGCCAGAACAATGGGACGGTTGCCCTCTTTTTCAAGATATTCCTTTGCTGCATGATAACCGACGGCAGTGTGTGTATCAATCAAATGTCCCGTTTCATCAAAGACGCGGCGGATGGTTTCCTTGGTTTGTGCCTCGTCCGTATAAGCGCCGTAGAAATGATCCTGAATTAAGGCAAGCTCGTCAGAGGAGAGCGTGTAATTGCCGTCAGTGGCAAGCTTCGCCATATATGTGGCGGTATTTTCTGTGCCTGTCACGAGATAAAGCAGTCTTTCGAGATTGCTGGAAATCAGAATGTCCATAGAAGGCGAAATCGTCGTGTGGAAGGGGCGGTTGCGGTTGTAGGTGCCGCTTGAGAGGAAGTCGGTCAGGACATTGTTTTTGTTTGATGCGCAAATCAGGCGGCCAAGCGGTACACCCATTTTCTTGGCAATATAAGCGGCGAAAATATTACCGAAGTTGCCTGTCGGTACACAGATATCAATGATATCATTCATCTTGATTCGTCCGCTTAAAACCATATCGAGATAGGCGGATACATAGTAGACAATCTGTGGTGCAAGGCGTCCCCAGTTGATAGAGTTTGCGCTGGAAAGGAAGGTTCCTTTTTCGTCGAGCGCCGCGCGGATATCTTCATCTGCAAAGATTTTTTTGACACCGCTTTGTGCATCGTCGAAATTGCCGCGGATTGCTGTAACCGAAACATTGTCGCCGAGCTGGGTAATCATTTGCAATTTTTGAACGCGGCTGACACCGTCAACAGGATAGAAAACCTTGATTTTAATTTGCGGAATATCACGGTAGCCTTCCAGTGCCGCTTTGCCTGTATCGCCCGATGTGGCAACGAGAATCATGGCTGTGCGCTTTTCGCCTGTTTTGACAAGCGCACGGGAGAGCAAACGGGGCATGATTTGAAGTGCCATATCCTTAAAGGCACAGGTCGGGCCATGCCAAAGCTCAAGCATGGAAATTTTATCATCAAGGTGTGAGAGGGGGGCGGCGCCGCCGGGGAATCTTGTCTCGCCATATGCGGCACGGCAATCTTCAAGTAACTCCTCTTCGGTGTAGTCATCCAGAAATTTCTTCAGAATATAGGCGGCGCGTGTCGGATAATCCTTCTCTAAAAGGGCGGTCATCTCAGTTTCTGTAAGTGCAGGAATTTCTGTCGGCATATAAAGACCGCCGTCGGGCGCAAGACCGTTTTTGATAGCTTCCGCCGCGCTCACAGTCGGCAAATTTTGACTTCTTGTGCTTTGGTATTTCATGAATTGTATCGTCCTTTCCGCCCGTCTGTATCCCGCGGGCTATGGGGTTTTAATCGTAAGTTGATGTCGCTCAAAAAAAGAGGCAGCATTCTGATATAAAATTTTATCTGCAAGCTTACTGCCGTAGAGGCGCTCGAGCTCTTCACCAAGCAGATGAATGTCGCCAAGCGAACGGATACCGCGCGGCAGGCTGCTCACACCGTCAAAGTCACATCCAAGGGCGAGTGAGTCCTCGCCGCCAAGTGACAGACCGTATTCAATGTGGCGCAAAATATCGCTTATTTGTGCATCACCCGTCAGAGAGAGATGCTGCGGTGCCAAGCTGATACCGACAAGACCGCCACCTTGTACTATCGCACGGAAATGAGTGTCACGGATATTGCGCGGATGCGGCGTGACGCTGTAGGAATCAGAGTGTGTCGCAACACAAGGAAGTGCTTTTTTTGAAGAAATCGCAAGAATATCGTCGGCAGATTGCGGGGAAGCGTGCGAAATATCCGGAATGATTCCGAGGCTACAGGCGCGCTCTACAACTGCCTTCCCAAAGGGTGTCAAGCCCTCGTTTGTATCAAATGCGCCTCCGATATGCGTTGAACCGCGCCATAACGGTGTCATCAAGGTGATGCCTTCTTCCTTAAGTGCATATAGGTTTTCCTCCCGCCCGCAAAGCAAGCGTGCATCCTCGAGGGACAAGCAATAGCGAGGGGGTGTATCAAGTGCGGCAAGCTGACGGCGAAAATATTTGCAAATGGAGAAAAAGTCTGATAATACCTGTGTATCACTCTTGCGATTGTCAGAGAAAATAGCAAAAACCTGTGTATAATTCTCAAAGCACGAGAAATGCTTTGAGGAAATATGCAGCTTGTCAGATGAAAAATCAAGCTGCTCTGCAAACATACGAAGGGGCGTATCGGCATGAAGGTCAAATAAGCGCATAAAAATCCTTTCTAAAAAGAGGGATATTAACTAATATGCGCGATAAGCGTCTTTCATGTGCCGTATTTTGAGAATGTTTCCCGATTTGTCAGGTGAAAAGTAAATTTCAATCACATCAAAGCGCGGAGGCTTGATTATGTTATGTCTAGCAAGGTATGTCCGTGCGGCAGAGATGATGAATGCTCGCTTTTTTGTATCGACCGCGTCAGACGGCAATCCGTAACGCGCATAAGTGGCTCTATCACCTGTACGCGCCTTGACTTCGATAAAAACAATAGCGCGTCTGCATTCGGCAATGATGTCAATTTCATATTTACCGTCAATATAGTTGCGGCAAAGAATGCGGTATAGCCGTCGGCGAAGAAAGCGCGTAGCGGCATCCTCACCGATTTGCCCGATTTCTTTTGCCGTTTTTATCGTATCCGGTAGCTTATTCATCGAGAAACTTCAAAAAGCTCTTACGGTGAATGGGCGTTTTGCCATATGTTCTGATGGCATCCATATGCTCTTTGGTGCCATAGCCCTTGTGCTTTGCAAAGCCATATTGCGGATAGTTTTTATCATCCTCTATGCAAAGCCTGTCCCTTGTGACCTTGGCCAATATGCTGGCAGCGGCAATTGATGCAGAGGTCGCATCGCCCTTGATGACTTTTACGGAAGGAATCGGAATGTTTCGCGATACATTACCGTCAATCAAGGCAAAATCCGCCATCGGCGTGAGCCCTTCAATTGCACGCTTCATAGCAAGCATGGTGGCATTCAGAATATTAAGGGAATCAATTTCAGCAGGTGATGCCGATGCAATTGAATAGGCAACTGCACCTGATACGATGCGGTCATAGAGCATATCACGCTTTTTGGGTGTTAGCTTTTTAGAATCGTTCAATTCGCCAATTTCAAAATCGGGTGGCAAAATGCACGCCGCCGCCACAACAGGTCCCGAAAGCGGACCTCTGCCCGCCTCATCAACACCGCAAATGGCGGTGAAGCCCTGTGCGCGATATAGATTTTCAAGTTCAAAATGAGGCATCGTGTATGTCTCCTTTATTGGATATCATCGGGCATTTCCAGAGTGATGCGCCCGATAGTTGCGGCGCGGAATTCATCGAGCAGGCTATCAGCCGTGCGGCGCTCATTGACAACACCGCCGGACATCAAAAAGCCCCGCTTTTTTCCAATATGCATGAAAAGGTCATAACAGTCCATGCCGTCTGTTTCGTCTTTGTTCAGCTTGTAGCGCTCGCAAAGATAAGCGGGGTAGAGAGCATACAGCTTTCCTGCCAATAGCATGGCAAGCTCCTCAAGCTGTAAAATATCATCTTTGATTGCACCGGTAAATGCCAGGTTTTCAGCGACACGCTGGTTTTCAAATTTCGGCCACAGAACGCCGGGCATATCAAGTAAATCAATGCCGACCGAGGTGCTTACCCATTGCTTCGCCACCGTGACACCTGGTCTGTTTTCGACCTTTGCCTTCTTTTGACCTGCCAGACGATTGATAAGAGAGGACTTGCCGACATTGGGGATGCCGACAATCATTGCGCGTATGCGGCGTCCCTCCATGCCTTTTTCACGGTATCTTGCAAGCTTATCTGCAAGTAGCTGTCTGACGGTCGGTTCAATCAAAGAAAAGCCCTCGCCTGTGGCACAGTCTGTCAAAAGGCAGGCGCGACCGTTATGAGTATAGTATTGGCGCCAAGCCTCGTTCTTTTGCGGGTCTGCAAGTGAGCATTTGTTGAGCAAGGTCAAAAGAGGCTTGTCTTTGACAATTTTCAGAATTTCGGGGTTTCGTGAGCTGTCGGGGATTCTGGCATCCAAAAGCTCAATGACGATGTCAACCTGTGAGAGACATTCCTGCATCAAGCGTCTGGTCTTTGCCATATGCCCCGGGAACCACTGAATTGTGTTTGATGGCATAATTAAAAACCTTTATTGTGATTAGTCGGGAATTCCGATTTGATTAAAGGGGTATATGCGGAGATAGACGCGTCCGAGAATGCACCGTTTATCAATCTCGCCAAATTCGCGACTGTCAAGTGAGTTGTCACGGTGGTCACCCATGACAAATACATGACCTTGTGAAACAGTCAATTCGGGGAAATCAAGTATTTCACCCATATGGCATCCACGAAGCACATAATCTTCCTCGAGAGCCTCGCCATTTATATAAACAACACCGTTTTCCATTTTAATACGGTCGCCTTCAAGAGCAATAATTCGCTTGACAATCGGGGTATCAATGCCGATATCCGAGGATTGTAATACGACGATATCACCGCGCTCGGCTTCATAAAATAGGTCGGAAATGAGAAGATGCTGACCGTCCTGTAAGGTACCTTGCATGGACGAGCCATCGACAACGGTATGACGCATGACAAAAACCGTCAAAAACAGAACAACGCAAAGTGTAATCACAAAGACCTCGACAAAGTAATGTGCGTTTGACACAAAGCTCTCTTTTGTAGGGGCTTCCTGTTCTTGAGAGTTGGTGCTTGTTTGCGTATCAATCGGTTCTCTTTGCATATGAGCCTCCAATCAGTTTATGAGAATTACGCCTTTTTGACAAGAAGAGACATCAGCTTTGTTCCGTCCTGCAGGTAATAATGCCTATCGTTCGCAGTTTTTTCGTTAAAGGAAGAAACGCCGTCCTCTGTGTGTTCGCTATCGTAAATCATAAAGGGAACAGGATCCATGGTATGTGTGCGTAGGGAAATCGGTGTCGGATGGTCGGGAAGAATCATGATGCGGAAGGGTTCATCCTGTGTAGCAAGATAATCATAAACAGGCTTCAGAATTTTTTGATCAATCAATTCAATAGAAAGCACCTTGTTTTCAAGCTCGGCACGGTGTCCGCATTCATCGGGCGCTTCTACATGAACATAAACAAGATCCTTGCCACGCCCGAATGCATCAATTGCAGCACTGGCTTTACCGTCATAATTGGTGTGAACATTACCCGTTGCGCCAACAACATCAACGCTTTCCATGCAGGCGCAGATGCCAATACCTTTGATGAGGTCGACGGCACTGATGACCGTTGCATCAAGCCCCCACTTTTCTTTGAAGTTGGGAAGCGCCGGCTTTTTACCGGGACTCCAGAGCCAAATAGAGTTTGCAGGCAGCTTGCCATTTGCACGGCGTGCCTGATTGACAGGATGGTCACGCAGAATTTCATGACTCTTCAGCATAAGCTCAAGGAAAGGCTCGCCCGGCAAATGCGATGATATTTCCTGACCGATAATGTCATGCGGACGGGAGAAGGCATAGTGCTCATCCTGACCTTCCCAGAGAATACAATGGCGGTAGCTGACGCCTGTGTAGAAGCGGCGGAATTGGTCGCCGAGCTTTTCATCAAGTGCTTCGATGAGAACACGAGCCTCATCGGTTGAGATTTCATCGGCGCTATGGTCAAGCATATGTTTCTTTTCAAAGGGCTCATCCTCGCTTAAAGCGACAAGGTTGCAACGAAAAGCGGTCTGTTCAGGGGACATCTGAAGCCCCATACTCATAGCTTCGAGAGGGGAGCGGCCCTTTGAATAGGTCTTGGGGTCATATGAAAGAATCGCCAGATTGGCAGTATCACTTTCGGGTACCATACCTTCGGGAACATTGGATACTGTACCGACAATCGCCTTTTTTGCAAGCGCATCAAGCATCGGCTTGCGTGCGACCTCCATCGGCGTTTTGTTGTCAAGAGCGGCAATGGGGTAATCGGCCATACCGTCATAAACGAGTATTAAGTACTTCACGAAAAATCAGTCCTTTCAAATTGGTCGGTCATCAAAATCAATGACCGATTATGTTTATATACCCATATAGTATAACATAAAATCAAATAAATTACAACACTCATAAGGCTTTTTTTGTAACTTTTTTAATTTTGTCATTCATTTTGAATTGCGCTTATCTCCTAAAAAGTTTTACACTCATACTTGACAAAGTATTCAACAAGTGATAATATCTTATCAGAAGTGCAGTACATAGCAATGCACAAAAGCTTGAAAAGGAATAGGACATGAACGATATATCAAAAATCGATAAGAATTTGCTTGTCAAGACGACCGTTGAAAAAGACGATGTTGTTTTTCACGATGCGGAAAGTGAGCCAATGAAGCTTTTGGGAATTTTTCGCGAGGGTGACTGCCTCAGAAGAATGCCGATGGATGTTGCGCGTTCAGTCAATGAAGGTGTTTACGGACTGCACGCTTGTTCGGCAGGTGGTCGTGTGCTTTTTGAAACAGATAGTCCGTATGTGGCAATTTATGCGGAATATGCTGACTTTTCCATGATGCCACACGAGGCATTCAGCGGTTCAAGTGGGTTTGATATGTATGAAGAGGTCGGCGATGCTCAAAAGCATGTTCATACCTATGTCCCCCCTGTCACGACCGTCGATGTTATGCAAGGTATTTGCGAGTTCAAAACTAAAAAAGCAAGGAAATTAACCATTAATTTTCCGCTGTATTCCAAAGTTAAAAAGCTATATATCGGCTTGCAAAAGGAGAGCACTCTTCGTCCCTATAATCCCTATCGCGATATTCCGCCCATTGTCTATTACGGCTCGTCGATTACCCAAGGAGGATGCGCTTCAAGAGCAGGGATGAGCTATCAGGGAATTTTGTCAAGAAGGCTCAATGTTGATTATCTGAACCTCGGCTTTTCTGGCAGTGCAAAAGCAGAAAAAGCGATTTCCGACTATATTCAAACGCTTGATATGTCGATTTTTGTCTACGATTACGACCACAACGCACCGACAACAGACCATTTTGAAAAGACACACGAAAGAATGTTTTTGGAAATCAGGGAAAAGCATCCCACCTTACCCATCGTCATGATGAACAGACCGTGCTTTGTGCCCTCCAATCCTATTTATTATGAACGCAAAAAGGTTGTTGAGGCAACTTATCTGCATGCCAAAGCGCGTGGCGATCAAAATGTTTATTTCGTGTCGGGCGAGGAGCAAACTGCACTTTGCGGTACCGAAGGCTCGGTTGATTTGATTCATCCGACAGACCTAGGTTTTATGTCCATGGCATTGGCTCTTGAAAAGGTGCTTGTGAAAATTTTGGACAAAAACTAATCAGAATATTGTCTGAAAATTTTGTTTGCATCTTGACAGATAACCATTCGATATGTTATAATGAGCACGGTACAAAGAAACCATCTTTATACCGTGTGACCTTGGGGCGTTAGCGCAGTTGGGAGCGCATCACACTGGCAGTGTGGGGGTCGTGGGTTCGAATCCCATACGCTCCACCAACAAAAAACGCACTTTTGTCTACCGACAAAGGTGCGTTTTTTGTTGAACTAAGTGTTCCGCTTGCGCGGGACGTGAAGCATCCTTCGGATGTGAAGCAAGGCTCCGCCTTGTGAAGTGCGCTCCGCGCGATAAGATGCGGAACACTTAACTTCTCTGCTCCGAAGGAGCAACTTCACTATGCCGCAGGGCATAACTTCACTGCGGCTTGCCGCAACTTCACTTTTGATGATATACAAGGCTTGCGCCTTGATTTATTTGAGAAAGTGTGATATAGTATAGCAAGGAAAGGAGGCGGTTGCTTTGCCATCAACAAACATTTGGATAATGTGTGTGATAATGATAATTTTAAGTCCTATTAGCTGGTTTATACTTAATGAATATGGCATACGTTATCGAGCAATGAGAAAAATATTAAAAAAACGGTGGTTGTATTCCGCAGTAACTTACTCATTGCTTTTATCAAACTTATTGTTGTTACTTACCGCTTGGTTCTTTCCTAATTGGTGGCTGTATATATTAGGCGGTATATGGATTGGAACAATCGGCCAGTTTCCACCGTTGAATCACGGCCCTAGGAGTATTTATTTGATATCTTATAAGGGATCATACGAAATTTACGTCGAACATGCGGATCTTTGGGAAAAGAATCTAAAAGAGAAGCAAGAAAAAAGAATGAAGCGAAAGAATAAGAGAAAAAGCAAAAAATAAAGTTGACCTTTTCTTCGCTTTTACCTCAGTTTTTGACCTTTTATCATGTTTAAGGCAGAAAAAAGCACACATTTGTCTACCAAGACAAATGTGTGCTTTTTTCAACGAAATTCGCCTTCGGCGAGTGAACTATCGGATTTATGATATAATATTTCTGCTGGTTTATAGGGAAGTAAGATAGACAAGAGAATCGTAATTGTGCTTATAAAAGGAGTGAAGAAGTTTCTCTTCTTCGTACCAACAGTGGGTCTCAAGAGTCAGTGGACCGTCATAGCCTATGCTTTTTAAGGCAGTCATCACACGATCCCACGGAATGTTTCCGTAGACAGGCGGTGCGTGCTCGTCCATTTGTCCAAAGTTGTTATGAATATGGGTACACTTGATTCTCTCACCTAACGCTTCAATCATCGGTGCTTGTTCTGCGTCGATCATATTGGCGTGACCGACATCCCAACAAACACCCAATTGATCTTCCCCAAAGGCGTCTGCGAGAGCCATGAGATCGTCCGGGTCGGAAGAGAATAGGGGGCGAATACGGTTGCTGGACGGAAATATCGGAAGATTTTCTGCCGCAATTTTTGTGCCGCATTTGCTAGCATGCGAAAGAAGTTGATCAAACCATTTTTTATTATCCTCTAATGATTTCGAAAAACGGTACCCCGTAGAAATAGAGCTTCTTGGATGAATGACGCAATACTTCGCGCCGAGCTTCGCGCTGGATAGAATGGCTTGCTTGATCGCAAACTCTAACTCTTCTTCAATCAGCTCCGAGGATTTGAACGGGCTATAGAAATGAGGATGTGATTGAAGGCAGGACAGTCGGTTTTGATCAAGCACTCCTTGGATTTCTTCCGTGATTTTTTCCCATTCGTCTTCGGTTTTGCCAAGCACCTGTGCGTAGTTGACAGAAATATATTGAAATCCTGCTTCAGCGGCACATTGACATTTCAGGGCGAAGGCGTTGTTAAACGGAATCTGAATTGCTTTTTGCATAGTATTACTCCGTTTCTTTTTTGTTCAGACAGGCATCGCAAAATTCCGAAAAATCAGGAACTTGCCAGGATCGGTTGTAATCCCCAAAGCCTGCGTCGCGGGGCGTGATATAATCGGGGAGATTATTACACTCAGTGAGTGCTTCGCGAACGGCTTGCAGATATTTGAAGCCAAACTTGTGACTTGGCGCAACGAAGTGCCCCTCGTCCCATTCGTTCCAGTTATCGATCATAAGGATCTTTTTTCCATAGGCATCGTCGGGGAGAGTATCACTGATCTCCTTCATTCTTTTTAGAACCTCTTTGAATTTTTCGGGAGATAAGTACCAAATGTTTGTCCATTGCCGAAAATCAAAGCCTATATCCAACCAACGCTGTCCGCTTCTCGGAGAGGGGTCCATGAAGCAGGAAGCAGTGGGAATGAAGGTTTTTGCATCAATGTTCAGATTGTTTTGGAACACTTCACATTGACCCTTTACAATGGCATCCTCGTCTTCATAAAAGTCGTAGGGGGAATTATATCCTGCGGTGTAGCCAAAACGGCAATCGTAGCCTCGCGCAAGCAAATCCTCGTGCCACTCTTTGTTGGCGGACAATTCACAAGCCGCAAAGATCATACCGTCAAATCCGCATTCTTTTGCGTATTCTCGGCATGCGTCAAATGTCTTACGCTGCGATTCGGCACTCTCAAAGCACTCGTCGGAAAGTCTTGGATGAGAGAAAATGAAAAGTACGGGCTTGTTATCAATCAGAAGATAGTTATCTCGTTTGAAATAATTCTCCATCCAGAAGGGCATAAGATTTTCGATCATATCGCGTTCATTCGTTCCAGCCCATCTTGGAGAAGCCTCAAACATAATGGCAAATTTCATCAGGTTTTGGTATTTTGCACCAAATAGTGCCTCGTGAATACCGTGAGCGCAACGAAGATCTTCTACGGTGACGGGTTTTCCAAGATTGCTTTGTCTTCTGTACCAACAGTAAATAAAGCAGTTAATACCGTGCTCGAGTGCCCATTTGATCTCCCAGTCGCAAACCTCGGGATTTTCCTCGTCATAATAGCCCATCAAAGGGGTTCGGTCAGGATAGCTTTTGGCAAGATCGTTGAAGCCGTCGTGCAGCTCTGCCGCGCCTTTCTTCCAAGCGGCATAGTAGTGGGCAGCAATAATTCTGTCACTTTTTGAGGGCACGGGTTCTGGAACATAGTCATGAAACTTAATGTTATACATGTTCGTATCTCCTCATAAGCATTATTTCAGCAATAAACGGACATTTTCTTCTTCGAGCAAAGGATCACAATGCTCAACTAATACGCGATAAAGATTTTTTACCGCATGTTTGGCGATGACAGAGAAACCTTTTTCATTGATGTGATGATTGTCAAAGCCGTAGAAGCTATCGCGGCAATTTCTGTATTCTTCATCAGGGGGCGTGATAAACCAACTGTTCTCATTCTGTTTGGGGTGGGTAAAGTAAGATGCAGCGCGAGTCAGCATATAGGCATCTTTGTGATGGGAAACAAAAGATTCCTGTGCACGCATCACATGTTCAATGCGGTCGTTGCCGAAATAATCCACGCGAATACAGAAAAAATGAGTAAAGCCAATCTTCTTTAACTCGTCCCATAAAATATCAAGTATTATTTCATATTCGAGCGAGGAACGACCGATATCGGATTCTCCCTGCAACCAGAAAAAAGAGCGGGAAGAGATGGTATCGTTCTTAAAATAGTCTTGTGCATCCTCCAAAAAATCCTTGCATTTTTCAAAGAAATATTCTGCCGCACCCTTCATTATCTCCGCTGACAGATCATTTGCCGGGTAGCTTGTACCGTTTGCCCGATTGAAGTCGGTAATGCGACGAATATACTCCCGGCACATTTCTTCGGTCAGAAAGTGTGTAATTGAAACTCCGCCCTTGGCAATATGTGCATAGGCACAAGCACCGTTGAGCTTTTCCCATTCCTCCGCAAGAAAAGGAGCGAGCGTTGCGCTGCTTGGTGCTGTCGCTTCCGAAAAGCTGGAAAAGGGAACTACCGTTTTCTCATGTTCGGACGCGAGATTTGACATTGATGTGGAAAAATAGGTGTTTTTGTCATAATCGATGAGCGTGCTTTCACCTTCGGCGGTTACCATTTCCGGATGATAGGCGGTCGCCAGATTTGTATAAGAAAATTCTCCTACGGGATACCCCGCCGTGACAAATTGTCCGTGTGGTTCACCCAAACGGCGTACCTTGTGTTTGTATTCGTAAGAATTATTGATTGAAAGAGCTTTTTTGGGTGGGTAGACGGATGCGCCCACCATATTGGACTGCCCCGCAAAGACAAAAAGATCTCTTTTCATTTTACTACCACACATTCAATTTTAAGAATTTCGGCAATCTTTGCAATGGTATCGGCGTGATGACCGACACCGAGCGCATAGTGATGGGTAGGGCCCTCCATCACCCATTTTTTAATGAATTCTTTGGTAGTTGGCTCAAAAAATCCTCGCGTGTTTGTATTGCCCGTCGGAGGAATCGGCCCTTCCTTTGAATATCCTTGACCGACGACGAGCTTGAACTTGTTTTCGGAGGTCTGCGTGATGCCAAGCATCGTGATAGGTCCTTCTTTTATTTTGAATTCCACAGACGCGCCGCTGCCCGGTTTTCCGTGGTATTTTTTAAGACTGCGAAGCATGGGCTTGCCTTCGGCAATCTTCAAATGGTGCGGACCATCGTGTCCTACAAGAATGAAGTCCTCCGAAAAGTCGAATGGATGGAATTCGGCAAAGCTGCCACCAATATCGAGTCTGTCCATAATGAGCATTGCGATGCAGGTCTTGATATCGTACTCGCCACACATCGGGATCCCCTCGGCGTTGAGAATGGAGTTTCCGACGATAAAGTTGGATGTAATCTTTCTGTGGAGAGAGTCCTCGCTACCCTCATAGTAGTAGGCAAGGCCTGTGAGATGATGTTCCTTGACAAAGTGGTCAAGTGCGACCGCGGTTTTGGCTGCTTGATATTTATCGGCATCAGTGAGCTTAGTGGTAATAGGATCAGATTTTGGCTCGGGCATATCAAATTCCGAATCAATCAGCTTGATTTTGTCTTCAATTTCGGCATCGGTGACTTCGTGATAAAGCTTGATTACATCGTCGATTTCAAGCAGAGGTACATGGACTCCAAATGCTGCTGAAATCGCTGTAGGGTCAGCATGCATATCATACATTGCTTCCATCGTGTGCCCCATAAGTCCGATGCGCGCGCCTCTGAGGTCGTGCAAAACCTTTGCGATATCACACCATCTGGCAATTTCTGCATTGGCTTCTTCGTCACCGTAAAGTGTGCCGATGATGCAGTCGCTGACCTTTTTTCCAAGTCTGTTTGCTACACCGATAAACTCAGGAACAGAACAGATATTATCATTTTCCAATTGCATAAAGGTGTTCGCTTGGGTGTAATCCAGTGCCGAACGGGGCTGGAGTGCGAGGAGTACCATCGGGCGGTCAACCTCTCGGATGATGGGGGCAAAGACCGACGAGGTCGCGTAGGTAATCATATTGCAGAAAATGAGATCAAGTTGCGCGGATTGCATTGCGGCTGCGATCTCGTACGCTTTCTCGCTTTCATCAACCATTCCGAAGTCGATAAGCTCGATCTCGTTTTTTTCAACCATAGAGCAAAGCTCACCATGGTATTTCATCAGGTTTTCATACAGTCCCTCGAACTGTCCGAAATAAGTGTTGTGTGCTACCGCGAAGATACCAATCCTTGCGGTGCGTTTCTTTTTTCTTTCTATCATTTGTATATACCTCCATTAGTATTTATTTCCATTTTTATATATTTCTAAAAAAGACCTTTCACTCTTGATTTTATCACTAATTGATGTTATAATCAATATGCAAATCAAATTGAAGTTTGTGTAAAACAAAGATGAGGTGGAGATATGTTGTTCTCTGAGGTCAATCCTTTTGTCAGGTTTGCAAGATATCTGTATTGCAATAAAAATTTGGAATACGGCGAGGTAGTCGGATTGGATGCGCGCCTTTTTTACACGGTTAACGGATATGGTAAAATAAAGGTCAATGATACCGAATATGAAATGACTGCGCACTCACTCCTGCTGATTAATTCGGGCATCAGATATCATATTCAAGCACCCGAGAATTCGGTCGAGTATGTTATCATCAACTTTGATTATACACGGAGAGCGGCACATATCTCAGTTCCCGTAAAGCCTGAAACGAGAAAGGACTTTTGTCGGGAGCTACTGCTCGATGCTTGTGATTTTGAGGATGAAGAACGGCTTTCAGGTGTGCTTTATGTCAGGGAGATTGAGGGGATACAAAAAAAGCTGATCCGAATCGTCAGTGAATATATGCAGCGGCTTTTATATCATGAGGAGAAAAGCGGACACCTGCTTGCCGAATGTATTGCCGACGCTCTGAGAGCCTCACAGATCGGATGCTCGTCCAATGAAAGCGAGAATGCAGACAGAATCATTTCCTATATTCAAAAGCACTATACCGAGGATATTTCTAACCTCACCGTTGGAAAAGAGTTTGGGTATCATCCGAATTATGTGAGCTATCTTGTGAAGCATATGACGAGAATGCCACTTCACAGTTATGTCATTCACTTGCGGCTGATGAATGCCGCAAGACTTCTTGAAACTACCGAAATATCGGTGAGTGAGGTCGCTATTGCTTCAGGATTTTGCGATACGGCATATTTTTCGGGATACTTCAAAAAATATTTTGGTGTGGCACCGACGAAGTACAGAAAGGGGTATCAGGTGCAATACCTCACGAAAAAAGAAGACTCACATTGAAAGCGGTGTTATCATGAAGTTGCCACACACCTAAACAACATACTTTTCATTCATGCCAAGCGGTTGACATAAAGGTATCATGTGTGTTATAATCGATTAAAGAAAGCTATCAAATTTGAAGCTGCTTTCATAGTACATTAAAAAGGAATCGAGGCGTATACGATGGAGTGGCTGCGTTTGTTGTCAGGACCGATTATCGGTGCAATCATTGGATATTTTACCAACCTGATTGCTGTTAAATTGCTTTTTCGTCCTTTGAAGCCGATTTATATCGGCCGTTTTCAAGTGCCGTTTACACCGGGCATCATTCCAAAAAGAAAAAATCAAATTGCCAAATCGGTTGGTGAGGCAGTCGGTCAGACCTTGCTCACTCCCAATGATATCGAAGCCATGCTTCGCGCTGAAAAGGTCAGACAGGGCGTTTGCAATGAGGTCATGAAGGAGATGGTCAAGCTTGAGAATTACAACACGCTTGGCGATATAGCACTTTCATTTGCAGGCGAGGAAAAATACGAATTTGCAAAGAGTAAGGTTGAAGATTTTTTAATCAAAAGGCTTTTGAACGGTATTAAAAAAATTGACCTTGAACAGTTTTTGTTAGCCGACGGCGGCGCGCATATTAAAGAAAAAATGAAGGGCTCAATTTTTGCGCTTTTTATTACGGAAGATACAATCAAGACCTTTGCCAAGCCGCTCGCCACACAATTTATACAGCTGATTGATGAAAAGGGGCCTGAGCTGATTTTACCGATTCTTCGTGATGAAATCAGGAAGCTCGAAGAAACAAACACAGGCGAAGCGTTGATGCGGATTGGCTTTGAAGAAGAAACGGCACGCGCTTTTATTCTGAAAATTTATGATACAATTGTTATTGAAAAAATTGCCAATATTGTACGGGGCTTTGATTTG
The DNA here is from genome assembly GCA_045649045.1 of Eubacteriales bacterium. GTDB lineage: Bacteria > Bacillota > Clostridia > Oscillospirales > CAG-272 > UBA1740. Next base: position 27,791 of record JAZRPF010000004.1, read on the forward strand.
GCGGGAATGGTCGAAAAAAGAATTGCCGCAATGGATGTGCTTGAAGTCGAAAAAATGCTTTTGTCGGTTATCAAAAAGGAATTGAATGCAGTTGTCAATCTCGGCGCATATATCGGCTTCATTCTTGGCCTCTTGAATGCGTTTTTTTAATTGATATTCAAAAAGGAGAACCCATATGGAACAGGTGAATACAGCATTTGATTTTCCTGCCTATATTGCAGACGAGGACAAAACCCTTAATTTTTTATACGGAACAACATTCGGCAGAATGCTTCTGCAACCAATGTGTACACAAGCCTTCTCCAAGATGGTCGGCTCCTTTATGGATTCAGGGGCATCACTACGCTTGATTCCTCACTTCATCAAGAAGTACGCCATACCCATGGACGATTATATTCCTTGTCAATATCTTTCTTTTAACGATTTCTTTGCAAGAAAAATCAAGGCAGAATCTCGTCCTGTGGACATGGTAAAAACTCATTTGATTGCTCCTTGCGATTCCAAGGTTACAGTTTATCCTATTACAGAAGATGCAATTTTCTTTATTAAGGATGTCCCGTATTCAATTAAATCGCTTTTGCGCTCGCACACTCTTGCCAATCGTTACATCGGTGGCTATTGCTATATATTCAGGCTTTCTGTTGATGATTACCATAGATATTGTTATCCTGATAATGGCCGTCGGACACGCTATGTTCGCATTCCCGGCCGATTGCATACAGTCAATCCGATGGTGCTTGAGCACGCAGATATTTATCGTGAAAATACCAGAGAATATGCCGTTTTGCGTACGGAAAATTTTGGAGATTTGCTCATGATGCAGGTCGGTGCCATGCTTGTCGGCAAAATCAGTAATGAAGATACGCGCCACTTTTCCCGCGGAGAAGAAGCGGGGCATTTTGAATACGGTGGCTCTACTGTTGTGCTGCTGACGCCCCCCGGCGCCGCTTTTCCTCATCCGCTTCTTTTGGAAAGGTCAAAAGAAAGTATCGAATCGCTTGTCAAAATGGGCGAGTGTGTCGGTATGGCGCCGTAATGGAAGGAGAAAAAGCATGAAGAAAGTTCGAGCGATGAGCATTTTCCTTCTTTTTGCGATGATATTCATTTTTGCTTCCTGCGCGCCGCTTGAATTGCAGGGAAGCTTTGAAGGGAAATTTTCCTTGCTTGACGGAAGCGAAACCGAATATAATTACCGTTACACTTTTTATGGGGACGGACAAGCAACCGCCACTAATACAAAAACAAACGAAACAATCCGGTTTATTTACACCGCCATGAACGGTACGCTGACCGTCAGCCTTGATAACCGTTCCTGTTCCTATTCGTATGACTATAATGAAAAGGATAAGGAGTTAAACATCATTTGCGAAAGCGCAGAAGGTAAAAGAGAGGTTGCTCTTGATAAAAAATAATTGAAAGGTCATATCATGGATAAAAAAAGCATAGACCGCATCAACGAATTGGCAAGGGAGGCAAAAATACGCCCTTTAACCGAAGAGGAGCTTGCAGAGCAGGCAAATCTTCGCAGCTTATATCTACAAGAATTCAGAGCCGCCTTGCGCGGTAAAAGCACGCAAGACAGCTCAGAAAAATGACTATATTTTTTGTCCGCCGACAACCATGGTGGCTAAAAGGCGACTGTGCTCACCCACAGTGAGTGGCGTCAGAGGACAATCGCTGATTGACGGCAAAGCTTTTGACGGCAATCCTGCATTTTGAATACAGCTTCTGATGAATTGAAGGTGGTGTGCGGTTCGCTCATCCTGATTCAAAAAGATACAGGGAGTGTTTTCAATTAAGGAAAAATATCCTGCATGAAGCCGCAAGGTGAGTGTGCAAATCCCGTTTTTAATCATTCTGCGCGCTTCATTCGGATTTTCTGTATAAATGATTCGGCTATTCGGAAAGAGAGACGCTACTTTTTTTGTAACCGCCATATCCTTCTCTTTGTGAAATACAAGAAAAACAATACGGCAATGATGGACACGGCAAAATTGCTTGATCATACGCACACTCTCTTTCATCACTTCTTTGGATGCATATCTGAAAACAACTGTGCAATAGGGTTGTTTGCTTGAGGGTAATGCTTTATCTTCACATAGCTTTGGCGCAAGGAGTGTTGCATCACACGAAAAAGTAACCTGACACCGTGGCGATAGAGAACGCGCGTAGTGCAGGTCATC
>JAZRPF010000005.1:0-34167 GCA_045649045.1 Eubacteriales bacterium
ATGGCGGTGATGATTGTTTCCTCGCTTTTTTTCGTGACAGCTGGCATTGACAGGTGGCAATTTCTTCCGCTTTTATGGGCGCTTGTCCCGCTTATGAATCTTTGCCTCTTTATGCGCGTGCCGATTTTAACGCTGCATGAGGAAAAGCAGGCAGAGGCACCAAGCTGCACGCCAAATGCACCCCGTCAATACAAAATGAAGTCATCCTTCTTTTTCGTCTGCATTGTCCTGATGTTCTGCGCGGGTGCGACCGAGCTGACGGTTTCACAGTGGGCATCCATGTTCGCTGAAAAGGGACTGCATATACAGAAGTCGGTGGGTGACCTGCTCGGTCCCTGCTCGTTTGCGGCTATGATGGGCATCGGGCGTCTTTTGTTTGCGCGGCTCGGCGGCAAGGGCGGGCTTGAAAAATGGCTGGCGTTATCGGGGGCGTTGGGGGCATTTGCTTATCTTCTGACCGCCCTCTCACCTATCCCTGCATTTTCACTGATTGGGTGTATGTTGGCAGGTCTTGCATCGGCGCTTCTGTGGCCCGGCACATACAGCCTTGGCTCGACGCATATGAGGGCGGGCGGTACTGCAATGTTTGCTTTTTTCGCCATGGCAGGTGATATTGGCTGTGCGGCAGGTCCGGCGTTTGCGGGGCTTGTGTCAGGCTTTGTGGAAAAGGGCGGGCGGCTATTTCCCTTCTTTGACTCATATGCACCCACAAACGCCGGATTGCGGAGTGGCTTTTTTGTGGGGGCAATTTTTCCCCTGGCGCTCATGCTTTTTTCAATTTACCTTTACATCAAGGCAAGGCGTGAAAAAAAAGAGTTCGAACATACAAATTGAAAAAAATTCAAAAAACACTTGACAGGCTATGGAGAATATGGTATAATTCAAGCAGTCAATCGCACACAACGATGTGAAATGAATGAGTGAGGTATTTGATGATGAAGAAACTTCTTGCACTTCTCCTTCTCGCTTCTATGCTGCTTCTTGCTTTTGTAGCTTGCGGCGGTGATGAGAAGGATTCCGAAAGCGCATCCGAATCCCAATCCGAATCCCAATCCGAATCCGAATCCGATTCTCAGATTATCGAAAAGCCTACTACAGGCGATGAAGGTTGGACAAATCCCGCAGGTGGCAAATAAGCAGGGCCTGCGGTCATCGAACAGCCCCCTTTCGTATCAAGCGAACGGGGGCTGTTACGCTATTGAAAGGATTTGAAATCGCCCATGAAAACATTTTACTGCAAAATTGCGGATTTGGCTGTTCAGATCCACGCAAAAAACGACAGTGTCCTTTCCTACTTTGAAGTCTATTTGATTGAAGAATGCACGCCCGATCTTGTGATAGCCGTGACAGATGCGGAAATTGCTTCTGAATCGCAGAGTGGCACCGAATCGCCTGCTTATCTTGAATTTCTTGCCATTTGCCGTGCCTTCTGCCACAAGGCCTATGCCTACGATGTATTTCTGCTTCATGCGGCGGTCATTGAGGTTGACGGTCTTGCCTATGCCTTTCTTGCGCCGAGCGGAACGGGCAAGACCACACACATCTGCCTTTGGCGGCAGATGCTGGGAAAACGGTGTCAGATAGTCAACGGTGACAAGCCGTTTATCCGTCGCCGAGACGGTAAGTTTTACGCCTACGGAACGCCCTGGTGCGGTAAGGAGCGTCTGCAAAGAAATGTTTGCATTCCCTTATCCTCGCTTTGCAAGCTGGCACGCGGTGAAACCGACACAATCAGAGAAATGACGGCACAGGATGCCGTTCCGTCCGTGATCGCACAGATTTATTTGCCCCCCTCGCTTGAAGCAACCGCGCATATATTGGAGATGGCAGACTCAATGCTGACGGCGATTCCCTGCTTTCAGCTTTCCTGCACGAAAGCGCCGTCTGCCGCCGCCGTTGCCTACGCGGCTATGGTTGAAAAAAAACAAGGAGAAACACAGTCATGAAATTGAAAAATCAATATGTTGTACGCAAAATCGGTGCTGATTTTTATGCAGTTGCCGTATCTGCCTCCGATGCTGAACAGAAAATGATTCGCCTGAATGAGACAGCCGCCTTTCTGCTCTCAAAATGCGATGGCGGTATTGACGAAGCGGCACTTACCGATGCCCTTCTCGCCGAATACAATGTTGAGCGCGAGCAAGCGGCAGGTGATGTTGCGGCTTTTATTGACATCTTACGAAAGAGCGGGCTTGTCGATGAGGGCTGATGCCAAAAGCATTCTGGCAATGCCGCTTGAGGATTTGTGGGAACTGATTGCCGATGTATTTGAGAAGGGCGGAAAATTCCGTCTTTTTCCGCGCGGTGTCAGTATGCTTCCGCTGATTCGGGAAGGCAAGGACGAAATTTTACTTGAAGCACCCAAGACTATCAAAAAATGGGATATTTTGCTTTATCGCCGCGAAGACGGAACCTTTGTTCTTCACCGCCTGATATCTGTTGCAAAGGACGGTCTGGTTCTTTGCGGTGATAATCAGGCAGTTCTTGAAAGAGGCGTGCCGCGCGCGGCAATTTTAGCGCGGGTTTGCGGTATTTTCCGTGACGGTGCATACCTCTCTGCCGACTCGCCGCAGCTTCGCCGTTATGCGCGTCGCCGCGTAGCCTCCCGCCCCATTCGCCATTTGGCAAGCTCGGTGCGGAGCCTTCTGAAAAAGAAAAAATAACTGAAAATATATAAGCTCGGGCAGTTGTGTGTACGCACAACTACCCGAGCTTTTTGTTTTAGCGATAGCAGTAAAAATAGATGAAAAAGTAATGAAGCACACTTCCGCCAATGACGAAAAAGTGCCAGATTGCATGGTTGAAGCCACCATCGCGTCTGTAAAAGAAAACGCCTGCCGTATACAAAAGACCGCCACCAACGAGATAGCTGATACCGCTCATTCCCACCGCACGATAGACAATCGGGCAGGTAAGGATAATCGCCCAGCCCATGACAATATACAAAATCTGCGAAATTCTGTCAAAGCGTGTCAGGTCAATGGCATTTAAGGTAATGCCAAGTGCTGCCGCGCCGCCGATGATGCCGAAAATACTCCAACCGAGCGCATCGTCAAACAGGCACCAGACAGCAGGAATATAAGTGCCGAAAATCAAAAGAAAAATTGAGCAATGGTCAAAAATGCGGAAGATGCTTTTGGCTTTGCAGGGTGTAAGTGCATGATAAATGCAGGATGCCGTATACAAAACAATCAGCGCAGCGCCGTAAAGGGCGGCGCCGACAATTCCAAGTCCGCCAAACGAAGTCGCGCGGACAATCAGAAGCACCGCACCTGCAATCGCAAGTCCCGCGCCTGCACCGTGCGTTACGGCGTTGGCGATTTCCTGCGTGAAAGGCGGATAAACAAACGAAGCCTTTTCTTTTTTCTCGGTCATATGCGTTCCCTTTCTTTTATCGCTCAATTTTTCAAAAAATGTGCCAAAACTATTTTATATAGTTTTTGATACTATATTACATCATATTTTTGTTTTTGTCAAGGGCTTTTGAAAATATTTTTAGCAAGTATCAGCCTTTACCCCGTCTTCCCATACCGAAAAGCATGGGTAAAAGAATGAACGCGAGAAGGATTGCGAGTATGAAGGCAAGCTTGCGCGCGATATTACAGCATCCGTCCATATCCATTGAAAAAGAGCCGAGCTTTTTGCCGTTTTCCTTTCCCTTTTGCAGAGAGAGGTGGACAGAGACCTTCTTTTGCAGGCAGATGCCCTCCTCACCGAAGGCCTTTTTGAGATTCAACATTCTTGTTCCTTTCCTTGAAAACAGGTGGCAAGCAGAGGCATTGTATATTTTTTTGATTTGACATCATACTGTGAATAGATTTTGCTATTCAAAGTATAGCCCGAGCGCAGATTTTTATGCAGGATGGCAAACAAAAGCGAATCGAAAAAGGAGTCGCATCGGCATGGCACACAAAAACAGTTTTTTGCTTGAAGGCTACAGACAAGCATTTCAAATGCGCGGTATTCGTTTCGAACCCGTTTTTTTCTCTGATGGCAGGGACGGCGAATCGGCAGATTTTTCAGATGGCAGCGCACTTTCCGCAGTGAAGGTTGATGACATTTACGACAGTGCGGCGCAAGAAAAAATCTATCTTGCACTTGCCGATGCTCTTGCGCTCAAGCCGATTCTGCCGAGCAGCTACGAGGCGGTTTACCATGCCTTTCATGAAAACAGTGAAAAAAAGAAAAGCTTTTCGCTTCATCTCCCGAAATTCGCAGATGAAAACGATTATATTGTCTATACGCCCGCGTTTGATACCTATCAGTACGGCTTTTACAACTATGCAATGCTCAAAAGCGAGACGCCAATAAAAGTTTACCCTACGGGTTCTCTCCTGATTCGTAAGGATATAAAAAAGGAGCGTCCCCGTATGCTTGTATCTGGGGACAGCTCTGCTTGTCTTTTGGTTCCTTATCTTGCACATCATTTTGATTTAATGCTGTCGGCGCCGATTTCCGCATCCCTTCACCTTCCTCTCGCGCTTGCCGAGTACAAGCCAAGCGTTATCATACTGATTGCACATAAGGATTTTGCCGCCTCTCCGCTGTTCTACCGCGCGCTTGCCTGCCTATAAAAGAAACACCCCGTCTTGTCCATAATGACAAGACGGGATGTTTCGGGCTTCATTATTCGGCGGTTGGTTCTTCCATCCGAGATGCCTTTGCGACCTTCAAGGCACAGATGCTCATGCCCTTCTCCGAAAAATTCTTTTCGTATTCTGTCATGATATTGCCTTCTGCATAAGGGGAATTATGTAAATCATAGGTTACATATTCGGTTTCATAACCGAGTGCTGACAGCTCATCGAGAGTAAAATCAAAGAGTGGCTGATTGTCGGTTTTGAAATAAAGTGCGCCATCCTTCTGAAGAAGCCTGAAATAGACTTCAAGGAAGCCACGATAGGTAAGGCGGCGCTTGTAGTAGCCTTTTTTAGGCCAAGGGTCGCTGAAATTCAGGTAGATGCGCGAGACGGATTCGGGCAGGAAGCAGCTTTCAAGGTTTTTGGCATCAGCAATCATAAAGCGCAAATTATCGGGGCGGTCGTTTTTGCACTCATCTGCCTTTTCGACGGCGGCGACCACGACATCATGCACGCGCTCCATAGCAAGAAAGGAGCATTCGGGGTGCTTTGCAGCCATACCGCAGGCAAAGGCACCCTTACCGCATCCGATTTCCAAGAAGAGCGGTGCTTCGCGCGAAAAGACATCGGCATAGCTTTCGGGCGGCTGCTCGGGCAGGGGGCAAAGAAGGTGTGCGTGCTCGGAAAGGCGCCGCGCGCCGTTCTTTTTTCTACGCATTCTCATAGGAAAAATCCTTTCAAATAAACAAATATACCTACATAGTATAGCACAGAACAGCTTTTTTGTCAATGACCGTGCTTCATTTCGCGCGACTTCAAAATGACGGTGATGCCGAAAACAATTATTTGGATTTTCTTTGCTTTTTTTCAAAAAAGCTATTGCAACTTTAACTCTTTTATGGTATAATACCTTTATCCGATATGCGCTGTCGGCTTTGACCGCGCAGGTATTTATTACATGTATTTATTACATATGTTTAGGGAGAACGATTATGAAGAAGTTTCTTACGCTCTTCTTTTCCATGCTTGTACTGATTGCGCTTCTGACAGCGTGCGGCGATTCAGGAAAAGAAAAACCTACAGACGACGATACATCAGATGTAGGCCCCGGAACCGATGTGGATGCCTCCAAGGGCTCACAAGGGCTTCGATATGATATCAACGAAAAAGAGGGCGTTGCAACCCTTACGGGTATGGGCACCTGCGAGGATTCAAAAATCATTGTTCCTGCCAAGACCGCCGAAGGCTATGATGTCATTGCACTTGGTGACGATGTATTCAGAGATGTGACCTATATCACCTCGATTCAGCTGCCTTCCACAATTGAGGAAATTGGTGAGAGAGCCTTTTCCGGCTGTACCTCTTTGAAGAGCATCAACTTACAGGATCTTGATTATCTTCTGACAATTCCGAGCGAAGCGTTCATGGGCTGTGTTTCGCTTGAGGAAATTGAGTTTCCGTCCGGCGTTGGCGCCATTCTCGATCGTGCGTTTGCCCGTTGCAGCTCGCTCCAATCGGTTGAGCTTCCCAGTGGTCTTTCCTCCATCGGTATGCAGGCATTTATGTACTGCGGACGCCTGTCCGAGATTTCTCTGCCTACCGACAACTACGCCCTGATTGATTTAGCGGATGCCGACATGGCATTTGGCTACTGCACATCGCTCAAGGAATTCACCTTCACCGACATGGTTTCCGTCATTCCCGAAAATCTTTTCGTTGGCTGTACCGGTCTGCGAAATGTAACACTGTCCGAGTCGATTGAGAGCATTGGCAGAGCTGCATTTGCAGGCTGCACCAGACTTCAGACGGTGAATCTTCCCACCGCGTCCGGCATGAATGAAATTGCCGCTATGACCTTTGCGAATTGTTCTTCCCTTCAAGATATTACCATTCCCTCGACTGTCACCACGATTGGTCAAGGCGCATTTTCGGGTTGCGCTTCCTTTACAAACATTGTGCTTCCCAATTCGGTCACAACCATGCATGATTCTGCATTTGAAAACTGCACCTCTTTGCGTGAGGTACAGTTAAGTGCATCACTCAAAAGCATTCCCGATATGGCATTTCTCGGCTGTGAAAACCTTTTGGCAATTGATGTTCCAAGCTCGGTGTCGAGCATTGGCGTTATGGCATTTTTCAACTGCTTCAAGCTTGAATCTGCCATTTTCAATGACAGTGTCACCGAAGTGAAGGAATCGGCGTTTGCAAACTGCATCAACCTGACCTATTTGAAGACAGGCAAGGTTCTTTCGAGTATCGGTAAGAACGCATTTAAGTCCTGCACCTCGCTTCCCTTCATTGTCTTTGAGACCTCCTGCACAATCGGCCACAATGCGTTTTCCTCCTGCTCCAGCCTCAAATTTATTTTGGCTGACCCTGTTGAAAGCTCCGAAAAATACGCGATTGGTGAAAACGCCTTTGACCGTTGCACCTCTCTTGAATTCTTCCTTTACAACAGCCAGAACGAAGCTGCACTTGCAAATCTGATTGGCGAACTCGAGGCATACAATGACAACCTCGCACTGACATGGTGCATCATCGGTAATGAAAACACCACAAGCGGCGCGCTCACAGATGAAAACGGTTTTCTCTATAAAACTGTGAATGTCAACGGCGCTGAATACCGTTACAGATTCTTTAAGAGAGATGAAAACTTCAACATCATCTTTGCGACCGATGGAACCGTCGGTGAGCATATCAGCCCCGACCTTTACAAGCCGTCCGCTGATAGCGACAGTGAAAACAACTAAACACTAAAAAGAGCATCGGGTGTCCGCCACGGCGGACACCCGATTTTTTGCTTATGCCGAAGGGCAAGAGGATTTCAAAATCTTCTTGCTGTGCCAACAAATAAAGAGCATATCATTTCTTGAAATGCTCTTTATTTGTTGGGTATTTGCTCGCTTATTCGGGCAAATAATTCAATTCATAGGTGCATTGCACGCGGTATGCTCCCATTTCAAAAAGAACATTAACGAAAATCTCAAATTCGCGTGCCGTATCAAATTGCAGCTCCAGCAAGGAATGGAAGCTTGAGATTGGCTCGCTCTCGCCTGCGGGATACACAAGAATATCCATGAAGGTGGGGGATATATCAAAGTGCAAGGAGGCGACATCCGCTGTCGTATTCAAGCGGTAAACCCGTGTGATGCTCTGGCTCAAATGAGGGGTATCGATATAGCCGTCCTCGGTTTTGATACCGTACCGCACGATTGAAGGGTAAAGAGGCTCGCCCGATGCCTGCAACAAGGGGAAGGCGAGCTGATAGACTTTATTTGCATAGCTGACAACCGCCTGTCCGTTCAAAATGCCCAAACGGCAACTGACATCCTTTTCCTTTGCCGTTACCCGATACAGCCATTGCACCGCCCCTTCGTCCTTGATTTTTGTCCCTGATTGCTCGGCAATTTTGAGAAAGTCTGTTAAAAGGCGATGCTCCTCGCTCTCCTCGGAGAGTGCTTCGGTCTCGCCCGTTTTCTCATCTTGCAGAAGCAAGTGGCAGTCGGCAAAATCAGCAAGTGACGGCTCATCCGCGGCAAAAAAGAGCAGACACAGGATGAGGCTTGGGGCAAAAAGGATGAGTGCCGCAAGAGAAAACCATAGCTTTTTATTTTTGATTTTCATGGATATGCTTCCTTTACGACAATTCTTATTTCTATTATATCATTTCCATCTCAAAAGGTCAACCTGAGTAGCAGAAAAAGCGAAACAAATTTGCAGAAGCTTTGGCACAGCAGACGAGCTTTTTCGTCAAAAAGGTTGCAATCGTCTTCAAAAAGATGTATAATAAAATATAGAAAAGCACCGCACGGATTTTACCCTGCTCGCATGGAAGCCCTGCCGCCTGGGCAGGCTAATGCAAAAGGAGGATTTCCATGCGTACTCGTTCTTACCTGATTTGCAAGCGTGGCTTTGATATTGTTTATGCCGCAGCAGCCCTTGCTTTTTCGGCGGTTCCAATGGTGAGCATGGCACTTGCTGTCAGGCTGACTTCAAGTGGCCCTGCGCTTTTCCGTCAGGTGCGTATCGGTCGTGACGGTCTTCCCTTTGTTTGCTATAAGATTCGTACCATGCGCGAGGGGACACCCTCCTGTGCCGCGGCAAAGCTGCAAAATGCCGATGCCTATACGACACGAGTCGGCCGTATTCTACGGCGTTACAGCCTTGATGAAACCGCCCAGCTTATCAACATTCTGCGTGGTGACATGAGCTTGATTGGCCCGCGTCCTCTGATTCCTGCCGAGCGTGAAATGCACCGTATGCGCGCCGAGGGCGGTGTCTATGCGATGCGACCTGGTCTTTCGGGGCTGGCGCAAATTCACGGCAGGGACACGCTTTCCGACCGCAAGAAAGCGCGCCTTGACACCCTTTATACTGACAATGCTTCCATCTGGCTGGATGCCGCGATTCTATCCCGCACATTTCGCTGTATTTATCATTAAATTCTATCAACCGAAAGGTGACTATGACTATGACTGCACTTTCAAACACCGATGTCGCGCTTGTAACTCTGCTCCGCCGCAGCCTATGCGGCAGCGAGGAGAGCGTTGCGCTCACCGCGGAGGAATGGCGCGTGCTGATTCTCCGTGCCTACGCAAGCGGCGTATCCTCGCTTGGCTATGACGGCTTTCTGTCACTTAAAGAGGGTGACTCTGTGCGTGACAGTATGCAAGCGCATTTACCTGCCGCATGGTCAATGCTGTTTGAAGAAAAGCAGGCGGCGTGCCGTCAGGCCGCGGTGGCAAGGGCGAGGCTTTCATCCGCCTTTCGTGAGGCGAGGCTTCCTCACCTGTTCCTGAACACCGCCTCATATCAAGATTATCCGTCTCCCACTCTCCGCGAGGGCGAGGCAGTTGAATTTCTTATTGACCGCGCTGACCGTCCTGCCTGTGAGCGCGTGCTATCGGCGCTCGGCATTCAAGCCTTCAAGGACTCTGACGGCGTTTCTTACATCATGCACGATATTCTTTCTGTGCAAATTGCCGATGAACAAGCGGCGGCACGCTTACGCTCCCTCCTTGCGCGCGCGCTGGATACGGTGGACAATGTCGCGCTGAACGACTGCACACTCTCTGTCCCCTCTCTTCCTGTCAGAGCGTTGCTTTTGCTTCTGGATGCGAAAATTGCGCTTGATGAAGGACGGCTTTCTCTGTCACTCCTGCTTGATTTCGGGATGCTGACCGAGTCGCATTTCCGCGAGCGCGATATGCATACCACTCTTTCAAGCTGGAAGCAATGCGGACTTCTGGACACAGCAAAATTGCTTGCCGCTGCCGCCTCAAAGCTGCTTGCACTACCGCCACTCGACTGGTTTGCAGATATAGATGAATGCAAGGCGGACGAGGTGATTGCGCTTGCTCTCTCGCCAAGCGAAGCCATGCTTTTGAAGGCGGAGGATGCTCTCCAAGCCGCCATTTGCATGGAGGAGGCACGGATTGAAGAGGAACGCCGTGCGAATCGTTTGACCGCCCGTACCGCCGCCAAGGCATCCGAGATGAAGCGTCATGCACTTGACTCGGCACGCAAGCGTTACCCTGCGGTCAAAAAGCACCCTGTCCTGCTTATTGGCGCACTTCCCTGCGATTTGATTCTGAATGGGCTTTCAAGCTGTCTGCCGAGTAAGAAAAAGCAGAAGCAGGCATCGAAAAGCTCTGATTCCACGCATGAACGGAGAAAAACAAAATGACACGCATCATGTTCGTCTGTCACGGCAACATTTGCCGCAGTCCGATGGCTGAAATTATTTTGAAGGATATGGTAGAACGGCGGGGGCTTACCGATAGCTTTGTGATTACCTCATCTGCCACAAGCACCGAGGAAATCTTTAACGGAGTGGGGAATCCCGTCTATCCGCCTGCCCGCAGAGAGCTTGCGCTTCACGGCTTATCCGCCAATGGCAAGCGTGCGGTACAGCTTCAAAGAAGCGACTACGAAAAGTATGACCTTTTCATCTGCATGGACGGAGCCAATGTACGAAATGCGACGCGCATTCTGGGCGGCGACAGCGAGGGCAAGGTAAAAAAGCTGCTTTCCTATACGGGAAGTGAACGCGATGTATCGGACCCGTGGTACACCGAGCGCTTTGATGTTGCCTATCGCGACATTCTGGAAGGATGCACGGCTCTTCTGCAAGAGGTCATGAAGGAGCTCAAAGCATGAATGACATCAAGCTCGGCAAATACCGTCATTTCAAGGGCAACGAATACGAGGTGCTTTTCATTGCCAAGCACTCGGAAACAGGCGAGAATATGGTTGTCTACCGCGCGCTTGACGGGAACGGCGCTTTATGGGTGCGCCCTGCTTCTATGTGGAATTGTCAATGAAGCATCGCCTACGGCGATATGATGTTTTTCGCTTCGCTCAAAATGATGTTGCGTCACTTCGTTTCACAATGATGCGATGTTTGCCTCAATGTGCCGCAAGGCACACATCATTCGCGTAGCGAACATCATTAGGCGAAGCCGTCATCATTTGCAGAAGGCAAACATCATTCAAAAAACGCACATTTGTCGGTAGGCAAATGTGCGTTTTTCGTTGGCGGGGCGTGTGAAATGTCAAACGACCGAAAAATTTAATTATCCAGTGTTACAATACCGTCTTCACATATGACCGAGCTTAATATGGTATTTCCATACCAATTTTCGTATTTGTATATGGATTCCCACTCGGCAATTGTACCGCGAAATTCAATGCTATCCAGTGCAATGCACCACCAAAAAGCTTTATCGCCGAGAATGATTGTTTTCCCAATCTCGATATTTTCCAAATTGGCGCATTGGAAAAACGCCATATCATCTATAAATTCAACAGAATTCGGAATTGATATTGTTTTCAAGCGGCTACAACCCGCAAATGCCTCATATCCGATAGACACCACTCCCTCGGGAATTGTGACAGACTCAAGATTTGCACAATCCTTAAAGGCTCGGTAACAAATGATTTGAGTGTCCTTATGAAGTTCAAAGGAGGAGACCGAGCGATTGTCTACACCCACAAATACCAGGTAAGGATTCTTTTGATTTCCCATATATTTCCCACCGCCATATTCGTAATAATTCAGCGAGGTACAGGAATCAAAAGCCCAAGCTCCAATATATTTGACGCTGTTTGGAATGGTTATCCAAGTCAGTTTTTCCGAATCCTCCTGATTGAAAGCGTTTTCTGCAATGATAGTATGGTCAACAATGCCACTATAAGAAGAGTAGCCGCCAAGCCAAGGCTGTATGATTGCAGAACCCAATCTTTGACTGTTAAGAGCCGGACAATCTCGGAATACATAACTGCCGATTTTCATAATGTTTTCACTCATACTGAAAGACGACAGAGCATCACAATCCGCAAAAGCTTCATACTCTATGATGGCTACGCTGTTCGGCAAATTAACGGTTTTTAAGGCTCGACAATAACGAAAAGCGGCGCGATTAATGATAAACAAATTGTCACCAAGCATTAAATCCGTTAAGGATTCGCAAGCATAAAACGCTTCTGCTCCTATTGACATCACGCTATCGGGAATATAGACGCTAACAACATCGGAATTGGCAAATGCGCCATCGCCAATAGCTGTAACGGGCAAGCCTTCATGAGTATCGGGAATATAAACTTCGATTGTATCTGTTCCGCTCAGGATTCCGGTAACAGTATATCCCTTACTATCCTCATTCAATTCATAAATAAGAGGCGTTGCTTCTTGCTTGCTTAAATCTACCGTTTGAATATGATTGTTTTCTCCTTTTGCATAGGCAAAGGTTTCGGGCACTGCGTCAGATAGAATGTACATCGTGCCTTCTCCCCAAAAATATCTGAATGCTGCGCAAGAAATAATTTCTGTTTCGGGGTGAAGTGTGCAGTTTGGGTCTGCGCTCACCAAAATTCTATAGGGGTTTTCGTTGTTGCCCATATAGTATCCACCGCGATATTCAACGACATCGCAATGAACTGTTTGCCATAGTGTGACATCTGAAATAACTTTCATGTCCGGATGGAAATCATTTGAATATTTTTCGATTTTAGATTCACCTATACCTATACACGCTAAATAAGGATTCGTATCGCTTCCAACATAATAGTAATCATTGTAAAGTGTCAATAGCTCTGTCATAAGCATATATTCAGAATCCACTAAAACAGATGTGCCAATGTAGAGCAGGGAGTTTGGAAATCTAACACTCGTTAAGTTATCGCATCCCGCAAAAGCTCCATCACCTATATATTCACAAGCACTGTTTTCCTCAAAATCTATTTTTTCTATTTTTTTATATCCTGATAGCGCGTTACTTCCTATTCGCTTCACATTTGCGGGGACTACAAGCTCTGTCAGAAGCTCGTCGTTCACATATATATCCGAAAATCCAGAAAATTCCGAAGGGAAATTACTTGACAAATACGCGCCGATGTCGGAAAGATAAAGCTTTTCCAAAGGACAGCCGGAAAAGGCATAAGACTGTATGGTCAACGGTGATTTTGGTAAAGTGATTTCCTTCAAAAGAGAACAACCTTGGAATGCATTACCTATTTGTTTAACCCCCTCGGGAATGGTAAGCTCTTGTATATTCATGCCTGAAAAAGCGGAGCCTATTTCTTCAATTCCCTCCGAAATTGTGAGCCGTTGCACACTTGTCCAAAGATAAAAAGCCCAGTCTGCCACTTTGGTAACGCGCTTCCCTTTGTAATATGCGGGGATAATCACATGAGTAACATTTTCGCGTTCTGCGTCTGATAAGTCATTATTAGAAGAAACGACATATGTATCATCAGTCATTAAATCGAAGGTAAGATACGAATAGTCCTCCGTTGGCTCGCTCACGGTATCATCAGTTGTGCCATCGGTATTCGTCGTGTCACTATCGGCGGTGTCATCAGTCGTAGTGTCACTATCAGCGGCGTCATTGCTTGCTTCTTCATTGGTGCTATCGGTACTATTATTTGTGCTGCCGTTATCATCGGTAATGTCATTGTTAATACCGGTATCATCAGTATGATCGCCGCCGCTGTTGTCATGATTAGCTGTTGTTCCATTACAAGCAAGTAAAGATAAGAGCATAAGCGTGGCAAGAAAAAATGCTAAAAGTTTTTTCATTGTCTTTTCCTCCAAAAAATAAGAATAAAACAAAAAAGGAGCGTCAACCGCAGTTAAAGCTCCGAAAAAAGCAAATTCAAAAGCAGTGTGCGCAAAGAAAGGATATAGTATCCCCATAAAAAAGGAAACACCTTTTTCAAAAATGTTTATTCGGTTTTTTGTAGCAAAATCAGTATATCATAAATTCAAATAATTTGCAATGGTTTTGGACAAATATATATTCTCGCAAAACAGGAAGCACCCTCAAAAAAGGGTGCTTCCTGTTTTTTGGCGGAGAGGGCGGGATTCGAACCCGCGTGCGATTGCTCGCAAACTGATTTCGAGTCAGCCCCGTTATGACCACTTCGATACCTCTCCGTATTAAGTTTTGTGGAAAGATTCGACTCGAAAATCAAACTGATTTCGATGTCAGCATGACATTGCCTGCGGCAAGTCTGTTATGACCACTTCGATACCTCTCCATAATGATGATGCAACAGCGTGCATCATCATTATGGAGTTTGGTAAGATGTGGCTCGGGCAACTTGTTGTCCGAATCCACTTCGCATACCCCACCCGAAGCTCGACAAGCTCGCTTGTCAGGCGCAGGGTGTGGGTATCTTCGCCAAAGGCGAAATAACTCTCCGTGATGCATACTGTACATATTTAGTTGTTGGCGGTCTTTGAACGACCGTCATTTATTATAGCATATTCATTTGGATTTTGCAAGAGGAAACGGCAACTTTTTTTGTTTTTTTATCAGGATATATGAAAGAGGCGGTGTCAGGCGCGTTTTATCGCCGCGTTTTCAGTTCTCATTCCGAAAACGCGGCAGATTGCGCGCATCGCGGTTATGAACCCTGCCCCTCTTCATGCACAGAGCCGAAAAATGCAACCGCAAAGGCAAAGAGGCGGTCGAGTCTGCCCTCCTCTGCCGCACTGAAGCGTGTAAAGGCAGGTTTATAAAGCCGTTTGGTTGTCAGACGGATGCATTCACCGTCCGGCGTTTCTTTGCTTGACAGCTTGATGTCGGCATTTTGCAAAATTGCAGAAAGCAATGTAGAAAGGAAGCCGCCGTCAAATAGCAAGCTGCTGTCCACCTGACTTGCAGGGCGAATGACCGTTGTCACCTCGTCATCATCAAGTTTCAGAACGATATCAAGCACCGTGCTCGGATTTTGCGTGATGATGCGATAAATAATCAGAAAAAGCGCAAAGGCATAGGCAACCCCGCACGGAACTGCGGCGGTCATCGGTATGTCAACCTCGTGAAAGCGAAGATGCCCCGAAAGCTCGCTCGTCAATATCATGCGGCTTTTTTGATACAAGAACCGATAGGCATACGGCTCACTCATTTGGTCGCCCGAAGCAACAGAGGTCAGCGTTTCGGCAAGAATTTGCGCAAATTGCTTCCTGTCCTTTGTTGTTATGACGCTATAATCACGCCCATCAATGCAAAAGCTCTCGCTCACCATGCCTGCAATTCCCTTTTTGGTGAGCAAATGTAAATAATTGTCGTCATTTGCAAAAATGATGCGACTGCCGTCACTGACGGCAAACGGCTCGGTCGGACAGAAAAAGCTGTTTCTTTTTCGCGGTGCAAAAGAGTCTATTTGATTCATTATGGCTTATTCAAAAACAATTTCGGTATTTTCTTTTTCTGTAAGGGCATCTGTATAGACGACCTCATCCAAAAGCTTCTTTTCCTCTGCTTCAAGCTCGCGGTAGAAGCAATCGCGCAAATAAAGGTCCTCAATTTCCTCTGCGCGCGACTTGTAGTCAGATGTATCCTTTTCCATCAGATAGACAATATAATAATAGTCATCGGTGGCACTGCTCACCCGAATAATCTCGCTGTATTCGCCCACATTCAGCTCAAATGCGGCAGGCAGAAGCTCGGCGCCGTTTTCCTTCGAGAAGGCGTGGGGTGAGATAAGAACGCCGTTTTTGATTTCGTTTTCGGGGGTTGAAATTCTGAAGTACTGCATACTCAAATTGATGCGCTCCTGCTCGCTTTCAGCATCAAGAAGTGCCTCTCTTCCCTGTGCGACAAGCTCGGCAATATACTCGCCAATGTCATCGACACCGGGAAATTCAACTGTACTTTTACAGAGCAAAACAACCAGACGGACAGCGTCACTTTCATAAAACGCCTTCAAATCGTCCTCTGTATATTGGTATTCACTCTTGTAGGGTAAGGTTAACTTTTCAAGCAGCTTTTCCTCGCAAATCTGATAGCGAAGCAATATGCGCGCGGCGCGGTCGGTGAGATAGCTCTTTTCAAGTGCCTCGATATACTGATCATAGCTCTCATAGCCACTCATATAGATGCCGCCGATTTCACCGCCCTCAATACTGACCTTGATGCGCTTTTGCAGGATTTTATCAATTTCCTTGCTGTACGGATTAATGCCGTATGTTTCGCAGAGCGAGAAAACCGCATAGACGCGCGAGATATCCTCAAGGACTGCGGGCATTGCCTCTGTCCACTTTTCTTCCCATGAAAGTGCAGAGTCAAGTGCGCTGACACGCGTCAGAAAGAAGGCGCGAAAAAGCTCGTACGGCACATCCTGTCCACCTACCGTGAGGACTGTTTCCTTTTCCTCGCGGCTTGATTCGCGCATGGGATATTTCTCGCCACTACAAGCGGTCAGGCTGCACAGAACAAGCAAAATGCAAACAAAGCTTAACATAAGAGAACGGATTTTTTTCATTGATTCAACCTCGAACATCTGTTTTTCATATCATAGCATGAAAGCAATCATTTGTCAAGCGAAGGGCATGAGTCATCTCGCCTGTAAAGGAATAGCTTAAAGCAAATTTCGGTTTCAAGCTCGGTGCAAAGAGAGAGTCTCCTGCGCCCCTCGGCTGATGTGCGATAGGCATAGGGTGTCATAGTGAAAAGTGCCTGAATATCCGCCTGTGAGGTGAGACGGATTTGATCTGCAAGCGTGAGCACCTCCTCACAGACAAAGCCCTCGATTTTCTCATCCCGCACCTCATTTTCGTAGGGCGTATCGTAGAGCAGGCATTTGAGTCCAAAGAGGTGTCTTGCATCGGGGACTGCGACGGCGAGAATGCCGTTTGGTTTGAGTGTGCGGTGAAATTCCCCGATTGAAAGCGGCGCAAAGAGGCAGGTAATCGCATCCTGCGAGGCTCGTCTGACGGGCAAGTCGTAAAGACTGCCGACCGCCCACTCGGCATTTTTTTGCCGTTTATCTGCAAGCCGCAAGGCTTCCTTTGAAATATCAATACCGAGCAGGTGAAGGTGCTTGCCGTCCTGCTCTGCTCTTTCCATAATTTTCGCGCTGTAATAGCCCTCGCCGCAGCCTGCATCAAGAAGATGTGCGCCGTCATGAAGACGGGATACGAGCGACTCTGCAAGTGCGGCAGAAAGCATGGCATAATAGCCCTTATCCAAGAAGTCGCGCCGCGCGGTCAGCATGGCGCGGTTATCGCCGTGTATTCCCTTTGTCTGCCGTATGAGCAAATTCACATAGCCCTCTCTTGCGCGGTCAAAGGAATGTCCCTTCTGGCAGGTGTAAGTCCTGCTCCCTTTTGCAAGAGGAAGCTGACAGACGGGACAAACAAGGTCGCTTGCGCTTGTGGCGGGCAAAAAGGCATTCTGCATACACGCTTCCTTTCGTCTTACATACTTGATTTTATCATGAAAAGTATAGCACAACCGCCCTCGCTTGTCAATGCCTTGCATGAGAAGAGCTTTTTCAAAGGCCGCAAAAAAGACGGGTTGTACTTTTCGATTTTTTGTGATATAATAATAAAAGAAAGTTCATTTTCATTGCAAACAGTTTGATTTTGCAAAAGAAGGGGTATATTACGAATGAGATATATGGGTGTTGACTACGGCGATGTGCGGACAGGGCTTGCAGTTTCGGATGCAAGCGGCTTTCTTGCCTCGGGCATTGGCTATATCAAGGAAAACGGCATGAAGAACACAGCGAAGAAGGTTGCAGAGCTGGCACTTGCGCGCGAGGTCGGCACGATTGTGGTCGGCTATCCGAAAAACATGAATGGCACAGAGGGCCCGCGCACCGAGGTTGTGCGCGCCTTTGTTGAGCTTCTGAAGGCGGAAACCTCTCTCCCGATTCTTTTATTTGATGAGCGGTTATCCACGATGGAGGCGCACCGCTTCTTATCCATGACCGATGTCGGCGGCAAGAAGCGCAAGCAGGTGGTAGACACCCTCTCGGCACAGATTATTTTGCAGGATTTTCTTGACAGACAGAGGGCAACAGCAAAATAAACCCAAAGCATCAAGGGAGATTTGCGGGATGTCTTCCTTTTCAACATGGATTCGTCACAAATAGGATGTATGATAGAGATAATGAAAATATTGACGCATATTCCAAAGGAGAGGCGAGTGAATGGACGAGAACCGTTATTCCGAGCATACGAATGAACCGCATGACAAGAGCAATGAAGTGGCAGATGCACCGCTTCACATGGCAAAGGGCATTTATTACGCGCCCAGCCGCGAGCGCGTTCGCTATTATTCAAGCAGGCGGCTGTTTCTCGTCTTTTTTACGGCTTTAGCCCTCACCTCGCTTGCTATCTGCCTTATCGGGACCTACTTTTTATATGATGCGGTATCCGATGACGGCAATGCCCTTCTTGTCTATCACCGTGTCACCGAGCCGTCGATTTCAGCGGGCAGTGCGGCAGAGGTGTACGATGCCGTTGCCGAAGCGGTGGTTGAGGTACGGGTATCGGGTACTGTCAGGACACAGAGTGGGACGGACAAGACGGTATCGGGTGCAGGCAGCGGTGTGCTCTTTTCTTCTAATGACAGCGTGTCCTATATCATCACCAATCATCATGTGGTTGACGGCTTTTCGGCAATCAAGGTGCGCCTCTCTGACGGCAGGACGCTTGATGCGACTCTTCTCGGCTCTGACTGGGTGACTGATATTGCCGTTTTAAGAGTATCGGTCGGCAACCTGAAAACCGCCTGCATTGGCGACAGTCAGTCCTTGATTCCCGGTCAGGATGTGGTTGCCATCGGCAATCCGCTTGGAACGCTTGGCGGCTCGATTACCGACGGTATCATCAGCGGCCCGATTGAGCGCGAGGTATCGGTTGGCGGTATTTCGATGACGCTGATTCAGAGCAGTGCGCCTGTGTCGCCCGGCAATTCGGGGGGCGGTCTGTTCAATATGTACGGCGAGCTTGTGGGCATTGTGAATGCCAAATACGCCTCGGACAGCGCGGAGGGCATCAGCTTTGCGATTCCCGTCAGGACTGCAATGAGCGCGGCGGAGCAGCTTGTTGAAAACCGCTATGTTGCGGGGCGTGCTGACCTTGGTCTCACCTACACGCGTACGCTTGCAACAAAGATGAACGGCGAGAGCTATTATCAGCTTCATGTCAGGAGCAACAGCCGTTATGATGAAGCACTTGGCGAAAATCAGATACTTGCGGGCGACCGCATCACGCATATTGACGGTAGGGAAATTACCGATATGTCCGATATCCGCAGTGCGCTTGTGGGCAAGAAGGCGGACGGGACTGACACGGTGAGTGTATCGGTTCTCCGCACGGTCAAGGCACAAAACGGATTTTTCACCGAGGTCAAGAGTTACACGCACACCTTTACCATCACCTGCATCGAATACAAGGGCGGTGAGGTTCTTTCATCGGGCAGTGACATTGAATTCCATTAACCAACGCTTTTCTATCGTATAAGGAGGACTTTCCTATGAGTAAATTATTAGTTGTAGACGACGAGCTTCAGATTCGCAAGCTCATACGCAAGTATGCCGAATTTGACGGACACGAGGTTGCCGAGGCGGAGAACGGAATGCAGGCGGTGACGATGGCGCGCGGCGGTGAATATGATGCCATTATCATGGACATTATGATGCCCGAGCTTGACGGCTTTTCTGCCTGCCGTGAGATTCGCCGTACATCGAATGTACCGATTATTCTGTTGAGTGCGCGCGGCGAGGAGTATGACAAAATCAACGGCTTTGAGTTCGGTGCTGACGACTATGTGGTGAAGCCCTTTTCACCGCGCGAGCTTCTTCTGCGCGTGGGGGCGGTGCTTCGGCGAGTCGAGGGCAATCAAAAAGAAAGCAAGCCAACATCCGAGCGCTATATTTTTGAGGGGCTTGATGCCGACATTACGGCGCGTATTGTCAAGATTGACGGCGAGCCTGTGGCTCTCTCACCGAAGGAATATGACCTGCTTTTCTACATGATTCGCAACCGCAATATTGCCCTTTCCCGCGAAAAGCTGATTTGCGATGTCTGGGGCTATGACTTCTTTGGCGGCGACCGCACATTAGATACCCATGTGAAGCTTCTCCGAAAGAGCCTCGGCCCGTACAGCAAGTTCATTACGACACTCTGGGGCGTGGGGTACAGATTCGATGAGCCGAAGAAATCGAAATAAAAGCGCACATACAGATTCGCTCAAGGGGCGGATCTTTGTCTGCATGATGGGCTTCTCGATTGCGGTCATTGTCGTTATTTGGGTGTTGCAGATTCTCTTTCTTGATGACTTTTATTACTACACGACAAAGGGGCGTATGCAGGTATCGGCAAGTCAGCTGACCAATGTGGAGACGGCGGAATTACCGAATCTGGCGGGAAAGATTGCCGTCAACCGTCAGCTTTCAATCCGCATTTTCCGCATTGAAAATATTGACGGCGAGAACAGCGCTTACAGCATTTGCCAATTTACAAACAGTGGCTCGATTCTGAATGATATCACACAGACGGGCATGAATACTCTCTATGACGAGACGGTGTCGAAGAAGGGTGCTTTGACGACACGGCTTGACCGCCATGAAATCAAGCATCTTCTGGGTGTCCCTGACGATATGCCGATGCCGTCGGGTGTGGAGATTCCCGACCGACTGATTTTGTCGGTTGTCCAGACAAATGTTGACGGAGACCTTCTGTATATTTTATTGGATACACCGCTTACACCCGTCGATTCGACGGTGAGCACGCTGAAAAACCAACTGATTTTTATTTCGATTGCCCTGCTTTTGCTTTCGATTGCCATTGCGTTTTTGCTCTCGACCTTAATTGCCCGCCCCATTAAAAAATTGAGCAAGGCGGCAAAGGAGCTTGCGAGTGGCAATTATGCGGCAGATTTCACAGCCGACGGCTACCGCGAGGTCGTTGAGCTGTCGGATACCCTGACCTATGCGGCGGACGAGCTTGCCAAGGTTGACCGACTGCAAAAGGAATTGCTTGCCAACATCTCGCACGACCTGCGTACCCCTCTCACCATGATTATCGGCTACGGTGAGGTCATGCGCGACATTGACGGCGAAAACACGCCTGAAAATGTGCAGGTCATCATTGACGAGGCGGAAAGACTGAACTCGCTTGTCAATGACCTGCTTGAAATTTCAAGCTATCAGGCAAACAACGAGAGTATTGCGCGTGACGCGCTCAACATCTCCGAAACGCTCACGGAAATTACCGACCGCTATCAGCGCTTAAAGGAGCAGGGCGGGTACACCTTCCGCTTTGAAGGCGAGGACGGTCTTTGGATTTACGCTGATAAGAAGCGCATTTTGCAGGTCATTTGCAATCTTGTGAACAATGCCGTCAACTATGCGGGTGAGGACAAGACCGTCATTCTCCGCGCTTCAAGTGACGGCGGGACGGTTCGGGTTTCGGTCACAGACCACGGCCGCGGCATTCCCGAAAACGAGCTTGCAAATATCTGGGAACGCTACTATAAGATAGACAAGACACACACGCGCGGCGTGACGGGCAGTGGGCTTGGGCTTTCGATTGTCCGCCGCATATTAGAGCTGCACGGTGCGCGCTACGGTGTTGAGAGTGAGCTTTTTGTCGGCAGTACCTTTTGGTTTGAGCTTCCGTGCTACAAGCCGAATGAAGAATAAAAATTCATAAGAGCAGAAAAATTTTTTCTGCTCTTTTTGTTTTGCAAAAAAGTGTGCCGTCAGGTGACGGTGCTTTTTTCTAAAAAGTGCTTTTTCGACAAAAATAGAAGCGTGCAGGCGACGGCTTCTGACATTTTATGCGCACTTTTTCTGTTACAATGGATGCAAAGGATATACAAGCATACAAATAAGGATTAAAAAAAGAAGGACCACAGAAATGCTTAAAGAAAGTGCTTATTTGCATAGTGAATACGAGGGCGAGACGCTGACGGCGGAGATTCTCGGCGAGATTGACCATCATAGCGCCCGACCGATTCGTGAGGAGCTTGACAGATTACTCTACCTTTACAGGCCAAGCCATCTTGAAATCAGCTTACAGCATGTCAGCTTCATGGACAGCTCGGGGCTGGGACTGCTGATGGGGCGGATTGCGCTGGCTGAATCGCTTGCCTGCACCGTCAGCATCACCAATGTCGATGCGCGTGTGAGGCGGATTCTGAACCTTTGCGGTCTCAAACGCATCACGGGTGTTGTGATTGAAGAAAAAAGCGAGCGCGAAAAAACGAAAGGAGAGGCTGTTTGAGCCACCATGCTATGAAAAAGGAAATTCTCAACAAAATGCAGCTGAAGCTCCCTGCCATCTCGGCAAATGAATCGGCTTGCCGTGCCATGATTGCCGCCTTTGCGGCGCAGATAAACCCGAATATCGAGGAGCTTGCCGACCTGAAATGCGCGGTTTCGGAGGCGGTGACAAACGCCGTTGTCCATGCCTATCGCTGTCTTGGCGGCGATCTTTACATAACCGTCACGCTCTACAGGCACCGTGAAATCCGCATTGACATCCGTGACAAAGGATGCGGCATTCCGGATGTGGCGCTTGCCCGTCAGCCACTCTACACAACCGATACTGACGGCGAGCGAAGCGGTATGGGCTTTTCGGTGATGGAGACCTTCTGTGACCGCGTGCTTGTCACCTCAAAATTAGGGCGTGGAACGCGCGTGACCATGTATAAGAAGCTCATCTCTTAAAAAACGAGGTGTCAAATTGGCAACAAACCAGCTTGATAATATAGCACTGTTAGAGGCGCTTTCGGCAGGCGACAAGCAGGCTGAAGGCGAGCTTCTCCGCCTCAACACCCCGCTTGTTCACTCGGTGGCGCGCCGCTTCTGCGGACGCGGAACCGATCTTGAGGACCTTGTTCAGATAGGAATGCTCGGTCTGCTTAAAGCGGTGCGAAGCTTTGACCTCTCGCGCGGCTTTGCGCTCTCAACCTATGCCGTTCCTCTGATTGCAGGTGAAATCCGCCGTTTTCTGCGGGATGATGGCCCTCTCAAAGTTTCGCGCACACAGAAGCGGCTATCCACGCTCTTGATGGCAGAAAGAGAAAAAATGGTGGCGGAGGGCTTTGAAAAAATCCCGATTGCCGCCCTTGCCGCGCGGTGCGGTGTTTCGCCCGAGGAAGCGGCGGCGGCGCTTGATTCCTCTATTCCGCCTGTTTCGCTTTCCGACTCGCTTGCAGGCGAGGATGAGCTTTCACTTGAAAACACGCTCTATGACGAAGAAGAAAACGAGCGTACCTTCAACCGACTTGCACTGTCAATGGCGATGGATAAGCTCCCCTCGCTCGAACGGAAAATTCTGCTTTTGCGCTACTATCGCGACTTTTCACAGGAGAAAACCGCCCGTATGCTCGGCTTGACACAGGTCAAGGTATCACGCGCTGAAAAGAAAATTCTCGCCTTTTTGCGCGAGCAGCTCTCATAGGAATCGGCTGAATGACCGCACCTCTGCCCGATTCCTCTTCTTTTTGTGAAAAAAATGTGAATATTATCCAAAACCACTTGATTTTTCCTTATAATGTAGTACAATAAAAGATGTTAGCACTCATTGGACAAGAGTGCTAAACAAAAATTATCAATTACCCGCAAGGGAGCAATATGGAGGAACGAACAATGACAATGAAACCCTTGGCTGACCGCGTGGTTGTGAAGCCCGTGGAAGCGGAAGAAACGACAAAGAACGGTATTATTTTGCCGGGTACGGCAAAGGAAAAGCCGCAAATTGCAGAGGTTGTGGCAGTAGGCCCCGGCGGCAATGTTGACGGCAAGGAAGTCAAGATGCTGGTGAAGGTTGGTGACCGTGTGATTACGAGCAAATATTCGGGCACAGAGGTCAAGTGCGACGGCGTTGAGTACAGCATCGTCAGACAGAGTGACATTCTCGCCATCGTTGAATAAGCGGCGGCTATTCTACAAATTTGATAAAAGAGGTAACGAAAAATGGCAAAAGAAATACTTTATGGCATTGAAGCAAGAAATGCAATGCTTCGCGGCATTGACAAGCTGGCAGATACAGTGAAAATCACACTTGGCCCCAAGGGCAGAAATGTGGTTCTGGACAAGAAATTCGGCGCACCCCTCATCACCAATGACGGTGTGACCATTGCAAAGGAAATTGAGCTTGAGGATGCGGCTGAAAACATGGGCGCACAGCTTGTACGCGAGGTTGCAACCAAGACGAACGATGCGGCAGGTGACGGTACGACAACGGCGACCCTGCTTGCACAGGCACTGATTCGTGAGGGTATGAAGAATGTGACTGCCGGCACAAACCCGATGGTGCTCCGCAAGGGTGTATCCAAGGCAGTTGATGCGGCTGTTGAGGCTTTGAAGCGCAACTCCAAGCGTGTCAACGGCAGCGAGGACATCGCGCGTGTCGGTACAATTTCGGCAGGTGACGCGGTGATTGGTACACTGATTGCCGATGCAATGGAAAAGGTCACCGCTGACGGTGTTATCACCGTTGAGGAATCCAAGAGTGCAGAAACCTACTGCGAGGTTGTTGAGGGTATGCAGTTCGACCGCGGCTATCTCTCGCCCTACATGGTGACGGATACCGACAAGATGGAGGCTGTGCTTGACGACGCGTTGGTTTTGATTACCGACAAGAAGATTTCCAATATTCAGGATCTGCTTCCCTTGCTTGAACAGATTTTGCAATCGGGCAAGAAGCTGCTTGTCATTGCAGAGGATGTTGAGGGTGAGGCTCTGACAACGCTTGTACTGAACAAGCTGCGTGGCACCTTTACCTGCGTTGCTGTCAAGGCACCCGGCTTTGGCGACCGCCGCAAAGAGATGCTCCGTGATATCGCCATTCTGACAGGCGGTACGGTCATCACCGAGGAGCTTGGTCTTGACCTCAAGGAAACCACAGTTGACCAGCTCGGCCGTGCAAGACAGATTAAGGTCACCAAGGAAAACACCATCATTGTTGACGGTGCAGGCGACCAGACAGAAATCAAGAACAGAGTGGCACAGATTCGCTCGTCCATTGAAACAACCACCTCCGAGTTTGACCGCGAGAAGCTCCAGGAGCGTCTGGCGAAGCTGGCAGGCGGTGTGGCTGTCATTAAGGTCGGTGCCGCAACCGAGACCGAAATGAAGGAAAAGAAGCTCCGCATTGAAGATGCTCTGAACGCAACCAAGGCGGCAGTTGAGGAAGGTATTGTCGCAGGTGGCGGTACTGCTTATATCAATGTCATTGGCGATGTCAAGAAGGTTCTTGCATCGGTTGACGGCGATGAAAAGACCGGTGTGATGATGGTCATTAAGGCACTTGAAGCGCCGATGCGCCAGATTGCCGACAATGCAGGACTTGACGGCGCTGTCATTATCGACCGCATCAAGAACTCCAAGAAGGTTGGCTACGGCTTCGATGCATACAACGAAAAGTATGTTGATATGCTTGAGGTGGGCATTGTCGATCCGACCAAGGTGACAAGAAGCGCACTTCAGAATGCAGCATCTGTTGCTGCAACTGTCCTGACAACCGAGGCTGTTGTCGCTGACAAGAAGGAAGAGAATCCTGCGCCTGCGCCTGCCGGTATGGGCGGCATGGGCGGCGGAATGTATTAAGATAGCCCAAAAAAACCGAGCGTATTTTGCAATACGCTCGGTTTTTTTATTTCGTGTGCTTACCTTCTGTATTCCTCGAAAATCAGTCGGGTTTCGGTATACATACTCTGCCATGCCTCTTCGAGCAGGGCATCGGCATCGACCTTCTGCAGCTCTGCCATGACCTTGTCGATTTCGGGCTGGGTGCGCGGGTGGCGGGGGGTAAAGACGGTACAGCAATCCTCATAGGGCAAAATGGATGTTTCGTAGGTATCGATTTTGCGTGAGATTGCGACGATTTCCTCCTTATCAAGACCGATGCAGGGACGGAACACCGGCATATGCACCACGCTGTCGGTGACGGCTATCGCCTTCAAGGTCTGACTTGCGACCTGGGCAAGACTTTCGCCTGTCACGAGAGCGCCGCAGGCGTAGGTGTTGGCGCAGCGCTCGGCGAGGCGCATCATGAAGATGCGGAGAAGGAGGGTGAAATAGTCCTCCTCGCACTTATCGCGCAGCTCCTCCTGAATATGCGTTAATGAAATGACATGGACATGGATTTTGGAGCAATAGGCACAGAGCTTATCGGCGAGGGCGAGCACCTTTTCCTTGGCGCGCTCGCTTGTATAGGGGAAGCTCTCAAAGTGCAATGCCTCGATTTCAAGACCGCGCTTTGCCATCATATAGCCTGCCACAGGGCTGTCGATGCCGCCCGACAGCAGTAAAAGTCCGCGGCCTGCCGATCGGATAGGCATACCGCCCGCGCCCTTCTGCTGATCGGCGTGGATATAGGCGGCGTTATCGCGCACCTCGACACGCACCATGGATTCGGGCTCGTGCAAATCGACGCGGATGCCCTTGACGGCAGACAAAACTGCACCGCCGACCTCGGCGGCAATTTCAGGGGATTTAAGCGGAAAATTTTTATCCGATCGTTTGGCATCGACGCGAAAGCTCCTTTTGCCACGAAGAAGAGGCGGCAGATAGCGAGCGGCGGTTGCAAGAATGCTTTCCATATTTTTTTCGGCAACGGCGGCGCGTGTCACACCGACAATGCCAAAGACGCGGCAGACGCTTTCGTAGAGTCCGTCAATATCCGCGTCATCATCCTGCGGAATGATATAGACGGTGCTTTGGGCGCAATCGACACGAAAGTGACCGAAGTGGGCGGCGCGGCGGCGAAGCTCGCGCGTGAGCATACTTTCAAATGTAGAGCGATTCGCGCCCTTCAGGACGATTTCGCCGAATTTACAGAGGATGACCTCTTTTTCCTTTATTTGCATCATCGGATTTGTCCGTTTCCTTCTATTTCGTATTTGACGGTTGTCAAGGCGTCAGGTCCCATCGGGCCTCTTGCGTGCAATTTCTGTGTGGAGATGCCCACCTCTGCACCGAAGCCGAACTCACCGCCATCACTGAATCGGGTAGAGGCATTGACATAGACGCAGGCGGCGTCAACCTCACGGCGAAAGCGTGCGGCGTTTGCGAGGCTGCCTGTCATGATTGCCTCGCTATGACCTGTTGTATAGCGGTTGATATGCGTAATGGCACTCGCAAGGTCGGGGACGATACGCACGGCAAGAATGCAGTCATTATATTCAGTTTCGTAGTCCTCATCGGTCGCGCGCTCGGCAAAGGGCAGGATGCGGCAGGTCTGCTCGCAGCCGCGCAAGGCGAGTCTGCCCTCCGTCAATTTGGCAAGGGCGGTCAGGAAGCGGTCGGCAATCTTTTCATTGACAAGCAGGGTTTCCGCCGCATTGCAGACAGAAGGGCGGGACAGCTTGGCATTTTCGGTCACGCGGAGTGCAAGCTCAATATCGGCGCTGTCATCCACATAGATATGACAGTTCCCTGCACCCGTTTCGATGACAGGCACCGACGCGCCCTCAACAACTGCACGAATCAGTCCCTTACCGCCACGCGGAATCAGGACATCGACGAGTCCTCTCATTTGCATCAAAGCCTGTGCGCCCTCTCGCTCGGGGCGTTCAATGACCTGAACAGCATCGGCGGGCAAGCCCTCCCTTTCAAGTGCCTCACGCAAAATAGAGGCAAGGCAGAGATTCGAGGCAAGTGCCTCCTTGCCGCCACGCAGAACGACTGCATTACCTGTCTTGATGCACAGGGCGGCGACATCCACCGTGACATTCGGGCGCGCCTCATAAATCACACCGACGACACCGAGCGGCACACGGGTGCGGCGAATGACAAGTCCATTCGGGCGTGTCCATTGCTCACCCTGACCGATGGAATCGGGAAGTGCAACGAGGCTGCAAAGCGCACACGCCATGCCCTCAATGCGCTTTTCGTCAAGTGCAAGGCGGTCAAGCATGGTTTTTCTGACGCCGTTCTCCTCCGCAGATGCAAGGTCCTTGCCGTTTTCCGCGATGATGTCCCGTGTGCGCTCGCGCAAAAGGCGTGCCGCGGTTGACAGGAAGCGGTTACGCGCTTCGGTATCGGCGGTGGCGAGTGTGCGCGAAGCATCCTTCGCACGACGGCAAAGCCCCTCTATATAGCCGAAAATTTCTTCACTCATATCTATCCTTTCCGTGCGGCAAATGCCGCCGCCTTCAAAATCAAAAATCTTTTCCTTTGAATTATAGCAAACTTCGCGCGCTTTGTCAACTCTCGCGCAAAAAATCGGTTTTCAATGGCGTTTTTCACCAACTGTTTTTCGTGAATTTATCCAACAAAATAAGGCTTTTTTTGTGCAGGTTGCCCTTTTTCCCCAAAACACTTTTTTTCTTTGGAAAAGGATTGACTTTTGTTCATTTTTTTGTCATAATGGCTATAAGAATAAGTTGCGATTCCCCTCTATGCATAGTGGAACGGAGGCATCAAACCAACAGACAGCGCAGGAAACATCATCCACTTTGAAAAACAGGGCTTTGCAAAATAAGAAAGGAAAACAATCATGAAAAGCATTTTGCATGAAGAAGATTTTATTGCGACCAATCTTCCGAAGGAATTACCTGCCATTCAGGTAGCTCTCGTTGAGGACGGCGGCGTTGCCGAGCGTTTCTTCAAGGTCAAAGACTTTCTGCCCGATGAGGTGACAGTTGTAGAGCCGAAGAAGTCCTCCGACTACCCTGCCTCTTTTGCGCGCACCTTCTATATTGCGCCGACGGGCGATGACAAGGGTGACGGCAGCGAGGGCGCTCCCTTTGCGACACTTGACAGAGCCATCTCCGCAATGGAGGGCAAGCCGGGCGCACGCATTGTCTTTCGCGGCGGCATCTACACCTTAAAGAATGGCTTTACGCTTGACGGCGCACAAAAGCAGCTTGCGACCAAGGATGCCCCTCTCTTCATTGAGGCGTATCCGGGAGAAAAGCCCGAGCTTACTGCGTCATACGGCTTCAGGGGCAAGGATTTTGCACCTGTTTCCGAGAAGAACACCGATTCGGAAATGCTCGCCCGCTTCAACACCTTTATTCCGAACAACACGGCGAACATCTATGTGGCAGACCTTGCATCACTTGGCTTTACGCCCGATATGTACGGTGAAAATTCGCGTATTGGCACACCGATTCTCTACATTGACGGTGAGCCAAAGACGCTTGTGCGCTATCCGAACGCGAATGAGCCGATGCTCGCCACCTTCGTGTCGGATGAGGATATTCTGAAACAACCGCGTGTTGCTGCCATTGCAAGCGAGAACTACGAAAAGTACAAGGACGGCACAGACGGTTTTAAGCTGCGAATCTCCCCTGAAAATGAATTTTACAGCCATATGTCGAAGTGGAAAAAGACTGATGACATCTGGGCTGCGCTTGCTCTCTATGCCGAGTGGGAGAGAGCGCGTTATCAACTGACACTTACTGATGGCGAGAATGGCGCTCTGGTTGCCGAGTGCAGTACAAACTGTCGCTGGGGACTGCGCTATACGAAGCACAACAACGGCTACTACTACAATGTT
The DNA here is from genome assembly GCA_045649045.1 of Eubacteriales bacterium. GTDB lineage: Bacteria > Bacillota > Clostridia > Oscillospirales > CAG-272 > UBA1740. Next base: position 29,338 of record JAZRPF010000005.1, read on the forward strand.
GCCGAGGAGCTTGACGCAGATGGTGAGTGGTATCTTGACCGCAAGGATGGCAAGCTCTATATCTGGCTCGCAGCCCCGCTTGCGCCTGATGCGAAGGTTTCCTTTGTCACCAAGACTTTGCATTGCTTTGACCTTTCACACATCAAGAACACCGTCATCAGCGGCTTTACCTTCTGGGGCACACTCGGCTCGGCGATTCGCCTGACCGAGAGTGAGAATGTTCTGATTCAAAGCTGTGAGGTTCATGATGTGATGCAGGCAGGTATGCTGCTCACGAAAATCAGAAGCTGCGGTGTCATCCATTCGGATTTCCACCACACGACAACAGTGATGCTGAAGGCTATCGGTGTCAATGACCGCAAGAGCATGACGCCTGACCGCAACTTCATTCAGAACTGCCGTTTCTACGATCCTATGACGCAGACAGAGGTGCATATGGCAGGCGTTATGTGCTGTGCCTCGCACAACCATTTCCATGAAGGCCTATTGTATGGCGGCGGCTATGAGAACTTCTTTGAGCACAACTGTGAATCCATTATTGAATACAATGAATTTGACCGTGGCTCACAGACATCCTTTGATTCAGGTCCTTACTACTGCTCAGGCTTCCCGTCCGAGGGCATTCATATCCGCTACAACTATTTCCATAACATCAACCATTCGGATATTATTGTCTACATTGACGACATGGCGTGCGGCAACTACATCTATGGCAATATCATTGCCTACGGTAATGACGGCCCGACCGACAGAGGGCTTGGCGTGCATCTGCATTGCGGTGCGCAGAATGTCCTGTATAACAATATTGTTGTCAATACAGCAAGAGCAGGCATCAGTGATTCGTTCAACTACTGTGTGAAGGATGTCCTTGATGAGAAGGGCGAGAAAATGAATGTCCAGCACCGCGTTCATTCCTGCGGCAAGGTGACGGACACTTATGAAGTCAACTGGGCAGGCTCGAACAGTCCGCACTGGCCTGTGATGTCCGAGGCCACGCTCAACTACTACTATGATTTCTTTGAGGGAGAGGGCCATAACCGCCGCTTCCCGAACTCTGTCATCCGCTACGGCGAGCTTGCGAAGCACATCAAAAACCGCGCGGCGAAGGGCGAGCAATACGACCCGAGACGCGCATACTGGACATTCACCGAGCAGAAGGGGTGCAAGTATCCGTGGGGAAATCAGTCGCTTGCCGATTACCTTGATTCACAGCCCGATGACACACGCGAAATTTATCTGCGCTCGACCAGCTTCAGCTATATTGCGAACAATGTCTACCTTGGCTGTGCCTGCGATATCAACCAATTCTGCCGTTGGAATATCCTGACAAGTGTCGTTCAGGATAACCTTGGCTTGAACAAGGAGGACGCGCGCTTTGCACAGGCGATGGCGGACGACTATGCGACTCTCACAAAGCCTTCCATGTGGCAGGCGGTGATTCCGCAATTTGAGCCGATTCCCTTTGAAAAGATGGGATTAGCAAGAAAATAAAAAAAAGGAACAGACACTCGTTTGTCTGTTCCTTTTTTCTTTGTTGAATGAAATCTGTTCCTTTTGGTTTTATAAAATTACAGTCTGTCCGCCATATCCAGCACAAGCTGTTCGGTTTTGGCAAAGCCGAGGCAGGGGTCTGTAATCGACTGACCGTAGACGGTGCCGCCGACCTTCTGTGCGCCGTCCTCGATATAGCTTTCAATCATGAGTCCCTTGACGAGATCCTTGATTTCGGTGCTATGCGTGCGGCTGTGCAGAATATCCTTGGCGATGCGGATTTGCGCTTCATAATTCTTGCCGGAATTTGAGTGGTTGGTGTCAATGACGGCGGCAGGATTCCGGAGCTTCTTTTCTGCATAGATTTCAGCGAGGCGGACGAGATTTTCATAGTGATAGTTGGGATAGGAGCGTCCGTTTTCGTCGACATAGCCGCGCAGAATGGCGTGGGCATAGGGGTTGCCCTGACTTTCGACCTCCCAGCCGCGATAGACGAAGGTATGGGGATGCTGGGCGGCGGTGATGGAATTCATCATGACCGAGATATCACCGCTTGTGGGGTTTTTCATACCGACGGGAATATCAAGCCCGCTTGCTGTCAGGCGATGCTGTTGGTTTTCGACAGAACGCGCACCGATGGCAACATAGGCGAGCAGGTCATTTAAGTAGCGGTAGTTCTCGGGATAGAGCATTTCGTCAGCAGAGGTGAAGCCCGTTTCCTTCAATGCTCTCATATGCAATTCGCGGATAGTTACGATGCCGCGAAGCATATCGGGACGCTCGCTTGGGTTTGGCTGATGGAACATTCCCTTATAGCCGTCACCTGTTGTTCTGGGCTTACCTGTATAGATGCGCGGGACAATGAAAATTTTGTCGGCGACCTTTTCCTGCAAGCCTCTCAAACGGTAGATATAGTCAAGCACCGAATCCTCACAGTCGGCAGAGCAAGGGCCAATCACCAGCAAAAAGAGGTCAGTTTTGCCCTCAAAGATGTGGCGAAGAACGGCATCGCGCTCTTCCTTGACTCTTTTCATATCGGCGGTGATGGGATATTCTGCTTTAATATCCTTCGGAATCGGGAGCTTACGGATAAAATTCATATTCATGGGGATTATCTTCCTTCGGAATGGGTTAGAGGTGGACAATTTGCGGGGTGTGCTTCAAGGCAGGAATGATTTTATCAGTCAGGTCACGCGTCTGCAAGCGCAGACTTGTGGTATTGACGCAGGGGTGACAGCCGATGCTCTCGCCCGCAAGGACATCTGCATCAATAAGAAGTCTGACGGCAAATTCCTTGTCATTCATGAGTCCAAGCACGCTGACAGAGCCGGGGGTGATATCCAGATAGCGCTCCATCGCCTCTGCATCGGCAAAGGAAAGACGGGCGGAACCGATTTGTGCGGATAAGTCCTTGGTCTTGAAGGGCTTATCACCCGGCATCATCAGAAGATAAAAGTCGGTTTTCTGACGGTTGCAGAGAAAGAGATTTTTACAGATAGTAGAGCCGAGTGCGCGGTCGATATCCTCGCAAAGCTCCATGGTCATGGCGGGGGGATGGTCGATTCGGTCATAAGAAACGCCGAGTGCGTCAAGGAAATCATAGCATCTGATTTCCTTATCGAGCCGTCCTTCTGCACTTTGCGGTCTTCCCTTTTCAAGTATCATCATGTGCCTCACAGAAGGGCAATGCCCAGCTCCTCGCATTTTTTGCGGTCCTCATCACGCCAGATTGACGCCTGCACCTCACCGATGTGCGCCTTGCGGAGAAAGAACATACAGATACGGGACTGACCGATGCCGCCACCGACGGTATAAGGCAATTCACCGCGCAGAAGTGCTGACTGGAAGGGTAATTTTTCGCGGTCAGTGCAGCCCGACTCTTCAAGCTGACGGCGGAGAGAAACTTCATCGACGCGAATGCCCATAGAGGACAGTTCCAGTGCGCAGTCGAGAACGGGATAATAGACAATGATATCGCCGTTCAGATTCCAGTCGTCATAGTCGGGGGCGCGGCCGTCGTGACGGTTGCCCGATTTGAGTACGCCGCCGATTTGCGAGATGAACACCGCACCGCATTCGCGGGCAATTCTGTATTCTCGTTCCTTTGGTGTCAGGTCGGGATAGAGGTCTTCAAGCTCCTGTGACGAGATAAAGCGAATTTTCTCGGGCAGAAATTTATGGGCAAAATCATATTCTCTCGCGATATAGTCCTCGGTATGACGAAGGGCGCGGTAAACGCGGTCAACCATGAGGCGCAGGGTGTCAAGCGTTCTGTCCTCACGGCGCAAAATGCGCTCCCAATCCCACTGGTCAACATAGACCGAATGGATATTGTCGGTATCCTCGTCGCGACGGATGGCGCTCATATCGGTATAAAGTCCTTCGCCGACATGGAAGCCGTACTGACCGAGTGCATATCTTTTCCACTTGGCAAGCGACTGCACGACCTGCACCTCGGCATTATCGCCCTTAATATCAAAGGAGACAGGGCGCTCCACGCCACTCAAATTGTCATTGAGTCCGCTTTCCTTTGTGACAAAAAGCGGAGCGGAAACACGAATCAGATTGAGCTGAATCGAGAGGTCATGCTCAAAAAAGTCCTTGACCTTCTTAATGGCGTGCTGTGTCTGACGGACATCCAAAAGATTCTTGTACGGTTGCGGCAACGGAAATAAGCTCATAGAAATCACCTTCATATTTTCTGATACTGATACAGTTTATTATAGCACAAGAGAAAAATTGTGTCAATGCTTTTTCGCTCTTTCGTCCGCGCTCTCATGAAAGCGCCTGGTCAGAGCGATTCAAGCCGCCGCACGCCCCATCCGCGAAGCAGACGGCAAAGCAAAATGATAGCCAGCGCGAGCATAAGCGAAACCAGCGCAAGAAAGAGCGCGGCGGAGATAACGGTATGCACGGCATAATAGAGAACGCCTATCAGAGAAATAACGGCAAATTGCGCGAGCATATTGACAAGCACACTCATGCTCTGCTTGACAGCGGCGATTTCATTTGTCCAGAGCATATTCGGAAAGCGCAAATTGCAGACAAGTCCGAAAAGTCCGCCGAACAGAAGAAAGAGCAGGACAGTCAAGGGGACAAGTAGGAAAAAGAGGGTATCAAGCCCCAAAACTGCCGTCAGCGTGACTGCCGCAAAAAGTGCGAAGGGCGCGCTGACAGCAAGGTGAAGCAGTACCTTGACGCGCAGGACAGCCGCCATGTCAATAGGCAATGATTGCAAGAGCCAAAGCGTATGGGCTTCAAGCGAGATTGAAGGGGCGGTCACCGCATTCATGATAACCATGAAGGCAAGCACGCCGCATAGGATGATGGGCAGGATGC
>JAZRPF010000006.1:0-38712 GCA_045649045.1 Eubacteriales bacterium
TCCATCATACCACGGTAAACTGCAAATGCTCCGCCCCAGTCGCGACAATCCTCACCGTAGGCAATCAGTGTCGGATCCTCATAAAATCTATCGTAGATAACTTCGGATAAAGCATCACGAAGATTAAAGAGCTTCATCTTCGAAACAGGCTTGCCATCAACAATGGGGCAGCGTTCCTTCTCTTTGAGCTTCTTATAAGCAGGAACCTCAGCCAAGGGCATGTTCACCTCAGGCTCGCGGTCATCAAGCTTCTCGACCTTTTCATTTGAGAACATCAGACGCTCGACAACGGCAGGATCGCGCTTAAAGTCAATATAAGGACTGATAGTCGGGTCGGAGGCCGCTTTGCAGATGAGTGTCATGCGCTCTGCGGTTTCGGCAAGAATTTCCTCAAACTTGGAATCGCCTGCAACGCCTGCATCGACAAGTCCTTGACGGTATGTGATAATCGGGTCAATCTCGCGCCAAGCATCAATCTCTTCTTTTGTACGGTAAGCGTTCTGGTCAGATGTTGAGTGACCTGAGAAGCGGTAGGTAAGTGTATCAAGAAGAACAGGGCCTTTGCCTGCACGGAGAATTTCAAGCTTTCTCTCCATTGCATCAATGACAGCAAGAGGATTAAAGCCATTGATACGCTCTGCATGGAACTGTGTGGGCGAGATACCTGAGCCAATACGGGCAAGCATGTCATAGCCCATCGTCTCACCGCGTGTCTGGTCGCCCATTCCGTAAGAGTTATTGAATACATTATAAAGAATTGGCATACCGCCCTTGTGGCTTTCCCACAAAGTATGGAACTGGTCCATTGCGGCAAAGTTCATCGCTTCCCAGACAGGACCGCGAGCCATCGAGCCGTCACCGGAGTTGCATACGACAATGCCTTGCTTGTCATTCACCTTTTTGAACAAAGCCGCACCTGTGGCGATAGCGGCAGAGCCACCGACAATTGCATTGTTGGGGTAAATACCGAAGGGAAGGAAGAATGCGTGCATGGAGCCGCCCAAGCCCTTATGGAAGCCTGTGTCACGAGCAAAAATTTCAGAGAGCGTTCCGTAAAGAATGAAACGGATAGCCAATTCCTTGACATCACTGACAGGGCCAAGCTTTTCTGTCGCACGAAGTGCCGAACCGCCAAGGAAGCCCTCCATAATTGTCATCAATTCTTGCTCGCTTAATTTGTGAATGCAAGACAATGCCTTTGCCAAGATTTCAGAGTGGCTACGGTGTGAGCCGAATGAAAAGTCATTCTGGTCGAGTAAGTATGCCTGACCTACTGCTGCCGCTTCCTGTCCAATGGAAAGGTGGGCAGGACCGGGATATGTCGTTTCAATCCCATTATATAAGCCCTGTGTCTTGATTTGGTTGAGCATGGACTCGAATTCACGGAGAACCGTAATGTCGCGATAGATGCGAATGAGGTCGTCATCGCTGAAATGGCCTCTCTCCTCTTTGATTGTTTTGTTGTAGGTGTTGACGGGAATGTTCTGAAATGCAATTTCACCCGCGCTGAGCGTTTCGGCGGGATTTACAAATAAATTCTTTGGCATTTTTGTTTCTCCTTATAAATTATATATGAAAGATTGCTTCCCTTATGATTTCAGCGACAGTAGGATGCGGGAATACGAGCTTCTGTAACCGATTGGGAGACAGCTCGGTATCCACCATCATTGTTGCAGTCATAATGATTTCAGAGGCGTAAGAGCCAACCATATGGCAACCCACAAGTCTGTTCTTTTCGGTATCGACAACAAGCTTGATAAAGCCCTTTCCACCCTCTGTTTCAGCAAGATAACGGCCTGCATAAGACATCGGCAGCTTAATCTCTTTGACCTTCATACCTTTTTCTTCTGCAGCTTCTTTACTATATCCGACACTTGCAACCTCGGGGTCCGTATAAATAACAGAAGGGATGACATCATAGCGCATCTCGTCTGCTTTGCCAAGCATATGATTGACCGCAACCTCTGCTTCTCTGTATGCGGTATGTGCAAGCATCAGTTTTCCGTTACAGTCGCCGATGGCGTAAACACCTGAAACATTGGTGCAAAGATGTCGGTCGGTCTTGATGGCAGCTCTGTCCATATCAAGATGCAGGTTTTCAATGCCAATTCCCGAAGTAGAGGGCTTACGACCAGCCGAAAGAAGCACCTTATCACAGGCGATTTCTTTCTTCTCGCCATTTTCTTCGTATACAACACTTCCTGCCTTCACTTCAAGAACCTTACAGGAAAGCTTAAAGACCATACCGCGCTTGACAAACGCATCGGTCAAAACCTTGCAGATTTCAGCATCTGTTGCACCTGCAATTTTGGGCATCATTTCAATGACGGTAACCGCTACGCCAACGCTTGCAAAGTAGTAAGCCATTTCAAGACCAATTACGCCGCCACCAATCACCACAAGGGTTTTGGGAAGCGTTTTTTCGTCAAGCACCTCGCGATTCGTTAGCACAAAGCCACTTTCCAAGCCCTCTTTAAGACCGGGAACGGGCGGCACAACAGTTTCGGAGCCCGATGCAATTGTCAGTCGCTTGCCCTCGTAAAGCTTTCCGTCTGCTTCAACAGAAAAGCCGTTTTGAGAACGCCCTTTGATAACAGCGCTCGCACTGATGACCGTCACCTTATTGCTCTTCATCGTAGCGCCGACACCTGAAACCAGTGTCTTGACTACACTGTTTTTTCTTTCCACAACCTTTGCGTGATTATAGGTAACATCCGTCGCAGTTACACCGAATGCTTCGCTTTCTTTTGCGTGTCTGTACATCTTTGAAGAGTTCAAAAATGTTTTTGTGGGGATACAGCCTTCATTCAGGCAGGTGCCACCGAGCGCCTTCTTTTCAAACAAAGCGACCTTCATACCGCCCTGCGCTGCCCGTTCTGCACAAAGATATCCGCCGGGGCCGCCACCCACAACCAATAAATCAAAAATTTCCATATGATATTCTCCTTATTTAGAAAGAAGCACGGTAAACTTCTCAAGATTCTGACAAAGCTCTTTCAAGAAACGGGAAGCAGGAGCGCCGTCAATTGCTCTGTGGTCATATGTCAGGCTGAGCGTCATAGCGGGATAAATCTGAATTGAACCGTCTGCACCGCGCTTGACACGGTCTGTTGAGCAGCATACGCCGAGAATGCCTGTTTGCGGCGGGTTGATGACAGGAGTAAAGGATTCAATTCCAAGATTACCGAGATTGGAAACGGTGAATGTGCCGCCCGTAAGCTTGTCGGGATTGATATTGCCCGCTCTGCATTCAGCAGCAAGCTCCTTGACAGCCTTTGAAATTTCCAAAAGGCTCATTTCATCTGCGTGGTGAATAGTCGGAACCATCAATCCTCTTGGCGTATCAATGGCAACACCAAGGTTGACATGCTTAAAGAGACGGATGTTGTTATCATCAAGCATATGTGCATTGAGGTCGGGATGATTGAGAAGAATTCTTGAAACCGCATAAAGAACGATATCGCCAAGAGTAATTCCCGCATATTCGCCCTCTGCCGATTTCAGCATTTTTCTGTATTCGAGAATGGTCGTCGCATCGAAGGACGAATTGTGTGTCAGCTGCGCCATAGTGGAGAGGGAAGCGTGCATGGAGTGGCTGATAGCACGGCGGATGCCACTGAACTTGACATCGGTATATTCAGCCTCGTCTGCGACCTTTTCTACATTAGTGACTACTTCTGCCACGGTTTTTTCTGTTAGAATGACAGGATTATCCATAAGCGTTCTGACATCACGCTCAATAATTCTACCGTTAGGACCTGTGGGGGTTGCTAAGGATGCATCCACGCCTGCGCGCTCTGCGAGCTTTCTTGCGCGCGGAGAAATCGCTGTTTTTCCTGCTTCATTTGTCGCTACAACAACAGGTGCGGAAGCTACCTCTGCATTTTTTTCAGGCTCCGATGCAACCGCGACAGCCTTTTCCTCTTCCGGTGCGTTACCGTCAGGGCGCAGAGCAGAGCAATCCTCGCCCGCGTTTCCGACAGCGCAAACATTGACAAGGCAGGGAACCTCGTCACCTTCATTATAGAAGATTTCCAGTAATGTACCTTCTGCGGTTGATTCGCATTCGAAACTCGCTTTATCGGTTTCGTATGTAAAGAGAATATCTCCTACTTTAACCGAATCTCCAACCTTTTTCTCCCATGTGCTGATAATACAGCTTTCGACTGTTATACCCGCCTTGGGCATAATGACTGCGTTTGCCAAAACAAAACCTCCTCAAATTTAATATCAATTTATTATAACACATTATAACATTTGTGTCAATTGATTTTGCGAATTTTTTATTTTTTAATCTTGCATTGCGATTTACAAAATCTTCACGCCGCCGGCAATCACCTTTTGAGCAAATTCATCCGGAAGCGGTGCATCACTGATAATGTAGTCGACATCTGATATATTCGCAAAGGTAAACGGCATCAGCCGCTTTAATTTGTCAGTACCGCACATAATCACGCTCGTGCGCGCCTTCCTTATGAGCATACGCTTGATTTGCATATCTGCTTCTGTACCACAGGTAAAGCCGGCTTCCGCAGAACAGCCCGAAACACCGATAAATGCAATATCAATATTGATTTTTTCGAGGAAATCAATCGTATTCATGCCTGTAACAGCAAGATTCTTGCGGTTCATGGTACCGCCGCACAAATTCACAACAGGATTTTGCAGCTTGCAAAGCTCTAATGCAATATTCGGGCTTATTGTGGTGATGTTCAGGTCAATGTCGGGCAGGTTTCTTGCAAGAAAAATGTTCGATGTTCCTGCATCCAAAAAAAGCGAGTTTTGTGGCTTTATAAGCTTCATTGCCTTCTTGACGATAGATATTTTTCCTGCATTGTTTTCTTTCATTCTGATATTGAATTCCACATCATCGGGATGGCGCACAGACCTGACTCCGCCACGGTATTTGGTAATGATTCCCAAGGATTCAAGAGAAGTCAGATCTCTATGCAATGTCATCAGCGAAATATCGGGAAAAAGGGCACGGAGCTCCTTAATTGTCGCAATGTTTTTGCTTTCAATATAGTTTTTTAATTGCTCTCGCCTGATAAGATTCATAAATACCTCCGTTTTCAAACTCATGTTTTTTAACATGTTATAACATTATTATATCACATAAGTTTTGGAAAGTCTATTGACATTTTCAACAATAAGTATTAGAATATATTATACAAATTTACCTATAACGAAGGAAGAGATATGATAGGAAGGATTAAGTTTTACATAAGCGATTGTGTGAATCCGTACATCAATCTTGCAATCGAAAAGTATCTTTTTGACAGGGTAGAGGATGACACTTGTATTCTGTATTTGTGGCAAAATCAAAATACGGTTGTCATCGGAAAAAATCAAAATGCGCTTGCCGAGTGCCGAACCGAGCTTTTGCGCAGTGAAGGCGGAATGCTTGCGAGGCGTCTCTCGGGTGGCGGTGCTGTATTTCATGATTTGGGCAATTTGAATTTTACCTTCTTATGCTCATCAGAAAACTTTGACATTGGCAGGCAAATGAGGGTTATCAAAGAAGCGTGTGCGCTTGCGGGAATCAATGCTGAAATTTCGGGACGCAACGACATCCTGACAAATGGCAAAAAGTTTTCGGGAAATGCGTTTTATCACAGTGGCGGACACTCATATCATCACGGCACATTACTTATATGTGCAGATATGGAAAAAATACAACGCTATCTTACGCCACCGTCTGCTAAGCTTATGGCAAAGGGGATAAAATCGGTCAGATCAAGAGTTGTGAATCTTGCCGAGCTTTCTCCGAGGTTAACCTGCGAGGCTATGAAGGATTATCTTTTAGCCGCTTTTGAAGTGGTGTACGGTATGAAGAGTGTGGCATATATGGATATAGATGAAGATAAAATATCAGCCATCACCGAACAATATAGTAGTCCCGATTATATCTATGGCTCGCCTTTCCCCTTCGACATTTCGATTCAAGGTCAGCTTTCGCTTGGAAATGTGGAATTGCAGATAAGGGTAGAACACGACACTATAAAAGGAATACAGGTATATACAGATGCGCTTGACGAGACGCTTCCTCAGAAAATCAAGCTTGCGCTCATGGGCGTCCCCTTTAAGATTGATTCTATGAGTTATGCACTGTCGCAATCTCAATCAGCCGAGCTTACTAAAGAGCTTACGGCACTAATCAAACAGCAGGTGTTCGATTAAATAAGCAAACAGCCCGACCGATTGCTTGACTCGGTCGGGCTGTCATTACGGTGTCAGAAAAGAGGTCAGCGCTGTTCTTTTTCTTGTTTGGGCTTTTGATGTCCTTATTTGTATGCTTTTTTTGCAGTTAAATCATGATGTTCTGTCTTTACGCTTGTATGTGGTTTCTTTTTGTATCCTGAATCACACCGCACGCGATTTTCTCGCCGGAATTTCCGGAGGGCTGTGTTACGAAGTCATCCGGCTTTGAGTGGATAATCACACTTCTGCCGATAATTTCGTCGACATTGAAGCGGTCTGTTAAAAAGACTGAAAACGCGTAGCCGTTTGCATCAAAGAGAGGTGGCATATCGCCTGCGTGCAGGGGATGAGGACAGCTGTTTGGGTTGTAATGAGCACCTACATTTGCAAAGAAATCAGATTGATTGCCGCTGCAATCGCCGTTCTCATGAATATGGAAGCCAAAGACGGAATTTTCGCAGAAGCTTGCAATAGGCGGTAAGCCGTATACTTCTGTGGCAATCAGAGTCCCGAGGCTTGTGTCAAAGAAGCGCACAATCCCTTCAATATTGGGGTATAAATCGCTTCCTTTGATGAAGGCAACAGCCTGTGCGCGCCGACGCATATTCGATAACAGATAATGATAGTTATCTTGATACATAAAATATTTTTCTCCTGTTTTTAAGGTTACAATTATTATATTCAAGGTGGCATCAAAGCGTGTCACCACTTCCTATTGATATGTTTGTCGCACTTTGAATAAAATACAAAAAATGTTGCACTCTTGTCTTGACAAGCAAGCTCTTTCATGCTATAATCAAGATAGCAGAATATGTCGTATGATGAAAGCCGTCAGAGAGACTCGTCCTGTGCTGAAAGCGGGTTCGGTGGAAATGATACGGTACCGCCTGCGGTATTTGAATTGAATCAAGAGTGAAACGCTCGGGTGGAACCGTGCGGACGATTTTGTTTGTCCACACCCCGAACAAACCGTATGGCTTGTTCGGGGTGTTTTTAATTTTTCAAGTATGAAGAAAGAAGGAATCATCTTATGTTCACTTTGACTTTTGAAGGGCAAGCGCCCCTCAATTTTGATGCACCTATAACGGTGTATGATGCGGCAACTTCCGCCGGCCTTATTTCGCGCGAGGTTCTGGCGGCAACTGTCAACGGAAGTGTTGTCGATTTGACAACGACCTTGGATACGGATGCCATAGTCAAGCTCCACACATTTGCGGACGAGGAGGGCGCGCGCGTTTTCCGTCACACAGCATCTCATGTGCTTGCACAGGCGGTCGAGCGTCTTTATCCCGAAGTTAAGCTGACCATCGGTCCTGCAATTGATAACGGCTTTTATTATGATTTTGACAGCGAGATTTCATTTACGCCCGATATCCTTGAAAAAATCGAGGCAGAAATGAAGAAAATCTGCAAGGAAAATCTGAAGCTTGAGCGTTTTGTTCTGCCGCGCGAGGAAGCACTTGCACTGATGCGCGAAAAGAATGAGCCTTATAAGGTTGAGCTGATTGAGGATTTGCCCGAGGAAGAGGTGATTTCTTTCTACCGTCAGGGTGATTTTGTTGATTTGTGTGCAGGCCCGCACCTCTTTGCAACAGGCGCACTCAAAGCCATGAAGCTGACATCCTGCACGGGCGCATATTGGCGCGGTGATTCCAACCGCAAGATGCTTCAGCGTGTCTACGGCACGGCATTCCCGACCAAAGAAGCCTTAAATGCGCATCTTACAATGATTGAAGAGGCAAAGAAGCGCGACCATAACAAAATCGGCCGTGAGCTTGAATTTTTCACGACATCTGATGTCATCGGTCAGGGCTTGCCCATCATGCTCCCGAAGGGTGCGCGTACCATTCAGCTTTTACAGCGCTTTGTTGAGGACGAAGAGCAGAAGAGAGGCTATCTTCTGACCAAAACGCCTTTGATGGCGAAGCGCGATTTGTATCGCATTTCAGGTCACTGGGATCATTACCGTGACGGTATGTTCATTTTGGGCGATGCGGACGATGAGACAAAGGAATGCTTTGCGCTCCGTCCCATGACCTGTCCTTTCCAATATCAAGTCTTTTTGAATCGCAAGCGTTCCTACCGCGATTTGCCGATGCGCCTCGGCGAAACCTCAACACTTTTCCGCAACGAAGATTCGGGTGAAATGCACGGACTTATCCGCGTCAGACAGTTTACCATTTCGGAAGGTCACCTGATTCTTCGTCCCGATCAGCTTGAAGAAGAATTCCGTGGCTGTCTTGACCTTGCGCGCTATATGATGGAAACACTCGGTCTTGCCGAGGATTGCTCGTACAGATTCTCCCAGTGGGATCCGAACCGCACCGATAAATATGAGGGTACACCTGAACAGTGGGAAGAAGCACAGGGCATTATGAAGAAGCTTCTTGATGCAAACGGTATTCAATATAAGATTGGTATTGATGAAGCGGCTTTCTACGGACCGAAGCTTGACATTCAGATTAAAAATGTCCATGGCAAAGAGGATACGCTCATTACCATTCAGATTGATATGCTTCTTGCCAAAAAATTCGGCATGGAATATACAGGCAGTGATAATTTGCCCAAGACGCCTTATATCATTCACCGCACATCGCTTGGCTGCTATGAGCGTACGCTTGCGCTCTTGCTTGAAAAATATGCAGGTGCATTGCCACTTTGGCTTGCTCCCAATCAAGTGACTGTGATGCCTGTTACTCCTGACTTTGAGGATTATGCCTATGAGGTCAGAAGGGTGCTTGCTGATGCAGGTGTGCGTGTTGAGGTTGATGCACGCAATGAGAAGATTGGCTACCGCATCAGAGAAGCACAGCTTTCCAAGGTGCCGTATATGGTGGTTGTCGGCGAAAAGGAGCAGGCTAACGGCACGGTTTCTGTTCGCGCACGCAAGGAGGGTGAGGGCGGAGTTATGACACTTTCTGACTTCGTTCAAAAGCTCAAAGAAGAAATTATGACAAAAAAGAGATAAACACGATTCTCTGTCAGACTATTTGTCTGACAGAGAAGGCTACTTGAAAGGATATTCAAAATGGCAAGAAAACTATTTACTTCCGAATCTGTCACAGAAGGACATCCCGACAAAATTTGCGATAAAATTTCGGATGCAATTCTTGATGAAATGTTGCGTCAGGACCCTATGTCCCGCGTTGCCTGCGAAACCTTTGCGACCACCGGTGTGATTACCGTTATGGGAGAGGTGACGACAGAGGCATATGTGGACATTCCCGAGGTTGTGCGCCGTACCGTGAAGGAAATTGGCTATGACCGCGCAAAATACGGCTTTGACTGCCATACCTGTGCTGTTTTAACATCGATTCATGAGCAGTCACCCGACATTGCGCTTGGCGTTGATAAGTGTGCCGAGGCCAAGGCAGGCGATATGCAGGATGACCTGGATACCGGTGCAGGTGACCAGGGCATGATGTTTGGCTATGCTTGTAATGAAACTAAGGAGCTGATGCCGCTTCCCATTTCACTTGCACACAAGCTGGCGGTGCAATTGACCGCTGTTCGCAAAAACGGCACCTTGAAATACCTCCGTCCTGACGGCAAGACACAGGTGACGGTTGAGTATGAGGATGATGTACCGCTGCGCATTGATACGGTTGTTGTATCTTCTCAACACAGTGAGGATGTTACAACCGAAGAAATCCGCCGCGATATCATTCAGCATGTCATTACGCCGATTATTCCCAAAGAGCTTTTGGATCAAGACACCAAGATTTATGTGAATCCCACAGGCCGCTTTGTTGTGGGCGGGCCGCAGGGAGACACAGGTCTTACAGGCAGAAAAATCATTGTGGATACTTATGGTGGCTATGCCCGTCATGGCGGCGGGGCATTTTCCGGTAAGGATCCGACCAAGGTTGACCGTTCTGCCTGCTATGCAGCACGCTATGTAGCGAAAAATATTGTGGCGGCAGGTCTTGCAGACCGCTGTGAAGTACAGCTTGCCTATGCAATCGGTGTCGCGCGTCCTGTATCCGTCATGGTTGATACCTTTGGAACAGGTAAGGTGTCCGACGAAGAGCTTGCAAAGCGCGTTTGCCGTGTCGTTGACCTTCGTCCTGCGGCAATTATTCGTCGCTTCGATTTGCGCAGACCGATTTACAGTGCATTTGCGGCATACGGTCATATGGGGCGCGAGGATTTGGATGCGCCTTGGGAAAAAACCGATATTGCAGAAGCCTTGAAGGTATAATTTTCAAAGAAACAGTCACACATTTTCGCCTCCCGCATATCCTGTTAAAGAAGCATATTTTGCTCAAATTTGCGGACTTTTGTCACGCACAGGATTACGGGAGGCGTTATGGGAGCTATTGACTTTGTTTCTGTGATTATCTGCTTATTGGCAGTCATAGGCGTTTATTTCCTCCTTTGCAAATTGCTTGGCGGTATCATTGGGCATCGCTTTACTGTCGGTATTCGTGTTGACGGTGACGAGGATGGATACGATATTCTTTGTGCCTGGCATTCGGCACAAATGATGACATCCTCACAAAGAGATGCCGAGGCTATTCCTGTGGTGCTCTTTGATGGGCATATCAATATGAGAACATTACACCTGCTTCGTGATGAGGGCATCCCTGTCTATCAAAAAATGGAGAATTAAAGTCTTACTTAAAAAAGAGGGAATTTTCATGGAAAATTTGACGGCAGAATTCAGAGGAACGGTAGAAGAAGTGGTTTACTTCAATACCGATAATCATTATGCCGTCATTTTTCTTTTGAGCGAGGGGGGCGAGGCCATCAATGTTGTTGGTACGATGCCCTTTGTTACCGAGGGCGAGGAAGCGCTGGTGCGTGGCGTTTGGAAAAGCCATGGGACCTATGGCAAACAGCTTTCGGTGACCTATTATGAAAAAATCATGCCCAAAAAGGCATCTGATATTTTGAAATATCTTTCTTCGCGTGCCATCAAGGGTATTGGTCCGAAAACCGCCCGATACATTGTAGAGCGGTATGGTGTTGACACTTTCAGTGTGATTGAGCAGCACCCTGAATATCTTTCGGATATTCAGGGAATTTCACGCAAAAAGGCTGCCGCGATTCATAAATCCTTTTGCGAGCAGGAAAGTGTGCGCCATGTTATGATGCTGTGCGGCGATATTCTTTCTCCCACGCTTGCGGCACGCGCATCCAAAATATTAGGCAGAAACGCCGAAGAGAGAATCAAAGATAATCCCTATATTCTCTGTGAGCGGGTGGACGGCATTTCTTTTACAACGGCAGACCGTCTTGCAGAAAAGCTTGGCGTTTTGCCAAGTGATGAGTTCCGCTTGCAAAACGCTCTTCTGTATATCCTCGAATACAATGCGGTGACAAATGGGCATACCTGTTTACCGAAGGACAAGCTCATTTCAGCTACGGCGGTACATCTTGGCGTTGATGAGGAGTTCGTTTCATTGGCGCTTGACGAATGCGTGCGTGACAATAGACTGATTCCTTTCAGGATGGACGATACAGAGATGATTTTTTTAAGTCGCTACGACGAGGCCGAGTCTTATATTGCGAAGCGTCTGCGCGAGCTTGACCGCACCGCCCCCGCCTTTTCCTATGAGGATGTCGAACGGCTTGTTGAGCGCGCCGAGCAAACAAATAAGCTGATTTATGCTCCCTTGCAGCACCATGCTATCAGGGAATCTCTGTCGGGCGGAGTCCTGATTGTCACAGGCGGTCCGGGTACAGGTAAAACAACAATAGTCAAGGCTCTTGCTGATATTTTTGATTCGCTCGGCATGAAGGTCGCTCTTGTTGCACCAACAGGCCGTGCCGCCAAACGAATGTCAGAGGCGACAGGGCGCTTTGCCCAGACCCTGCATCGAATGCTTGAAATGGAGTTTTACGAGGACGGGCGTTCTTTATTTAGACGGGATGAAACCAATCCAATCGAAGAGGATGTCGTCATTGTTGATGAGGCATCCATGATGGATGTACTTTTAATGGAGGCACTCCTGCGGGCAAGCAAGAGAGGCGGTCGCTTTATTTTTATTGGCGATGCTGACCAGCTGCCGTCTGTCGGTGCAGGCAATCTTCTTTGTGATTTGATTGATAGCGATGCCTTCCGTGTGGTGCGGCTGACTGAGATTTTCCGTCAGTCAGAGGAAAGCCTGATTGTCACGAATGCGCACCGCATCAATCGGGGTGAAGAGCCTGATCTTCACACGAAGGACAAGGATTTTTTCTTCCTTCAAAGACAGCCATGGGAGATTGCAAGTACCATCGTCTCTCTTACGGAGACACGGCTTCCACGGGCTTACGGCGAGGATATCAGGATGAAGATTCAGGTTGTGACACCTGCCAAAAAGGGCGGGGCGGGAACCGAAAACTTGAACAGACTCTTGCAGGCCTCATTAAATCCGCCGTCCCCGCACAAAAAAGAGCATCTTGCACACGGCGTCACCTTTCGGGAAGGTGATAAGGTCATGCAGATTCGTAACAATTATGATGTTTTATGGACGAAAAACGGTGTTGAAGGCAACGGTGTTTTTAATGGAGATGTTGGCATCATAAGCTCTATAAATGAAAAAGAGAAGGAAATGAAAATTCTCTTTGATGAGCGTATGGCAAGCTATGACTTTTCGATGCTTGATGAGCTTGAGCACGCCTATGCCATTACCGTTCATAAAAGTCAGGGAAGTGAATACCCTTTGGTCATCTTTCCGCTTTACGAATGTCCACCCTTGCTCCGAACGCGCAATTTGTTCTATACCGCTGTTACGCGTGCAAAAGAAAAGGTCATTCTTGTAGGCATGAAGGAAATTGCACTTCAAATGGTCAAAAACAACCGTCAGGTTGTGCGCTATACAGCTATCAAAGAACGGCTAAAAAAATAAAACTGCTGTGATTTTTTCGCAGCAGTTTTATTTTTTAGTGATGAGCTTTGGAAGAAGAGGCTCAAAAGCAAGACCGTACCAATGCTCATCAGGCGTTTGACATAAGGCTTCATATGTAAAGTCGGCGGCTTCCTTTGCGGCATCGGCAAGCTTGCCGTCCGCAAAGATGCGTCCTGCCACAACCGAAGCAAAGACATCGCCAGCGCCATGTGAAGGACGCTTAATGAAGGGAGTTTCATAGTCCATGCTTGTCTTTCCATCATCGATTGAAATGGCAATACGGTCACTTGATGTATGAATACCTGTAATGACAGAGGAACGGGCGCCAAGTCCTTGCAGAGATGAATGCAGGAGTGCAAGCATATTGGCATCGGGGGATGGGCAGAAGGGCATATCTGCAAGCAGACACGCCTCTGTCAAATTCGGTAGAATGACATCGGCATAGGGAAGAAGATCGCGGATTGCATCAACATAGGATTTATCAAAATGGCGGTATAATTCTCCATTATCACCGAGAACGGGATCAAGAATAATCGGCGCACCTTCTATTAAAAATTCAGAAAAAATACGGTGTAAAGCCTTTATGGCAGGCACACTACCGATATAGCCAAGATAAATTCCACTGAATCGAATTTCCTCTGCACGCCATGCGTCGAAAATCGAAGGGATTTCCTTTTCCAAATTGCAGAGTGTCGTATGAGAGAAGGCGGTATGAGAGGAAAGCAGAGATGTGGGTAAAATGGCGCATTCATGTCCCAGTGCCGATAGAACAGGCAGAGCGACTGTGAGTGAGCACTGTCCAACGCAGGAAATATCCTGAACAGAAAGAACGGGATAGCTTTGCATGGTTTTTGAGCCTTCCTTTCATAGAATCTTTATGTTATCAAGTATAGCACAAATTGCGGTATGTGTCAAGATGCCACGAGCTTTTTGAAGGTGGAGAAATTCAAGTCATATTTCTGCAAGCCACCTCATATATTTTGAAGCAGATAAGAAAAAGAAAGAGGCTGAAATATGCGAGAATCTACATATCTTCCCGAAGGTTACCGTTTATTCAATTCTGATAATCGAGACTATCTTTCTTCCTATTCAGGTCTTGAAAAGGCAATGGAGCGTCATATCACACTTGAATCAACAGCACTTTTATGCGATAATGAGATGAATCTTCATATTGATTTGGGTGATATACCTGCCGTCATGCCGCGAGGCGAGGTACAGTATTGTCGCGTGGGCGAAGAAATGAAGGATATTGCCGTTTTGACGCGTGTAGGGAGACCGATATGCTTTAAGGTCGTTGGCTTTACCGTGGATGAATACGGTCGCCGTACAGCGATTGTTTCGCGCCGTGCAGCACAGGCGGAATGTCTTTTGAATTTTGTATCAACGCTGATTCCCGGCGATGTGATTCCCGCCAAGGTCACACATATGGAAAGCTTCGGCGCATTTGTGGATATTGGCTGTGGAATTGTGTCACTGCTCTCAATTGACTGCATTTCGGTATCGCGCATTGCACACCCGCGCGACCGTTTTTCAGTCGGGGATTTTTTGTCGGTTGTCATCAGGCAAATTGACGGCGAGGGGCGTATTTTTGTGACACACAGAGAGCTTCTCGGTACATGGTCAGAGAACGCGGCACGCTTTACCGCTGGGCAAACGGTGGTTGGAGTCGTGCGCAGTATTGAAAGTTATGGTATATTTGTTGAGCTTGCACCCAACCTTGCAGGGCTTGCAGAGCTAAAAGAGGATGTTAAAGTAGGGCAGAATGCGGCAGTTTATATAAAAAGCATCATACCCGAAAAAATGAAGGTGAAGCTGATAGTGATTGATGCGCATAGCGCGCAAAAGCCATCCCGCCCGCTTGACTATTTTATGAATGCAGAGAGTGTATCGCATATCTCGCGCTGGCGTTATTCGCCACCAGAAAGCGACCGCGTGATTGAAACAATCTTTGAATAAACCGAAGCCCAAGGATTATAGCCTTGGGCTTCGGTTTTGATAGAAGAAATTACTTATCTTTATCTTTTGACTGACAAGCACCGCCTGCATCGAAGAAGCCTGTCATATCAATGCGATAGCGTCCTTGCTCGTTCTTTTTGAAGCCAAGCGCAATGGTCAGGCGCTCGGTTGTGGCGGTGGGGAGAATTTCCGCCTGATGAACACCGCAGAGGTCAATGAAATTCATGGTTTGACGCCCCATAATAAACAGGGCTTCAAAGTCATCCTTCCCCTCGGCACAGACAAGGTGCTCAATGAGACCGTATTCGTCATTTAATGTAAATTGGCACATGGCGGTGAAAACCTCATCGACATATGCGGCATAGGCAAGGTCATTTTCGTGGAATTCAATACCGCATTTGAGACAAGCCTCGGCTTGTTCGCCTTTTGTTTGGATTGGTCTGATAATCAGCATGGTTGCTCCTTATTTTGAGGTCTTTTTCATTTGTGTATTTTGGTAGAGATAAGAAACCTCTTCATCGGTTAAATGGCGGTACTGACCGACAGGCAGTCCGTTTAATTTGAGCTTTCCAATAGAAATCCGTGAAAGACGGCGTACCGTCAAGCCCGCCTGCTCGCACATTTTACGGATTTGTCGGTTGCGCCCTTCAAAAAGAGTCATTTTGAGAACGGTCCCATTCTCATCCTCGGACGCAATCACTACCTGCACGGGACGGATTTTATAACCGTCAATCACCATTGCAGAGGTTAAAAGATCGTACTGTTCAGGAGAGACACGCCCGCCAACCTTGACACGATAAACCTTACCGATTGTATGGCGCGGATGCATCAGGCGATTGGCAAGCTCACCGTCATCGGTGAGCAAAAGAATCCCCTCCGAGCATTTATCCAGTCTGCCGACAGGATAGACACGCGTGTTGACGCCTTCCAAAAGCTCGGTGACACAGCGGCGGCCGTCAGGGTCCGAAACGCTTGTCAAATAGCCGCGAGGCTTATTCAGTACAATATAAGTAAAATTCTTTTCCTTCTGTTCAATGCGCTTGCCCTTCCAAACCACAAGGTCGCGGCTTGTGTCAATTTTCGTGCCGATTTCAGCAACATGACCGTTGACGGTCACACGACCTGCGGCAATTTCCGCTTCTGCGGCGCGCCTTGAAAGCACACCGCAGTCGGTAAAGAATTTTTGAAGTCGAGTAATTCCCATAATGATTCCTTTATTTTGATTGTCCTTTATATTGCAATTAGTCAAAAAGAAAATGAAGCCAACCGTTTTTTTTCTTTGGCTTTTCAACCGTTTCTGTCGCAATCAAGGGTACTGATGCAACGGTTTTCCCGTTATAAAGAGCATGGAGAGTCCCAAGGTGCGCGCCTTTCTTAATCGGCGCTTGCAGGGAGCTATCAGGGAGCTCGGCAAACAGCTCTGTTTGCGTACCTATCGGCAAGGTGAGCGCAAGCTCTGACGAATTTGTGAGCGTGATTTCCTTTTTCCTTCCGTTTTCAATCGGCAGGGTGACGGTATATTCGTTTTTTTTCACAAGCGTTTCGTGTGTAAATGCTGAAAAGCCTTTTTCAAAAAGCATTTGGTGGTCGCGCCAATCGTTTGGTGCATTTAAGGTGACAGAGATTAAGAGAACGCCGTCACGCTCGGCGGCACCGACAAGGCAACGACCGCTGTTTTTTGTAAAGCCCGTTTTGACACCGACAACGCCTTTATACATGGAAAGCATACGGTTATGATTGTAAACAACACGGGACACCGTGCCGTCGCGCAGGGAAAGCGTTTTTTTCTTTGTGGATGCAATGGTACGAAAGGTCTCGTTTTGCATAGCCTCTGCGGCAATGAGAGCAAGCTCGCGTGCTGTTGTATAATGCTCCTTGTCGTGCAAGCCGTGTGGGTTCGTAAAGTGCGTATCGGTCAGTCCAAGTGTGCGCGCGCGTTCATTCATCATATCGGCAAAGCCTTCAATGCTGCCGCCGACGGCAACGGCAATCGCCGCCGCCGCATCATTGGCACTTTGTAAAAGCAGGGCATAGAGCAGCGTTTCCATGCTGACTCTTTCACCTGCCTGTAAATAGACGGAGGAGCCTTCGATTCCCGAAGCCTCGGGCGACACCTCCACCATGTCGTCAAGTGCTGAATTTTCAATGGCGACAAGTGCAGTCATGATTTTCGTCGTGCTTGCCATCGGGCGACGGGTATCGGCATCAAGCTCGCACAAAAATGTGCGTGATGACGGCTCATACAGGATGGCAGATGCGGCGGAAAGTGAGGGAGATGTGGCTCTGGCAGACAGGGGAATACCGGTGAAGGCGAGAATAACCGAAAGCAAAAAAAGCCAAAAACACCATAGGGGGCGTTTGTTCGCCATTCTCCTTCTATAAGGTGAGAAGCCAAAAGCAATCGTCACAGAAAAATACCTCCGACAAAAAAGTGTCTTTTTTGTCATTGTGGAGGAATAAGCATCTGCTTATGCAAGCTGCAGGATGGCAATTTGCGGATTTTGTGACAAAAAATTATTGCTCGGCGGAAGCCTTTTCTTCCTCGATTGTTTTTTCGAGCGCTTCTGCCGCATTGACGATGTCCTCGGCAATTTCTTCAACATCGGAGGTGTCGGGCTTCTTTTTGATAAATACGCCCTTGATTTTCTCCAGAATTTCAGGAGAGCGTTCAATAAAGGAGGTAATTTTGTCAATTTTGTTATCGCCACCTCCTGCCGTAATCGGAAGAAGCTCAACGCGTCCGTCAGGTGAGACAATGAGAAATGCAACAGGGGCAATATTGACACCCGTTCCACCGCCTCCGCCAAAATTTTTGTCATGCTTTGCTTGCGGTTTTTTGGAATTGTAATCCACACCGCCTGATGCAATGCCAAGAGAAATTTTTGAAACGGGAATGACGGTTGTACCGTTTTGGGTGACAATTGGATTGCCAATGACGGTTTCTGTACCCGCCAATTCCTTCAGGTTGTCAACTGCAGTACCAATGATACTGCCGATATTGGTTTCTGCCATAATCGTGAACCATCCTTTCGTGAGAGAAAATATCTTGAATTTTATTGATTTTCAGTATGGTGTTGTTGGAGAACGGAGGCTTTTTCCTGTGTTTCCTTTTCTTTTTCAGCCTCCGTAGCCGCCTTTTCAGGCAATAGCTGATTGCGGATTGTGATGAAATGAAAGAGGGAATAGACAGCAAAGGGAATCAGGCGAATCGGTCTTATCGAGATAATCAGGTCGGCATTCATTTTTGTTCCAAAGCCAAGGAAGTCGGCATAGACGCTTGTGTGCTTGTAGGCGGCGCGATTCAGTTTTGTGGCTTTATCAAGCAGCGCCAAAAGATAGGCGGTGCCTTGCGCGAAATAGCCATATCGTATGGCAGTTTTTGCGGCGTCACCTGTGGCAACCGAAATATGAAGTCGGCGGATATTGACCGAGAAGCAACGGAAAAGGCGGGGCGGGATTTTCTTCAAAAGATAGATGCCCATACGGATGAGGGCGGGAATTGAAAAAGTGCGTTCTTTCGGCTCTTTTTCTTTCTGCCTCTTTTTTTCTTGCTTTTCTTTTTCTTTTTGAATTTTCTTTAGTCGGTCGGCTTCTTCTTTTGCCCTTTGCTTTGCTAACCGTTTTTGATGCTTTTTATAGGTGAATTTTTTGATTTTGACGGCTTTTTTCTTTCGCGGCGTCAATGTGTATCTGAAAAAAAGCACACGCACGCAAATCAAAAGCTCGCTATCGTATTTGATTTGTACGCCGATTTTCAAGGAGAGGAGCAGTAAAATCAAAAGAAGGAGGGCAAGCAAGGAGAATAGTAATATTTTAAGAATAGTCAGAAAAATGAACAGAAAATCTCCTCCCCTCGTGATTTATCGGAAGTTTTATTGGTTTTGGCTTTCGTTTTCGTTTGATTCTTCCTTTGCGACCGTATCCTCAATGGTGAGCTGGTTTTTGTCAAAGCTTGGGTCTTGTGCCTGCATTCTTTCAAGTAGCTCGGCGGCTTCTTCACCCGAAACACCGGGAAGCTCGGCAAGTGAGGAAAGCCCAAAGCAACGGAGGAAGCCTGCGGTCGTACCAAAAAGCATGGGTCGCCCCGGTGCATCCAATCGGCCTCTCGTTTCAATAAGACCTCTATCGAGGAGGTTGGTAATTGCATAGCTGCTGTCAACGGCGCGCACGGTGTCTACATAGGCGCGTGTGACGGGTTGATTGTATGCGATGATGGCAAGCGTTTCAATGGATGAGGTGGAAAGGTTACCGTTTTGCCGAATGCCGAGTGCTTCGCGGATGTAAGGCAAATACTGCTCCTTTGTGCAAAGCTGGCAGGCATCGCTCATTGTGAGCATCATGACGCCGCGCGGCTTGTCGGAGGAGTTGTATTCATTGGCGAAGGCTTCTGCCTTTTCTTTGATTTCCTCTGTCGTCATGTGAAAGGTTGAGGCAAGCGTTTCGTATCTCATGGCGTGACCTGCGGCATAAAGAATCGCCTCAAGCGTTTCCTCAAAGGGCATTTCCTCAATAGGTTTTGTGTTTTCATTCAGAGATGTCAGTGGCTTTTTCTTTCCGTTCTCTTCCTTTGTGAGAGTTGGTTCATTTGGTATCTGACAGTTGAGTGTCTCTTGCATCGTCCTTGTCAAACTCACTTTCTTGTGTATCGTTTGGAATATAATCGGCATTGAGCTTGAATTTGATTGTCAAGCCATCAGGGTCTGCTTGCTCGGCATTTTCTTCGCAGATAAGAATGCGGCGGAGCTTGATTAACTCTAAAAGTCCCATAAAGGATGCGACAAGCTCTGCTTTATCCTCAGCGTTTTTGAGGAGAAAGAAAAGTGAAGGGGCGTCATTGATTTCAAAGGCAACGAGAATCTGTGTGATGCATTTCTGGACCGACACTGTTCTGTGCTTAATCAAAGGATTGATGAGGTTGGAGGGAGCACGCTGCTCTTCGTTGCGAAGCCTTGTCAGCATAGTATGCAATGCCCGTGAAAGAAGCGCAGGATCAAGTCCGAGCGGGAATCCCTTTTCTGGCGGAATTTCATCCTCTTCCTTTTCCATACGACCCGAAAATCTGGCATACAGGGGGCGTAATTCCTCTGCCGCTTCCTTTGCCTGTCGATAAAGCAAAAGGGCATCTATCAGCTCTGCACGGGGATCGTCGTTTTCTTCGTTGGTTGAGGGAAGCAGAAGTCTGCTCTTGATGAGCATCAGTTCGCTTGCCATGACGATGAATTCGCCCGCAATCTCAATATTCATTTGTTGTGCTTTTTCCACATATGCCATGTATTGCTCACAGATTTCAGCGATGGGAATGTCGCGGATATCCATTTTGTTTTTGGCAATCAGCGAAAGCAGAAGGTCAAGAGGGCCTTCATATTGGTCAAGTCGGTAGGTGAGTTCTTCAGTCGCCATAGAAGCTCCTTGAAAAGATAATGTCATTCGTTAAAAGAACGAGTAAATAAACGGTTGGAATTCTTCAAATATGGGAATTAATTTGCAAAGATATTCTATAAGAGATGAAATTTGCGATGTGACATAATGAAGTGCGCCCGAAAGCACGCCGAGATAAACAAGTGCCAGAAGAATAAGACCGAAATATCTTTCGTATTCCATCAGCTTCCAATAATATTTTGGCGGCAAGAGCATTGTCAGAATGCGGGAGCCGTCAAGCGGCGGAATCGGAATCAGATTGAAAACGGCAAGACTGATATTGGCGATATGGAAGAGCGCAAAGAAGGTAACAAGCATCTTCAATGCATTAGAAGCAAATGTGTCCGGCTCAATGATGTTTTTCAATACTAAAGTATTACCGAGCTTAATTGTCGATAAATAAAGGAACATACCGAGAAACGCCAGTAGAAAATTGGAAATCGGGCCTGCAATTGAAATCAGCGCCATATCGCTTTGAGGACGGCGTAGATTGCGGGAATTGACAGGGACAGGCTTTGCCCAACCAAAGCGAAAGAAAATCATACAGATAGCACCGATGAGGTCAAGATGCTTCAAGGGATTCAAGGAAAGTCTCCCGAGATTGCGCGCAGTCGCATCTCCGCGCGCATAGGCAATGCGGGCGTGTGCGTATTCGTGGACTGTGAGCGAAATCAGCATGACGGGAATCATTAGCAGTGCTTGAATGATAGCTTGTTTATCCATGAGGATGTCCTTTCAATTGGTTTGGAAAACTATTTGATTGTCTTTAATATTTCGCTGAAAAGGCGGTCTTTTCCTTCGCGGGTAACAGAGGAAAAGGGAATAACAGAGGACGGGGCGTAGGAGGCGCACTGCTTTTCAAGCTCAGCGATTGCATTTGAAACAGCGGTTTTCGAGAGCTTATCGCATTTTGTCGCGACCACGAGGAAGGGCATCTCGGTTTCTGAAAGATAATCCATCATCATGAGGTCATCCTCTGTCGGCCCGACGCGTATGTCAATCAGCTGAATAACAAGGCGAATACAGTCGCGGTTTGGATTCTTTGAAAAGTAGCCGTCGGTCAGGGCAGACCACTTCTTTTTGTTGTCCTGCGCGCGTTTTGCATAGCCGTAGCCAGGCAGGTCAACGAGGAAAAAGGCTCGGTCAATATCGTAGAAATTGATGGTGATTGTTTTTCCGGGTGATGCGCTGACGCGGGCGAGTGACTTGCGATTCAGAAGGGTATTGATAAGAGAGCTTTTGCCGACATTGGAGCGGCCCGCAAAGGCAATTTGCGGAAGTGGCTCACGCGGAAACTGCTCAATATAGCCTGCGCTGATTTTTAAGGATACATTGTTCGTATTAATAGCCATAAGTTTCTCTCTTTATTTCGGTCAGGAAGTTGCGGTTGTGCTGACCGAGCGGTTATTGACGGCATAGTGGGTAAAGATGATTGGTTCTTCTTTTTCCTTTTCTTCAGGTGTGGGCAGTAAAACAAGCGAGAGCGCGTCCCATGCCGTATCGCAAAAAACAAAATTCAGATGCGCGCGTGCTTCGCTGTCGATATCATCAAGGTCACGCTCATTTTCACGCGGAATCAGCACCGTATCAATGCCAGCGCGATAAGCTGCAAGTGTTTTTTCCTTTAAGCCGCCGATGGCTAAAACCCGACCGCGAAGTGAAATTTCGCCCGTCATAGCCACATCGCGCCGCACAGGACGGGAGGTGAGTGCGCTTGCAAGCGCGCATACCATCGTAATGCCTGCCGAAGGACCGTCCTTGGGGATTGCACCTTCGGGAAAATGAATGTGAATATCCTTTGTTTTATGGAAGTCGGCGGGGAGGTTCAGTCGGTTTGCAACGGAACGGATAAAGCTGACGGCAATTTTTGCGGATTCCTGCATGACATCGCCAAGCGAGCCTGTTGTCAGAATGTCGCCCTTTCCTTCGAGTATTGCCACCTCAACCTTGAGCAAATCACCGCCTGCGGATGTATAGGCAAGCCCGTTCACAACACCGACGGGATTTTCCTTTTCGAGTGCTTCTTCCAAATATTTGCGTTTACCGAGAAGCTCACTGATGCGTGCTTGTGTCAGGGTGATGCTTTTGGCTTTACCCTCCGCAATCTTGCGTGCAACCTTTCGGCAGAGTGAGGCAAGCGTGCGTTCAAGCGTTCGGACGCCCGCTTCCTTGGTATAAAAATCAATGACTTCAAAAAGTGCTTCGTCCGTCATTTTGAATTGACGGCGATTCATGCCGTGCCGTGCAAGCTGCTTCGGCAGAAGATGATTGCGTGCGATTTTTGCTTTTTCTGTACGCGTATAGGCGGAAAGCTCAATGATTTCCATACGGTCAAGAAGGGGATAGGGGATGCCGTTATAATCATTTGCGGTTGCAATGAAAAGACAATCTGAAAGGTCGAGTGGAATTTCAAGAAAATGGTCGCGGAAATGTTTGTTCTGCTCGGGGTCAAGAACTTCAAGCAAGGCAGAAGCGGGGTCACCCTGCATACTTTGTGAGAGCTTGTCAATCTCGTCAAGGACAATGACGGGATTCATCGTGCCTGCTTCCGTGATGGCATCAACAATTCTGCCGGGCATTGCGCCGACATAGGTCTTTCTGTGACCGCGAATATCAGACTCATCGCGTACGCCGCCAAGTGAAATGCGCGCATAATTGCGTTTGAGCGCCTTTGCAACCGATGCGGCAATAGAGGTCTTACCCACACCGGGAGGGCCGACAAGACAAAGAATCTGGTTTTTCACATTGGGAGAAAGCTGCTTAACTGCAACAAATTCAAGGATGCGTTCCTTGACCTTTGAAAGACCGTCATGCTCCTGCTCCAGAATGCGCTCGGCATCAGCAACATGAAATTGCTCGTTGCTTTGTTTGCCAAAGGGTAGGTCAAGACAGGTATCAAGATAGTTGCGAAGCACAGTGCTTTCGGCAGCTCCAAAGGGGGTTTTGGAGAGACGGTTCAGTTCCTTTTTGAATTTTTCACGAATATCATCGGGCGCATTGAGAGCCTCGATTCTTTCGGCATATTCCTCGATTTCATCAGCGTCCTCGCCAAGCTCCTGTTGAATCACCTTGATTTGCTCACGAAGAAAGTAATCGCGTTGCTGTTCATCTATACGCTCATGCACGCGACGGCGGATGTCCATTTCACAGTGCAAAAGGTCTGCTTCACGCGAAAGCAAGGTGCAGAGCTTATCAAGGCGGGGAACAGGGTTGACAGATTCCAGAACGAGCTGTTTATTTGTGAAATGAAGAAGTGCGCCCGATGCAACAAAGTCAGCAAGGGTTCCGGGCGATTTGAGTGCGCGTGCGGCAAGAATCAGCTCTTCATTTATGGTGGGATGATTGTTCTTTAAGTCCTCAAGTTGCTTGAAAAGCTCGTCGGTGAGGGACTTGGCTTTTGCAGAGGAGACAGTGCCGAGGTGAACGCCTCTTTTCACAACCTCTGCATGAAAATATCCCTTTGAAAAGGTAATGGCGGTTGTATTGGCACGGCAGACCCCCTCAAAGGTCACAGAGAGATGACCGTCGGGGTTTTTGGTGACATGGCGGATTTGACAAATTGTTCCGGTTTTGTAAAAGTCCGAGGGGGTTGGCTCTTCAACCGTCGGATCCTTTTGGGTGACAAGAAAAATGGTTGCGTTTTCAGATACAGCCGCACCGAATGCGCGCAGGGAGGAGGGACGCAAAATTTCCAGTGTAATCTGCACATCAGGAAAAGCAACTGCGCCACGCAGGGGGAGAAGCGGCAGCTCGGTTTTTTCGGCGGTTTCAATATAATTAGACATCAATAGGTTCCTCACAAGTTAAGGGCATTCAAAGAAGAGTGCCAATTAGTTTATTATAATCTACATCATTATAGCATACTTCTTTCCGAATTTCTATACCTTTTCGTAAACTTCTTAAAAAAATCACAAAAAACAGAAACTTTTGCATTTTTTTGATGTTAAAATTTTTATAAAGAAATTTGAAAAATCACTTGCATTCAATGAGAAAATCTGTTATACTATTAAAGAGCGTTCGGCATCCGAATGCCGGATGGGCCATACTAACCGGGGAGGTAGCGGCACCCTGTACCTGAAATCCGCTATAGCAGGGGTGAATTCCGTCTTTGAGGGCTGTGTTTGTGTAGTCTGCACCGCAGTCAGTTGTGTTGAAGAATGGGTCCCGCGCAACAGGGGGCTGTGAACCATGTCAGGTGGGGAACCAAGCAGCATTAAGCGGTTTATCCTGTGTGCCGCGGGGAAGCCTTTTCCGAGCAAATGCTACGGTTACCGTATGTAAAGATATGCTCGATTTGACGGTGTATGGTCTATCCGACATCCGGAGCCGTTTACGGCGCATGTACGAATGGCTTTTGTGCTTTGGTACATGCCTTTTTATTTTATACGAATTTGTCAGAGGGAGGATTCTTTGCGATGACCGATTACCGTGCATTATATCGAAAATGGCGTCCAGCCGACTTTGATACTGTTTGCGGTCAGGATAAGATTACCGAAATTCTGAAATTTCAAGTGGCAGAGAAGCGGATAGGACACGCCTATCTCTTTTGCGGTTCGAGAGGCACGGGGAAGACAAGCTGTGCCAAAATTCTTGCCAAGGCTGTCAACTGTTATAATCCCCGCGGTGGCAATCCGTGCAACGAGTGTGCCGCCTGCCGTTCGATTGACGGAGGAACGGCGGTAGATGTGACAGAAATGGATGCCGCAAGCAATACAGGTGTTGACCATGTCCGCACCCTGAAGGAAGAAATCGTTTTCAGCCCCGCCGAGCTTCGCTACCGCGTTTACATCATTGACGAGGTGCATATGATTTCGGTAAATGCCTTTAATGCGCTTCTGAAAACGCTTGAAGAGCCACCCTCTCATGTCATTTTTATCCTCGCAACCACCGAGCTTCATAAATTGCCTGCAACCATTGTGTCACGCTGCCAACGCTTTGATTTCAGAAGAATTGACAGCCGCGTGATTACAGACAGACTTTTATTTGTGGCTGAAAGCGAGGGTATTGACCTGACACAAGACGGCGCCAGACTCATCGCGCGCACGGCACAGGGCGGAATGCGCGATGCGCTCAGTCTGCTTGAGCTATGCGCCGGACTGCACCGCACAATTGATGAAGAGACCGCGATAGAGGCAATGGGAATCAGCAGTCGACAGGAAACCTTTTCGGTTGTCGGGGCGATACTTCAAAAAGACTACCCCTTGCTTTTCAAAAGCGTTTCCAAGCTTGTGGAAATCGGTCGCGATCTGACAAGCTTTATTCAGGATTTGATTGATTGCTACCGCGACCTTATGATTGTCAAGGCGGTCACAAACCCGACCGATTATCTTGATGTAACCGATAGGGAAATGGCATCTCTTGACGAGCTTTCACGCGTACTTTCAATGGAAGCATTGATTGCACACAGCAAGCTTCTTGAAGAGGCACTTGCCAGAATGCAACGGGGAATCACCGATAAAAGAAGCACGGCGGAAATTGCTCTTTGCCGAATGTGCGACCTGCGTCTTTCTGCCGATGCTGAAAGTCTGATGGCAAGAATCGATGCTTTAGAAAGTAAAATTTCGATGTTTAATTCAAGGCAGAATGAAGATGGCGCGTTTTTGCCTACCGTAAAAAACGAAGAAGACAAGAAAACCAAGACGGCAAAGAAAAAAGATGCGGAGCCACCCGCTTCTCTGCAAAAAAATGTTGAACAGGTCAAGGAAAGCACAGAGGTACAGGAGGATAGCGACGATATCTTTCGTGCGGTATCTTATTGGAAGGATATTGTCGAGCGTTTGTCGGCGGCAAGACCGTCCAATGCAGGTACGCTTTTTGGTTCACGCGCATATAAGAACAAAGCGGGTGCGTTTCGTATCCTGGCAAAAAACGATATTTTTGCACGCCTGATGAAAACCGAGGATTGCTTTCTCGCCATTCGTGCGGCACTTTCCGAGCAGGAGGGGCGTACGGTTGATGCACAAAGTGTCTCAATTGAGGTAGACAAGGGCAAGCAAAACGAAAATCTGATTGACGAGGTTTTACGCGCGTGTGCGGATGACGCCAAGGCATAAAGCCACGATATAAAATAAAATGAGATAAGAAAGGACAAATACAATGAAAGTCAGAATTCCGAACGGCGGTAATCAGATGGCGGATATGCTCCGTCAGGCACAAAAGGTACAGGAGGATATGGCGGCAAAGCAGGAAGAGCTTGAGGGCCGCGAATATGATGTTTCGGCAGGTGGCGGCGTTGTCAATGTGAAGATTAACGGCAAGCGCGAGGTGCTGTCGATTCAAATAGCCGAGGAGCTGATTGACCCTGACGATATTGAGACCTTGCAGGATATTCTTGTTGCCGCGGTTAACGAGGCAATTCGTAAGGTTGAGGAGACGGCTTCTGCCGAGATGGAAAAAATCACATCACAAATGCCTGCTATGCCCGGTGGAATGAATATTCCGGGCTTGATGTAAGTCATGGCTGATTATATTTTACCTCTTCAAAGGCTGATTGAAAAGTTCCGTTCCTTACCGGGAATCGGCGGAAAGACCGCTGTTCGTCTTGCTTTTTCGGTGATCGAAGGTTCAGAGGAGGCGGCGCAATCCTTTGCTGATGCCATTCTTTCGGCAAAGCGTGAAATTTGCACCTGCGAGATTTGCGGTAATATCGCAACATCTCCCGTCTGCCCGATTTGCGAGGATTCCGAGCGTGATAAAAGCATGATATGTGTGGTGGAGGATGCGCGCGATGTGATGGCATTTGAACGCTTGCGCGATTTCCACGGCGTTTATCATGTATTGGGCGGACTTTTGTCGCCGATGAACGGTGTCGGTGTTGAGGATATTCGGATTCGTGAGCTTTTAGAGCGCTTGCACGGAGACGAGGTAAAGGAAATACTGATTGCCACCAATGCGACTGTTGAAGGCGAGACCACCGCGATGTATATTGCGCGATTGCTTGAGCCTCTTGGCGTTGAGGTGACACGGCTGGCATACGGTATTCCTGTTGGCAGCGACCTTGAATATGCAGATGAAATCACGCTGCATCGCGCGCTTGAAGGACGGCGCTCTTTTTCGGGCTAATTTGATAAAGAGGTAGATAATTATGAAGAAAAAGCTTGGGCTGGTTTTCTTTTTGCTCACAGCGATTGTGGCGATTGTTTCTTATTCTCTGTTCGGCTCTGTCGATGCTTTTAACGATTTCATGAACTCGCTTTTTGGGCAGAGTGAAGAAAAAGAAACCTTGCCTGTAAGCCAGGTGGTTGTGCCAAACGACGGCGAGCTTTGCATTTACTTTATCGATGTCGGGCAAGGCGACTCGGTGCTTCTGACCTCGGAGGAGGGAAGCATTCTTGTTGATACGGGCGATATTGATGACGAGGCAACCGGCAGAATCATTGCTTATTTACATACTCTGAATATCGAAAGACTTGATTATCTCGTTTTGACGCACCCCGATGCCGACCATATCGGCGGCGCTCCCGATATTATTTCTCAATTTGAAATTGCCAACATCATCATGCCGAATTATAGCAAAACAACCAAAATTTTTGAGCGGACGATGGATGCAATAGAAGCCGCCAAGCAAAAGAACGGGACAGTCGTTCACATGGCAAAGGACGGCGACCTCTATACGCTTGGCGAATCCTTGGAAATGCGTCTTCTGGCACCGATTGGAGATAGCTATGAGGATTCCAACGATTACAGTGTCGCGATGCGCGTGATATACGGTAAGACCGCGATTCTTCTGACCGGCGATGCCGAAAAGAAATCCGAGCAGCAAATGCTTAACAAATATGCGGCGGTAGAGTTTCAAGCGGATTTGATGAAGGCAGGGCATCATGGCTCGTCAACCTCCAATTCCGAAGAACTTTTGCGCGCTGCGAATCCCGATTATATCGTGATATCCTGCGGCAAAAATAACAGCTACGGTCACCCGCACGCCGAGTTTATGGAGCGTGCTCATTCACTGGGCATTTCTACTTATCGCACCGACCATGAGGGCACGATTCTCTTTGTCAGTGACGGTACAACCATCTCCAAGCGAAGCCTTGATTGATTGCCTTCCCGAAAGGATTAAGTTATGCGTAAACTGATGATTGTCATTAATGGCAGCGGAGGTGTCGGTAAGGACACTCTTTGCGATATGGCGGCAAAGCATTACCGCGTTTTCAATATCTCTTCGATTACACCCATCAAGGAGTTGGCGGCAAGATGTGGCTGGAACGGTGAAAAGGATGACCGCGCGCGTAAATTTCTTGCGGACCTGAAGGCTTTGACTGTGGCTTATAATGACTACCCGACAAGCTGGATTCTTGCGCGTTACCGTGAATTTCTCGACAGTCAGGACGAGCTTATGTTTGTTCACATCCGTGAAGGCGAGGAAATCAGGAAGTTTGTTTCGGCATCCGAAGGTCAAGCGGTGACGCTTCTGATTCGCGGAGGCGAGAGAATGAAAGAAAAGTGCGCTCTCGGCTATGGAAACGCCGCGGATGATTTGGTTGAGCAATATGCCTATGATTACTATTTTGTCAACGACCGTCCTCTTGAAGAGACGGAGGCAAATTTCATCTTTCTTCTTGAAAAAATTTTTGAAGAGCGTGCGCTCTTCTCGTGAAAAAAGGTTGCATGAAAATGCAACCTTTTTTCATAAATCAACAGTCGGTCATCATAGTATATTTTAAGGCTGATATTGATGGAGATGTTTCTGATGACCGATTTGAAAAAGAAAGTATGCATATGCCTTTTTATCGCAGTTTTTCTTTCTTCCTTATGCTCTTGTACTGCAAAAATGACAGAGACGCCAAAGCAAATTTTTGAATCCTTGCAGAAAAATTACGGTGATTTGCCGGCGGGACTTTATCTTGACAGTCAGGCAGAAGAATGGGAAGACAATTATTTGGCAGATGATACGATAGAGGCAATTTTTGGCGACATCGCGACATACAAGAAGGGGGTAGAAGAGGGATATCTTTATCTTTCCGCCTCACTTGATTCTTATGAAGAAATCGTTGTTTTGAAGTGTTATACGAGTGATAAAGCAAGGCAGATGTGTGGCATTTTTCAAAACCGCGTTAAAATGCTTGCGGCACTTGAAGAGGAAAAGCTTGAAGCGGAAATTGTTTGCCGAGGCAGATATATGATTTATTGCCGTCTGTCAAACGCAAAGCGCATGGCATCAGCGCTGTCTTCTTTGAAATGAAAAAAGCAGGAAAATTTTTCCTGCTTTTTTTCATAAAAGATAATTTAATTGATACGCTCGTCTCCGACAAAGAAGAGGGCGACAGTTCCGGGCCCTGTATGACTGCCGATAACCGTGCCGATGCTGTTGATGAAAACGGGAGCGGCGAGCTTGGGGAATGCTTCTTCAACCATATCGGCAACCGCGCGTGCATCCTCGTAGCAAGCTGAATTGGTGATGAAGCACTTGCCGCTATAATCGGTGCCGTTTTCAGCATGCGCCTTCATTTCGCCGAGCATTTCCTTCATGACATTTTTCTTGCCTCTGATTTTTCTTCTTGGAATGAGCTTGCCTTCATTTGAGACATTCATTAAGGGACAGATGTTCAGAATAGAGCCTGCAATGGCAGAGGCTGCCGAAATTCTGCCGCCGCGCTTGAAGTGCGTCAGGTCAGTCGAGAAGAACCAATGGTGGATTTTGAGCTTGATGGCTTCAATTTTGTCAGCCACCTCGTCGCAGGAGTAGTCGGCATCGCGCAAATCTGCAGCCATATCGACGAGAAGTCCGTAGCCGCCAGATGCGCCAAGTGTATCGACAATGCGAATGCGGCGGTCGGGGTATTTTTCTTGCAGCTCTGTCACGGCAATCCGCGCAGAATTACTGGTGCCTGACAGACCGGATGAAAAAGAGAGGTGAAGAATATCATTGCCCTCCTTCAGAATCGGCTCGAAAAAGGATAGAAATTGGTCGGTATTGACCTGTGAGGTTGTGGGCATTGCACCGTCATGAATTTTTTGATAAAATTCTTCAAAGGACATGCTTTTTCCGAGGTCATCTTCGTATTCTTTGCCATCCATGTTATAGTGAAAGCAAACATAAGGAATTTTTCTTTCGGTGTAAAAGCTTTCGGGCATATCTGCCGTCGAACAGCAGGTTAAAACAAATTGACTCATAGTTTTTCTCCCTTTTTGTAGTTTTCAATACTATATTAACTTATTTTTCTTGCAATGTCAAGAACTTTTTGAGGATTTTTATTTCTTTTGTGTCGAAAGAATCCGTGTGCGCCTCATGTTTTTGGTATTTATCACATACAATGGTAGGGAATACGATGATAGGAGGAGATTCACTTTTGGGATGCTTCAGTGGAAATACGGTATATAGGGATAAGCTTCGGTTGCTGACAAGCAGTGCGCTTTCAGTGTGCGTTGATGCTCTGTGTGAGCGATATGAGATCATTGAACGAGGGGATCTTACCCATTCAATACTTGGCAAAAGCATACCGCTTTTGAAGGTGGGAAAGGGAGAGAAAGCGGTTTTGTATGTTGGCGCGCATCATGGAATGGAATGGATAACGAGTGTTCTTCTTTTGTATTTTCTTGATGAATTATGCGATGCCTATGTCACAAAAAGACAGACAGTCGGTCTCACAATGGATTTCGTGTTCAAGAGTCGCAGTTTGATTTTTGTGCCAATGCTGAACCCCGACGGCGTTGACCTTGCGATTCTCGGCAAGGAGGCAGGTGGTATTCTTCTTGAGCGACAGATTCGTATGAATGGAGATAATGAGGATTTTTCGAGGTGGCAAGCCAATGCGCGCGGCGTTGACCTGAACCACAACTATCAGATGGGCTTTGCTGAATACAAACGGCTTGAACAAAAAATGGGGATTCCTTGCGGCGCGCCCACGCGATATAGCGGTGACAGCCCTGAATCCGAGCCTGAAAGCGCGGCACTTGCCAATCTTGTGCGGACTTTATTTCCGCATTCAATCTATACATTACATACGCAGGGCGAAGAGATTTATTGCGGCGGAGGGGAAGGGGGAGGCGAACGGATTTTGTCGATGGCGCGTACCCTGTCAGGACTTTCCGGATACCGTCTTGCGATACCGGAGGGTAGTGCAGCTTACGGTGGGCTGACCGATTATGCTGTACGGTCGCTTGGTATTCCGTCCTTTACCATAGAATGCGGGAAGGGAGAAAACCCGCTTCCGCCATCATCCGCGCTTTTGTTATATGCAACTTTAAGACGGATGCTTTTTTATTCTACCATATTATAAGCAGGAGGAGTATTGTCATGAAACCGTGCAAAAGCGAAAATTTCAGAGAAAAGGAAGTCATCAATTTATCAGACGGACGGAGACTCGGCTATGTAACCGAGATTGAATTTGATATATGTACGGGGAAAATTACCGCAATTATTGTATGCGGCGAGGGGAGCTTTTTCGGTAAAGGCAAAAAGGATATTGTCATTCCTTGGTGCAATATCGAAAAAATCGGTGCAGATATTATTCTCGTCCGTGCCGATTCCTGTCTTTGCCCGCCTGACGGAAAGGATAGGTGTGACCCGAATATCGGCACTATTTAGGACTTGCATACCTATAAATGTTAATTTTTTGTAAAAGAGAAAAATCGAACTTGCAATTCTTAAAATTTATGGTATAATATTTTCGTCTGTGTCGGAAAGGCACAGAAAAATCTCACACAGCATCGGCAATCGTTGGTTCTCCATAAGGAGTAGGCGATAAGGAGCGTGCTGTGGCGGAAAAAACCAAAGGAGGAACATTCAAATGTTCGTAGTATCCATCAAGCAGTTGCTTGAAGCAGGTGTTCATTTCGGACACCCCACAAAGAAGTGGAATCCTAAGATGGCAGAGTATATCTTTACCATGAGAAACGGTATCCACATTGTCGACCTGCAGAAGACTGCAAAGAAGTTCGAGCAGGCATACAGCTTCGTTCGCGAGATTTCCGAGCAGGGCGGTAGCATCCTGTTCATCGGTACCAAGAAGCAGGCTGCAGACACCATGAAGGAAGAAGCACAGAAGTGCGGTATGTACTATGTCAATGTTCGTTGGCCCGGTGGCATGCTGACCAACTTCAAGACCATTCGCAAGAGCATCGCTCGCTTGAAAGAGCTTGAAAAGATGCAGGAGGACGGCACATTTGCTTTGCTTCCCAAGAAGGAAGCTGCTAAGAAGCAGAAGGAAATTGACGACCTCGAAAAGAACTACGGCGGTATCAAGGACATGGAAACTCTGCCTTCCGCAGTGTTTGTTGTCGATACCCGCAAAGAGAGAATTGCAGTTCTCGAAGCAAAGAAGCTTGGTATTCCTGTTGTTGCAATTGTTGATACCAACTGTGACCCCGATGATGCTGATTACATCATCCCCGGTAACGACGATGCTATCCGTGCTATCAAGTTAATCGGCGGTGCTTTGGCTAACGCCGTGATTGAAGGCAAGGGCGGCGAACAGATTTCTGACAAGGCAGAGGAAGAGGCTGAAGCTCCCGCTGCTGAATCGGACGCTGAATAAGTCGAAATTCGAGAGGAGATAGAAAAATGGCATTTACTGCAAAAGATGTAGCTGAGCTTAGAAAGCAGACCGGCTGTGGTATGATGGACTGCAAAAATGCTTTGACCGAAGCAAACGGCAACTTTGATGAGGCTGTCAAGATTCTTCGTGAGAAGGGTATGGCTGCAACTGCAAAGAAGGCAAGCAGAATCGCCGCAGAGGGCTTGGTTGATATCCTGACTCGTGATGGCGTTACTGCAATGCTTGAAGTCAACTCCGAGACCGACTTCGTTGCAAAGAACGATTCCTTCCGTGCTTTTGTTCGTGATATCCTTGAAACAATCGTTGCAAATAAGCCTGCTGATGTGACTGCTTTGATGACACTCAAGCTTGCAGGCTCTGATAAGACCGTTGAAGAGGCACTTCAGGAAAAGACCTTTACCATCGGTGAGAAGTTGAGCATTCGTCGCTTTGTTGTGGTTGAGGGTATTGTCAGCACCTATATTCACGGTATCGGCGCAACAGGTATCATCGTTCACTTTAACGCTGATGCTTCTGTTGCCGCTACTCCTGCATTTGCTGAATTTGCAAAGAATATTGCACTGCAGGCAGCAGCAATTCCTTCTTCCTATGTGAATAAGAGCGATGTTCCCGAATCCGTCATTGCTGAAGAGAAGGCAATTCTCATTAAGCAGATGGAGCAGGATCCCAAGTTTGCAAACAAGCCCGCGAAGGTTCTTGAGGGCATTGTCACAGGTAAGCTCGGTAAGTTCTATGAAGCAAACTGCTTGATGGAGCAGGGCTATGTCAAGGATGATTCCATGACGGTTGCAAAGTATGTTGCCGCTACTGCAAAGGAGCTTGGCACCGATATTGCTATTTTGGATTTTGTTCGCTACGATAAGGGCGAGGGCATCCAGAAGCGCGAAGAGGACTTTGCCGCAGAAATCGAAAAGATGGTCAACGGCTAATTCGATTTATGACTGTCTCTCTGCTGTGTCACTCTGATACAGCAGAGAGCTTTTATTTTATCAGGTATAAAGGCGGGAAAGAGCATAATGAATTTAACACATTTAAGATATGCGCTTGAAGTTGAGAAAATGCGGTCTATCAGCAAGGCTGCAGAGAAGCTTTATATGGGTCAACCTAATTTAAGCCGCGCGATTCGGGAGCTTGAGGCCTCGCTTGGAATTGAAATCTTCACCCGCACAGCAATAGGCATTGAGGTGACGCCGCAGGGCGAGGAATTCTTATCCTATGCGCGCAGTATATTGAGGCAAATTGATGAGGTTGAAGCGATTTATACACAAGGAAAGAAAAAGAAAAGTGTTTTTTCTGTATCTGTTCCCCGTGCTGCATATATGTCATATGCCTTTTCGCGCTTTGCGGCGCAAATTTCGCCAGACGATTCGGTTGAGCTTTTCTATAAGGAAACCAACTCTTCCCGTGCGATCAGTAATATCCTTAACGCCGATTATCACCTTGGCATTATTCGCTATGCAGTGAACTATGAGCAGTATTTTCATGAAATGCTTGACGAGAAGAACCTTGCACATGAAACGCTTTCTGAATTTACCTATGTGCTCGCCATGTCAAAAAGTCATCCCTTGGCTGAAAAAAAGGACATTTCATTTGAAGACCTTGTCCCCTATACCGAAATTGCACACGCAGACCCTTATGTGCCGTTTCTCTCAATGGCAGTCGTCAAAAAGGAAGAATTGCCCGACAATATTGACAAACGCATTTTCGTCTTTGAAAGAGCGAGCCAATTTGATTTGCTCAGCATGACTCCGGGGACTTTTATGTGGGTTTCACCAATGCCTGACAGCTTACTTGAAAAATATTCTCTTATTCAAAAGAATTGTCGGTGTAACCAGAAAAAGTATCGCGATGTTCTGATTCATAAAAAAGACTATAAGCTTTCCGAGCTTGACCGTCGCTTCATTGAAGAGGTTCAACTATCAAAAAACAATTTTTAATATTTGAGAGGCGATTGGTTTCAAATCGCCTCTTTTTTGTTTTTTGACCTATATCATTTAATACATACCCATATGCTTGATAAACATTTGTCAATCTTTTTTTCTCGTGCTATAATGAAGAAGATGAAAGCGAATCAGAGGAAAGAAAAGCCTATCTTGATGACCTTCATCAAGAAAAATATGTAAGGAAGAAACAAAATGGTCAACAATTTGGAAACTTTGAATTTGGAGCTTGCGCGCTTGCGCGAAGCACAAAAGAAATTTGCTTCCTATACACAGGAAGAGGTCGATCGCATTTTTCTCGCTGCGGCAACTGCCGCTAATAAAGCGAGAATCCCGCTTGCAAAAATAGCGGTTGAAGAAACGGGTATGGGTATTGTGGAAGATAAGGTAGTCAAAAACCATTTTGCTTCCGAATATATTTATAACGCATACAGAGATACCAAGACCTGCGGCGTGATTGAAGAGGATGCGTCCTATGGCATTCGCAAAATTGCAGAGCCGATTGGCATTGTGGCGGCGGTTATCCCGACGACAAACCCCACATCGACTGCAATTTTTAAGACACTTCTGGCACTCAAAACGCGCAATGCCATGATGATCAGCCCACACCCTCGCGCAAAGGAAAGCACGATTGCGGCTGCTCGCATTGTTCTTGATGCAGCTGTGGCGGCAGGTGCGCCCGAGGGGATTATCTCATGGATTGATGTACCGTCTCTTGAAATGACCAATACGCTGATGCATGAGGCTGATATTATTCTTGCAACAGGCGGTCCCGGCATGGTCAAGGCGGCATATTCCAGCGGTAAGCCGGCAGTCGGTGTCGGTGCAGGTAATACGCCCGCAATTATTGACGATTCTGCCGATATTGCTGTCGCAGTCAATTCGATTATTCATTCCAAAACATTTGATAACGGTATGATTTGTGCATCCGAGCAATCAGTCATTGCCCTCAAGTCAAACTATCAGAAGGTACGCAAGGAATTTGTTGACAGAGGATGCTATATTTTGAGTGCTGAGGAAACAGAAAAGGTTCGCAAAACCATCATCATCAACGGTGCGCTGAACGCAAAAATTGTCGGTCAGACTGCACACAAAATTGCAGCCCTGGCAGGTGTGGATGTTCCTGAAAGCACGAAAATCCTGATTGGCGAGGTTGAAAGCGTAGAGCTTTCCGAAGAATTTGCACACGAGAAGCTTTCTCCTGTTCTTGCCATGTATTGCGCCAAGGATTTTGAGGATGCCATGCAAAAGGCGGAGCGTCTGATTGCTGATGGCGGCTACGGACATACGGCTTCGGTTTATCTGAATACCAAGACCGCCCAAAGCAAATTGGATGAGTTTTCAGCGCGTATGAAGACCTGTCGTATTGTTGTCAATACCCCCTCCTCATTTGGCGGTATCGGCGATCTTTACAACTTTAAGCTTGCTCCCTCCCTGACACTTGGATGTGGCTCATGGGGCGGAAACTCGGTTTCCGAAAATGTTGGAGTGAAGCACCTCCTGAACATCAAAACTGTTGCTGAAAGAAGGGAAAATATGCTGTGGTTCAGAGCACCTGAAAAGGTATATATCAAGAAGGGCTGCTTACCCGTTGCTCTTGACGAACTGAAAAATGTCATGGGCAAGAAGCGCGTATTCCTTGTCACAGACAGCTTCCTTTATAAGAATGGGTATGCCAAGCCAATTATTGATAAGCTGAATGAAATGGGCATCAGCCACACCACTTTCTTTGATGTAGAGCCGGACCCGACACTTGCTTGTGCAAAGGCGGGAGCCGCGCTTATGCGTAGCTTTGAGCCTGATTGCATTATTGCACTCGGTGGTGGCTCGGCAATGGATGCTGCAAAGATCATGTGGGTGCTTTATGAGCATCCCGATGCAGACTTCATGGATATGGCTATGCGCTTCTCCGATATCAGAAAGAGAATTTATACATTCCCCAAAATGGGCGAGAAGGCATACTTTATTGCCATTCCGACATCGGCAGGTACAGGTTCAGAGGTTACTCCCTTTGCAGTCATTACCGATGAAGCTACGGGTGTTAAATATCCGCTTGCAGACTATGAGCTTATGCCTGATATGGCAATTGTTGATACAGACCTTCATATGTCTGCGCCTCGTGGCTTGACAGCAGCTTCAGGTATTGATGCGGTGACACACGCTCTTGAAGCATACGCATCCATGTTGGCAACTGATTATACAGACGGTCTTGCGATTCGCGCATTGCAGACGATTTTCAAGTATCTGCCTCGCGCTTATGAGAACGGTGCAGAGGATGTAGAGGCACGCGAGAAAATGGCAAATGCAGCAACGATGGCAGGTATGTCCTTCGCAAACGCCTTCCTCGGTGTTTGTCACTCCATGGCGCATAAGCTCGGCGCATTCTATCATCTGCCGCACGGTGTCGCCAATGCGCTTATGATTGATGAAGTTCTGCGTTTCAATGCAGCGGAGGTTCCGACAAAAATGGGTACTTTCTCGCAGTACACGCACCCGCATACCCTTGCTCGCTATGCCGAGGTTGCCGACGCGCTTTCTCTTGGCGGTAAAACAGACGAGCAGAAGCTTGAGCGCTTGATTGCCGCTATTGACGAATTAAAGGAAAAGGTCGGTATTAAGAAGACTATTCGCGATTACGGTGTTGATGAAGCCGAGTTCTTGAATCGTTTGGACGAGATGGTTCTGCAGGCATTTGACGACCAGTGCACAGGTGCTAACCCCCGTTATCCTCTCATGAGCGAGATGAAGGAGATGTATCTCCGCGCTTATTATGGAAATTAAGGAGGACGATTGTATGAATTTCGATAAGGTTCTTGCAAAAAGTGCAAATAAAACAATTTATCTTGACAGTGACCGCGTCATTAAGGTCTTTAATCATGATTTTTCAAAGGCTGATGTTTTGAACGAGGCCTTGAATCAAGCACGCATCGAAGAAACCGACCTGCATATCCCTCATATCATTGAGGTCACAACAATTGCAGGACAATGGGCGATTGTTTCGGATTATATCGAAGGAAAGACACTTGATGTCTTAATGAAGGAAAATCCCGATAAGATTGATGAATATCTTGATATGTTCATTGATTTGCAAATGAGAGTTCATGCTCATCGTGTGCCTCTTTTGAATAAATTGAAGGACAAGATGAACCGCAAGATTGCAGAAGCAAACCTTGATGATACTATCAAATATGAGCTTCACGCCCGTCTTGAAGGAATGCCCAAGCACAAGAAGGTTTGCCACGGAGATTTCAACCCTACCAATATTATCGTGACACCTGATGGCATTCCGTATATCATTGACTGGTCTCATGTAACGCAGGGAAACGCTTCTGCCGATGTCGCGCGCACCTATCTTCTGTTCCGCCTTGCAAAGCAGGATGAGCTTGCTGAAAAGTATCTTGACGGCTTTTGTCTGAGAAGCTGTACTGAAAAACGGTATATTCAGTCCTGGATGCCGATTGTTGCGGCATCACAGTCTGTCAAGAGCAAGCCAGAAGAACGCGAGTTTTTGCTACACTGGGCGAATGTCGCAGATTATGAATAATGAAAAAAGACCGCATCTGCGGTCTTTTTTCATTATTTGTCATCAACAACCATTTGAATACTTTGTAAGATGTATGAACGCGAGAAAAGAAGGAAAATTCCTGTGGCTGATAAGAGAAGTTTTTTTAAGAATTTTATCAAAACCCCTTGCTTTTTTGAAAAAACTATGCTATAATAAGCAAGGTCTCTTGGAGAGATGGCTGAGCTGGTCTAAGGCGCACGACTGGAAATCGTGTGAACGCTAATACCGTTCCGAGAGTTCGAATCTCTCTCTCTCCGCCAAAAATAAACCGCAATTCTGATACAAAAGGATTGCGGT
The DNA here is from genome assembly GCA_045649045.1 of Eubacteriales bacterium. Lineage (GTDB taxonomy): Bacteria > Bacillota > Clostridia > Oscillospirales > CAG-272 > UBA1740. The sequence continues at coordinate 38,711 of JAZRPF010000006.1, forward strand.
TT
>JAZRPF010000007.1:0-60854 GCA_045649045.1 Eubacteriales bacterium
AATGATATCGTCTTCGATGGCGATATCGTAATTGTGCTTGAATTGCGTGCGATTGAGCTGTCTGCTCTTTTCGGTTTCTGCCACAAAGGCAGCCTTGCGACGACGCTCCTCCTCGCGCGCTTCGCTGCGGATACGCTTCTGCTCGGCTTTTTCTTCATAGCGCTGCTTGCGTTTCTCGGCACGAAGCGCGATTGCGGCACGGCGTTCTTCAATTTCCGCCTCTTCTTTTGCTTGACGGAATTTTTCCTTTTGGGCGCGTTCTTCATCGCGAATCGCCTGATTGAGCTGTCGCTTGCGTTGCACTCTGGCTGTTGCCGCATCGCGTATACGCTCTGCCATCAGGCTTGGCGTGAAGCCGCAGGAGATAATTGAGAAGACAACGATGACAAGTGCGGTCAGAATATAACTGCCAAGCTTGCCAACAAGATTCACAACAAAGAAAGCAATGGTATTGCCAAAAAATCCGCCGCTATTCCACTCATTGCCACCGAAATAAGAGGTCTTCAAATCAAAATGTGTAATGACGGCATGGCTGTTTGCAACGGTATAAACGAGAGAGGGGAAAACCAAAAGAAGCAAAACAACGCTTATACAATGGGAAACAAGACGGTGATTTCTGACATGGCGGCGCCATGAGATGCAGGTGTAGAGAAGAAGAAGCGGCATGATAACAGAGGCGGTTAAACGCCCGAAAAGTCCAAAGGCAAGAGCGCGGAGAATATCCCCGACAATTGCACAGGAGCCGTCAACAAAAAAGCAAATACAAAGGAAGAAGGCAAGAGCGAAAAGCGAGACAGGTACAATCTGATGAATGGGACGGGACATATCGTCAAAGGCGGGGCGAACCCGCACGCGTGCCTGCTCTGCTTGTTTTGAGGAGTTGCCGACAGAGGTCTTTTTTTGTTTATTCGATGAGGAGGGAAGCTTATTAGCCATATCGGTTCCTTTCGTGATGCCGGCATAATGCGGCAAAATTATGTTACACTATCCATTGTATCTATCATATCAAATTTCAAACAAAAAAACAAGGTCTTTTCAAGTATTTTTTATAAATATATAGGTATTATATAGGTATTTCTATTATAAAAGTAATTATTTTAAGGAGATGAAATGGACAGACAGACAGATACACACGCGAGCAGGGGAGATAAAGCTGTTTTTGGACGCAATCTCTTATGGATCATCCCACTTTCATTTCTCGCGGGCATGGTTAACGGACTGCTTGGTGCAGGAGGCGGCATCATACTTGTTTTTATGCTATCCTATCTCTTGAAGGGACGCCCTGACGGTCAGAAGGAGTCATTCGCCCTCTCGTGTACGGCGGTGCTTTCATTCAGCGCGGTTTCGGCAATAACCTATCGTCTGCGCGGCACCTTTTTGTTGAAGGATGCCGCCCCCTACCTTGCACCCGCGCTTCTTGGCGGGGTGCTCGGTGCGATGCTTTTACAGCGCATACAGATAGAGTGGCTTAAAAATCTGTTTGCCGTGCTTTTAATTTATGGCGGTATTCGCATGATGCGCTGAATGCTGAATGAAGAATTCAAAAGCTGAATGAAGAATTCAAAAGCAGAATGGAGTTTTTATGTTTGTTTCGGTTTTTGTGTCGATAGCAGTCGGGATACTGGCGGGAATGGGTATGGGAAGCGGCGGTATTCTGATGCTCTACCTGACGTTTTTTGCTTCCGTGCCGCACAAGGTGGCACAGGGCATCAATCTGCTTTTTTTCGTTTTCGCACTTGCAGGCGCAGTCCCGTTCCATCTTGCACGCTACCGTGTGCCTGTCCGTATCCTTCTCGTCATACTTTTACTCGGCATTCCTGGCGCACTTGCAGGCAGTCTGCTCGTCCCTTATTTGCCTGTCGCTCTGCTTCGTAAATGCTTCGGCGGACTTCTGGTACTGTCAGGAGCTGTGACACTTTTTCGCAGGCAGAAAAAAAACACAGAACAGCCTGAAAAGAAAGAGAAGAAAAAAAGACGGAATGCTTGACAAACAGGCAGAAAAGCGATATAATATATTAGAATGCTTATAGGCAAACAGACGGCGCATGGTGAAGCTTACACGCATAGCCGTCTCAAAGAAATAAAACCGTGGATAAATCTTTCCAAGGCAAATGTGCAGCTTGACGGTCAGCAGCCGTCATCTCGGCAAGCCGAAAACGCCACAAGGCTTGCGGTGCGTAAGAAAGGAATGGTCATATATATGATACAAACCGAAAATATCCAAAAAACAATTTGTGAGAGCGTCAAGAAGCTGAAAAAAACCGCCACCTTTAAGGCGGCGTCAAAAATGCTTTGTACTTGTGTCAAGACCGTGCGCGAGGATGTGCAGGCTTTTCGTGAGCGCGATCCTGCCGCCACCTCTGACCTTGAGGTTCTCTTTCTCTATTCGGGACTTCATGCGCTCGAAGCGCACCGCATTGCGCATTTTCTCCATAAGCGAGGCTTTCGGCTGTCGGCGCGTGCTGTCAGTCAACTTGCCAAATTCGCGACAGGTGTTGAAATCCATCCCGCCGCAAAAATCGGGCGCGGGCTTGTGATTGACCACGGCACAGGCGTTGTCATCGGCGAAACTGCTGAGGTCGGGGATGATTGCACCATTTATCAGGGCGTGACGCTCGGCGGTACAGGTAAGGATGTCGGCAAGCGTCATCCAACAATCGGAAACGGCGTCATGATTGGCGCGGGTGCCAAGGTGCTCGGCCCATTCCGCGTCGGTGATGGCTCAAAGATTGCCGCTAATGCCGTAGTGCTTGAAGAGGTGCCTGAAAACTGTACGGCGGTCGGCATTCCTGCGCGCGTTGTCAAGCGTGATAATCGCCGTGTTTGCAGTGACCTCGACCAAGTACATATTCCTGACCCTGTGGCGCAGGAGCTGTGCAAGCTGGGTATTCGCATTCATGAGCTTGAAAAGCAGCTTGAGGCTTTGAGCAAAAAGGGCGGGCGGAAGGCATAATCCGCAAGAAAAATTAAAATACAAGAATCATGCAGTCGTTTCACGACGGAAAGTAGGCTTTCATGCAGTTTTATAATACACTCCACGCAAGACGCGAGGAATTTGTACCGATTGAAGAGGGAAAGGTCACCATGTATGCGTGTGGCCCGACTGTCTATAACTTCTTCCATGTCGGTAACGCCCGTTGCTTTGTCGTCTTTGATATGCTCCGCCGCTATCTTGAATATCGTGGCTATGAGGTCAAATTCGTGCAGAATTTCACCGATATTGACGATAAGGTGATTCGTCGTGCACAGGAAGAGGGCGTCGGGTACAGCGATATTGCCGCCCGCTACATCAAGGAATATGAAATTGATGCAAGAGGACTCGGTGTCCGCCCTGCATCTGTCCATCCCCTTGCAACCGATAATATTGATAAAATCATTGAAATTGTGGCGGGACTTGTCGATAAAGGCCACGCTTATGCCGTTGACGGCGATGTTTATTTCCGTACCCACACCTGTAAGGATTACGGCAAGCTTTCGGGTATGCCGATAGAGGATCTTGAATCAGGCGCACGCATTGATGTGTCGGATAAAAAAGAGAACCCCCTTGACTTTGCGCTTTGGAAGGCGGCAAAGCCGGGTGAGCCTGCATGGGAATCGCCTTGGGGAGAGGGACGCCCGGGCTGGCATATCGAATGCTCCGCGATGGTTTGCCGCTATCTCGGCGAGACGATTGACATTCACTGCGGCGGTCAGGATTTGACCTTCCCGCATCACGAGAATGAAATCGCACAGTCTGAATGCTATACGGGCAAGGATTTTGCTCATTATTGGTTGCATAACGGTTATATTAATATTGACAACCGCAAAATGTCCAAGTCGCTCGGCAATTTCTTTACCGTGCGTGAGGTCGCGGAAAAGTACGGCTACCTGCCTATCCGCCACTTCATTTTAAGCTCTCATTACCGCAGTCCCATCAACTTCTCGCAGGAAATCATTGAGCAGTCGATGAGTGCGCTTGAACGCATTTTCAACTGTGCAGATGCCCTTGACTTCTTCCTCAAGAATGCAAGTGAGGAGGCAGTGCGTGAGGACGAGGCAGCACTGATTGCCCGCTTTGACGACTGCCGCACAAAGATGATAGAGGCGATGGACGATGACCTGAATACAGGCGAGGGCATCGGCGCACTTTATACCTTGATTCGTGAGCTGAATTCGGCAATGAACGGTGCCAATCCCGCCTCCAAGGGCGCGATTTTGCATGGCAAGAAGCTCTTTGACGAGCTGTGCGAGTTGTTCGGCTTTGTCCGTGAGGAGAAGACCGATGATGCCCTGATTGCCGAGATTGAGAAGGCAATTGAGGCGCGTACTGCCGCAAAGAAGGCAAAGAATTATGCCGAGGCAGATAGAATCCGTGCCGAGCTTCTTGAAAAGGGAGTTGTCTTGCAAGATACCCCGAACGGCACCAAATATCAAATCAATCAATAAGACGAATCGGCTGCACGCGCATTTGATTCCATGAAAAATAAGGATGACCAAGAAAAATATGATTTTTTTGGTCTCCTTTTTCTTTTTTTCGGAAAAGACGGTAAAAACTTTCGGTTGCATTTTTGCATGGAAGGAGTATACTGTTAATATGATGGTGTTGGAGAGGAATTGTCCGACAAACCAAAACGACCGACGGGGGCATCGGTCGTTTTTACACAATTACGGGAAAGGGTATTATAGATGAAGAAGCAAGGGTGGTACGGAGATGGAATTGATTTTGATAAGCGACAGTAAGCTGAAAATCATGTTGAGCCGACAGGATATGGAACGATACGAGCTTTGCAGCGAAGAAATAGACTATGACAGCACCGAAACACGACGCGCATTCTGGCAGATACTTGATGAAGCCAAGCACAAAACAGGCTTTGATGCCGCAAGAGAAAAGGTCTTTATTCAGCTTTATCCCTCGCGAGAGGGCGGGTGCGAAATGTATGTGACCAAGGTTGGCGTGATTCCCGCTTTGGCGGCAGAGCTTTCCACACCGCCCGCCGAGGTACGCGTCGGGCGAATCGGGCATTATCGCTTTGAAGACGCGGATGCACTTTTGCGGGTTTGTGCAATTTTGCTTTCAAGTGGCTATCACGGAGAAAGCAGTGCCTACCTTCTGGACGACGGCAGCTATGTGCTTTTAATTCGTGAAATCGGCGGTGCTCACTCGTATGCAGGTGCGCCCGATACATACAGCTTTATTGAAGAATTCGGTACAAGAGAGCGCGGACAGGATAAAAAGGTTTATCTGAAAGAGCACGGCAAATGCCTTTGCGACGGTGATGCGGTGCAAAAGCTCGGGATATTGCAATAAAATAGCGTTAATCATGCTATCCGATATTGACGCTTGACAGATTTTTTCAGGCACACCATCCAAAAAAAGAGGATTTTCATTCCGAAAAATGAAATCCTCTTTTTTATATGTTTTTGCGTTGTTTAATGCTCCTGAAAATCAAAGCACAGTATGCGTGCAGAAATCAAAATTAAGAACGGTTCTTCTCAATTTCGGTTATCATATCCACGCGAATTTGATGTCTGCCACCTTCAAATTCAGCATCGAGGAAGGCATCGAGAATATCCTTTGCAAGACCAACGCCCGTGACACGCGCGCCGATGCAGAGCATATTGGCATCGTTATGCATACGCGTCATGCGTGCGCTGAATGTATCGCCGCAAACAGCCGCGCGAATACCGTCATATTTATTGGCAGCCATGCTCATGCCGATGCCTGTACCGCAAACGAGAACGCCAAACGCGCCCTGAAGGTCATTTTTCAGCTTATCACAAACAGCCTTGGCATAAACAGGGTAGTGGCAGGAGGCGTCGCTGTCTGTACCGCAATCCTCAACCTCATAGCCCTTTTCACGCAGATAGGCTGCAAGTTCGTTTTTAAGCTGATAGCCTGCGGAATCAGCGCCGATAATGATGTGTCTTTTCATAGATGCTCCGTTCTCCCGCCGTTTTTCAATCGACGGGTACTGTATTTTGTTGTTGTTCTTTTTGCAGTCTTTCACGCTCCGCCTGCGGCAAGCGCAGGTAGAGGGGAGATAATGACCTGTCGCTCATAAGCTCGCCTTTTTCTAAAACGCGCTCGGCTACCGCACAAACAGAGGATGCGTTTTGCAGGCGCAGAAGTGGCGGTGTGGGTGAGGGGAAAATTCCCATTTCTTTAAGTGCTTTTGTTGCCACATCATAGCCGTCACCTGCAAGAAACAGAGAGTTATACCTTGGCAGATGATGACTAATCAATTCGGCAAGCTCGGCGAGGGAGAGTGCGTCATCATCTGTCAGGCGGCGCAGGCATCCATTTTCGTCAGTATCAAAAAGTGCCGTATAGACCTGATTTCGACGGGCATCCATAACGGCGCAGTAAAGACCGTTCAGGGATAAGAGGCTTTCTGCGATGGCTTCAAGCGCTGAAACTGCAATACAAGGCTTATCGGTTCCGAATGCAAGCCCCTTGATGACCGATACGCCGATGCGGACACCTGTAAAGGAGCCGGGGCCGCTTGTGCAGGCGTAAGCATCGAGGTCGGGGAGTGTAAGTCCTGCACGCTCAAGGCAATTTTCAATCATTGGCAGGAGATGTTCACTATGGGTATTGCCTGTATCAATTTGCATGGAGGCAAGTATGTGACCGTCACGGCTGATGGCGGCAGAAGCCGCGCGAGCGGTGCTGTCAATAGCAAGAAGAAGCATAAAGGACCTTCCTTTTACTGTGATGAAAGAGATAGGGGAAGAGTATCGGGCAGAACGATGGTGATGCGGCGTTCATTTTCGTCCCCGTCTGTTCGCATTATATCAACAAGAATTGCATCCGCAGGGACAACCTCGGGCATTTTTTCTGTCCATTCGGCGAGGCAGATACCCTCACGCGCAAGATAATCGTCAAAGCCGATGCTGTATAAATCGTCCTCATCCGCTAGACGATAGAGGTCAAAATGGAAAAGCGGCAGGATGCCCGATTTGTATTCGTTGACCACCGTATAGGTGGGACTGCGTACGGCATTTACCTCAAATGCAGAGGCAAAGCCGCGTGTAAAGGCAGTTTTGCCGACACCCATCTCGCCGCGTAACGAAATAAACGCACGGCGGATGCCGGCGCCCTTCATAGCTTGCCCCAAAAGCCGACCGATAGATTCGGATTCCGCGACATTTTTTGAAAGATAATTTTTCATAAACACCTACGATTATTCGGGCAAAGAGCTACCGTCAATGAGGCTTCTCTGTCCGTTTTGTCCCAAAAGCAAAATCAAGGCAGATTCATATTCAAGAGCCGCCCTCTTTGCACGGGCAGAGGGCTTTGCGGAATCATTTTGCAAAACGGCACGCAAAAGTGTGTTCTTTGGCGTGTCGTCGGGGTCGGTCAGTTCAAGTGCCACCACCGTATAGCCGCTTTTTTCAAGGCGAAGCAGACGGAGAGCATCTGTCAAAGCCTCGCAAAGCTTGGTGCGAAGCTGCGGATGCCGCGCGACAAAGGAGAGCGGTTCGCAATGAAGATGATTGTTGAGCGCACGGTGACAGCAGGGAGTTGACAAAATCACACGCGCGCCGAGCTTGATACCTGTATTCAGAACAATGTCGGTGGCAATATCACAGGCGTGAAGCGACACCAAAAGGTCGGGGCTTTTGTCAGACGGAGCATTCCGCACATCATCACATCTGAATTCCATACCTGTAAAGCCGACACCGACTGCAATTGCACTGCATTCATCAATGACATTTTGCTTTAAGTCAATGCAAAGCATCTCTACCTCGCGCTCACAAACAAAGGTCAGGTAGTGGTAAAGAGCAAAGCTTAAATAGCTTTTGCCACAGCAAAGGTCATAGACTGTCAGGTGCTTATCTTTCGGAAGGTCGGGAATAATGTTCCGTACATGCTCAAGAAAACGGTTAATCTGGCGGAATTTCGCTTGCTTTTTATCGAAAACGCGCCCTTCAGGTGAGGAAATTCCCAATGCGATAAGGAATGGCTCATTGCCCGAAAGAATATGCGCTTTTTTGCGGTCAATATCTGCGATTGGTGCCGCCTCTGACTCTTTTTCTGTCAGCGCACGGCGTAGCTTTTCTACGCCTGTCAGTGTGATTTTTCCCTTGCGTGAGCGGAGAAGAATGGCATCGCCCACCGTTGTGTGCAGATGGATTTGCCCATAGTGAGATACCCATTCCGCAAGCAGAGCATCAAGCATACCAAGTTCATAGTGGCGGTGAATGACGCGCCCACCCTGCATGACCGATTCCACAGTCAAGAGAAGCTTATCGCCATGCTTTGCCATCCTGCCGCATTGGCGTATGGGAAGTTCGGGCGAATCGGGCTTGGAGGCGGTCAGGCGCAAAAGGTTGCCGCGCTCAAAGGCAAGTGAAAGAAGGGTATGGAAGGGAGAATAGTCCATCTCTTACCTCTCAATGACTTGAATGAAAGGAAAACTTGTTTTCTTCGCCGTTCATGATGCGGCGAAGATTCTTGCGGTGGCAGAATACAATCAGGAGCGCCGCTGCCATGGCAATCAGCGTGTGGATGCCGTCAAGCGATGCACCAAAGAAAATGGCAAAGCGGTTCAGAAGCAAGGGATAGAAAAGCGAGCCAATGACCGAGCCGAGCGAAACATAGCGCGTAAATGCGACAATGATGATGAAGAAGAGAAGCAAGAGAAGCAGGACAAAGGGGCTTAACATACCCGCTGCGGTTGCAAGACAAAGCACGCCCTTACCGCCTCGAAATTTGTAGAAGATGGGGAAAATATGACCGACGATGCAGAAAAAGCCTGCGATGTAACCGCCGTAGCCGATACTGAATCCGTAAGGGCCGTAATAAAGTCCCATGAAAAGACCGCCGACAAATATTGCCAAAACAGTTTTCAGAATGTCACCCAAAAGCGTGAGAAGGGCGGCCTTTTTGCCATAACTGCGCATGACATTAGTGGTGCCTGCGTTACCGCTTCCTTTTTCGCGGACATCCTCGTGGAAGAAAATTTTGGAAACAATGATGGCACTGTTCACACTGCCGAGCAGATAGGGAATCACGATGGTCGCGACGATAAAAACGATTGTAAAGATAAGCAGAGATGTTTCGGACGGATAGGTGATGGTGTACGCTAATCCCTTTTGAAAAAGATTCAGAAATGCTTGCATAAAAACTCCGTTCTGCCGCTTTTGCGGCGCTTTGAATCAGTTGTCGAAGAGGCGGCGAAGTCGCTCGTCAGCTTTTTTCTTGCGGGTGGCGGTTTCGTCATCCAAGCGCACAGCTGAAAGAATTTTATCGCCGTCAAGCGTGAGAAGCAGGACATCATTCACGCAAAAATGCGGATAGCCCGCACGGATAAGCTGGCGCGCTTTCCCCGTATCGTCATCAGAGCAAACAAAAAGGTCGCCTTCGATACGGTCAATCACGGTTTTGACTGTTTTCGTCATCAAAATATCTTACCGCTTTTGCGGTAAAGCTCCTTTCTTTTTGAATGGCCACTGATAACAATATGATAACTCTTGATTATTATATCAAATTTGACCGCCATAGTCAAGATTTTACAAGTAAAAAAGCGCGCCTTTTACTTAAAATATAGATATATGCCGAATTTCCCTTGCTTTTTCCCTTCTTATGTTGTAAAATAACATATAAGCAGAAGCTTTGGAGGGTATAAGTGATGGAATACAGACATATATTGGAGAGAGAGGGGATCACCGAAATCGGTGTTTTACCCATATCTGCCTGTCATATCCTTCATCCGCATTTGCTTGCGCGTGCAGAGAAAAAAAGTGGTGCGTGGCTTCAAAGTGTCATCTGCTTTTTGGTCCCTTATTATACGGGAATGGGCGAAAACCTATCTGCTTATGCAGTATCAGAGGATTACCATCTTTATATGAAAGGTGTTTTTGAGAGAATTTGCCCTCTTCTCAAAAATGTCTATCTCAATCATGAGTTTGTCGGTTTTGCCGACCATTCGCCCATTGACGAGCGTGATGCTGTCCTTCGCACAGGACTGGCGATGAAGGGGGATAACCGTCTGCTCATTCACCGTGAGTATGGCTCTTTCTTTTTTGTAGGAGAAATTCTGACAACACTTTCGCCCGAATCACTCGGCTATCGGGGTGAAGTGCCAATTGCGGAGTGCCTGCATTGCGGTGCCTGCAAGTGCGCTTGCAAAACAGGGCTTTTAGCAGGGAAGAGTGATGAATGTCTTTCGGCGGTGACACAGAAAAAGGGAATGTTAAGTCAGGCAGAAATCAAGCTGATTCGGGATGCGGGCAGTGCATGGGGATGTGATGCCTGTCAGACGGTCTGCCCCTATAACAAGGGCAAGCTGACGCCGATACCTTTCTTTTATAGGGCAAGGCTTGCGCGTGTCAGTCGCAAGACGGTTCTTGCAATGAGTGAGGAGGAATTTGCTCGCCGTGCATTCGCATGGCGCGGTAAAGAGACTCTTTTGCGCAATCTGGATATTCTCGAATCGGACGGGACGGAATGAGGAGCTTTTATGAAGTCATATGAAGAACTGCAGGAGGAAATCCGCCTTTTGCGGCAGCGACTTGCAGAATACGAACATCTTGAAAAGCCTGCGGTGTACAGCGAAAACAAGGAAGCTGCCGCACTTTTTCTTGCGGGTAATCAAAGACACAGCAAATATACACGGGATAGCTACGCCTCTTTCGTCCTTGCAAATTTTCGTTCAACTATGTTTTATCGCTTGTATCAGCGTATCTATAAGATATTTAAGCCGACGATGATTATTGTGCGTCTGATACGCTGGCTGATGATATTCTTGACAATGGTACAGGCGAGTGTTGTCCTTCTCTTTGTGCTTGCGGTTTCACTTGTCGCTTTGCCGATTTTGCTCTTGATTGCACTCGGCGTCTGGATTCGCGTGGTATATGAACGCAAAGCCCTGCACGCCTCTCTTATCGATGCATTTGAAGGCAAGCGTGTGCTTGTTTTCTTTTCTTCGGGCACAAACAGCAAGTTTTTTGACCAAAATATGCGGACGCTTCTGCCTGAATATACTGTCCTCGTAGTGCAGGAGGGTGGCAATTTGCTTGGCTCGCGGTATGTGACGAGCGACGGCAAGCAAAAGCGTTTTCTGACGGCGTACCCGGTTTCACACGGCTATTACCGCATCCGTCAGCACTATTATTTTTATTTGCGCAAGAGGTATTTCAAAAAGGCGGAGTCGGTGTCGGTCATCTATTAAACACAAAAGGCGGTTTTGTCAGGACCGCTTTTTTGTTTTTACTTGCAAATTTCAAAAAATCATGTTATAATAATATAGAATTCAAAAAAGGAGTGACTTCACAATGGCAAGAAAGAAATTTGATACTCTTGGCGTGATGGTCGATATGTCGAGAAATTCGGTCATGACGATGGACACGCTGAAAAGATTTTTACCCCTGATTAAAAAAATGGGCTATAACTGCCTGATGCTTTATACAGAGGATACATATGAGGTGGAAAATGAACCGTATCTCGGTTATATGCGCGGCAAATATACGATGGAACAGATGAAGGAAATTGATGCTTATGCGGCAAGTCTCGGCATGGATGTCATTCCTTGTGTGCAGACACTTGCACATTTGTATCAGACTGTCAAATGGCAACAACTCAATTTTGACTGCAATGATATTCTGCTCGTTGATGATGAGCGAACTTATGAATTTATTGACCATATTTTCTCAACACTTTCAAAATGCTTCCGTTCCAAGCGCGTTCATGTCGGTATGGACGAGGCACATATGCTCGGTAGAGGCAAGTATCTTGATAAGCACGGCTATGAGCCTTCTTGTTCTATCATGAAGCGTCATATTGCCAAGGTGCGCGAAATTGCCAAGAAATACGATTATGAGATCATGATTTGGTCGGATATGTATTTCAGCAGCTGGCATGATGGGGAATATTATGTGACCGAGAAGGTCAAGATGCCCGAGGATGTCGTTGCTTCCTATCACGCCGATGTCATTCCTGTATATTGGGACTACTACCATACAAATCAAAGCGACTATGAAGCAATGATTTATAACCATCATCAGCTTTCCAAAAACACATGGTTTGCAGGCGGTGCATGGGGCTGGTCAGGGCTTATTCCGCACAACCAGTATTCGCTCAATTCCATGCTTCCTGCCGTTCGCGCTTGCAGGAAAATGGGTGTTCGTAACATCATCATGACTATGTGGGGGGACTGTGGCGGCGAAGGCTCTCAGTTTGCAAGACTGCCTGCCCTTCACTATATTGCGGAATATGCCAAGGGCAATGAAGATGATGCCTTAATTAAGGCAAAATTCAAGAGGCTGACGGGTATTGAGTTTGATGACTTTATGAAGATTGACCTTCCGAATCAGATTCAAGGCTATATGCCGAAGGTTAACCCGTCACGCTATATGCTTTATGCCGACTATTTCAATGACTTCCTCGATTATACTGTCAAGCCGGGTGTCGGTGATAAGTATTATGATTTTGCGCGCGAGCTTCACGAGGTCGCAAGAAAGAGCCGCAGATATGGCTATATCTTCAAAACGGCGGCAAAGCTATGTGAGGTGCTTGCCGTCAAGTATGAGCTTGGTCTGAAAACCCGCCGTGCTTATGAGACAGGTGACAAGGAAGCACTCAAAAAGCTTGCGGAAAATGATTATGTATCGGTTATGAAGAAAATTCGTGAATATGCCGATGCTTATGAAAAGCAATGGATGTATGACAATCATCCGTCAGGCTTTGATGTGCAAGCTCTGCGTATCGGCGGTATTCTGTATCGTACCGAGATTTGCAGAAAACGCATTCTTGATTATGTGAAGGGCAAGCTCGAACGCATTGATGAACTTCATGAGAAAATACTGCCGCTTAAAGACAAGGAGGCAGAAATGCCCGCATTTTTTGCAGGTGCAGATTCTTATATGACACCGAATGTGTTGCTGTAATTTCTGACATAAAAATGCTTATCACGCTCAAAAAGGGTGATAAGCATTTTTTGACATTCATACGCGTTTGGCGTGTGAACCCATGTAAATAAATTATGTCAGTTCAAGCTCATCGGCAGTTGGCATGGGCGGATATATGTCATTAAGATTATTGGAATACCAATACGCAACCGAGGAAATATCGTCTTGCAATGGCAGATATCTTCCTCCGCTTCTCCAGCCGAGTGCTTGAATAGTCACATGTAAGTTTTCTTTGAAATAAATCGGATCCGTGATATGAAAACGGTACATATCAAAATATCTTTGGGAGCGATATGTGCCGTCGGTATGGTTAACCTTGGAAAGTTCGGTATAAGGGGTGGAAAATTCGGTGTATTTTCCGTTTACATCGAAATTGTATGCACCAAAAAAATAATCTTCTGTGCCGGTTCCGCAAATGCTGGGAAATTTGGTATCACCGTCAATGAAGAACTTGATTTCTCCTTCTCCCCGCCAACTGTTCGATTTTACGCCCCAATGAAGATAGGTTCCGACATAAATACCGTTGCCATTGATATGCTCAAGTATTGTGTATGGCTCTTTCTTTTTTGCAGGAGAAATTTTGACAACACTTTCGCCTGAATCACTCGGCTATCGGGGCGAAGCACCGATTGCGGAGTGCCTGCATTGCGGTGCCTGCCAAACGGTTTGCCCCTATAACAAGTGCAAACTGACGCCGATACCTTTCTTTTATAGGGCAAGGCTTGTGCGTGTCAGTCGCGAGACGGTTTTTGCAATGAGTGAGGAGAAATTTGCTCGTCGTGCATTTGCATGGCGGGGCAAGGAAACTCTTTTGCGCAATCTGGATATTTATTTCTAATTGCGCAAGAGGTATTTCAAAAAGGCGGAGTCGGTGTCGGTCATCTATTGAGAACAGAAGGCGTTTTTTTAAGATCGCTTTTTTTTTTATTTTCACTTGCTAATTCCGAAAAATTATGTTATAATAACATAAAATTCAAAAAAGGAGAGACTTTACAATGGCAAGAAAGAATTTTGATACTCTTGGTGTGATGGTCGATATGTCGAGAAATTCGGTCATGACGATGGACACGCTGAAAAGATTTTTACCCCTGATTAAAAAAATGGGCTATAATTGCCTCATGCTCTATACCGAGGATACATACGAGGTTGAAAATGAACCCTATCTCGGCTATATGCGCGGCAAATATACAATGGAACAGATGAAGGAAATTGATGATTATGCGGCAAGTCTCGGCATGGATGTCATTCCGTGCGTGCAGACGCTCGCGCATCTTGCGCAGACGGCCAGGTGGGGACAGCTTCGTTTTGATTCCGCGGGTGTTTTGCTTGTTGGCGAGGAGCGCACCTATGAATTTATTGACCATATTTTCGCAACACTTTCAAAATGCTTCCGTTCCAAGCGCATTCATGTCGGTATGGACGAGGCGCATTCGCTCGGTAGAGGCAGGTATCTTGATAAGCATGGCTATGAGCCCTCTTATTCTATCATGCAGAAGCATATTGCCAGGGTGCGTGAAATTGCCAAGAAATATGACTATGAGCTCATGATTTGGTCGGATATGTATTTCCGTTGCTGGAATAAGGACAGGGGCTATTATGTGAATGAAGAGGTCGAGCTTCCGCGCGAGGTTGTCGAGTCCTACCATTCCGATGTCATTCCTGTTTATTGGGACTACTATCATACCGAACAAAGCATTTACGAGGCGATGATTTCAAATCATTATCAGCTCTCTAAAAACACATGGTTTGCAGGCGGTGCATGGGGCTGGTCGGGGCTTATTCCGCACAACCAGTATTCGCTCAATTGCATGCTTCCTGCCGTTCGCGCTTGCAGGAAAATGGGTGTTCGTAACATCATCATGACTATGTGGGGAGATTGTGGTGGCGAAGGATCGCAGTTCGCCAGACTGCCCGTGCTTCACTACATCGCGGAATATGCCAAGGGCAATGAAGATGATGCCTTAATTAAAGCAAAATTCAAGAGTTTGACAGGCATTGAATTCGACGACTATATGAAAATCGACTGCCCGAACGAAATTCAGGGCTATCTTGGCATTGTCAATCCCTCACGCTATATGCTTTATACCGATTATTTCAATGACTTCCTTGATTATACAGTCAAGCCGGGTGTCGGCGATAAGTATTATGATTTTGCGCGCGAGCTTCACGAGGTCGCAAGAAAGAGCCGCAGATATGGCTATATCTTCAAAACGGCGGCAAAGCTATGTGAGGTGCTTGCCGTCAAGTATGAGCTTGGTCTGAAAACCCGCCGCGCCTATGAGGCAGGCGACAAGGAAGCCCTCAAAAAGCTTGCGGAAAATGATTATGTATCGGTTATGAAGAAAATTCGTGAATATGCCGATGCTTATGAAAAGCAATGGATGTATGACAATCATCCGTCAGGCTTTGATGTGCAAGCTCTGCGTATCGGCGGTATTTTGTATCGTACCGAGATTTGCAGAAAACGCATTCTTGATTATGTAAAGGGCAAGCTTGAACGCATTGATGAGCTTCACGAGAAAATACTGCCGCTTAAAGGCAAGGAGGCAGAAAAGCCCGCACATTTTGCAGATGCAGATTCTTATATGACAACGAATGTGTTGCTGTAATTTCTGACATAGGTCTTTGACAAAGCCATTCGTTTGAGTATAAACACCATAACGAAGCATCAAAAATGCTTATCACTCTTTTTAAGGGTGATAAGCATTTTTTACATTTACGCGCCTTTGGCGTGTGGGTATAAGTCACCAGTGGATAAAAAGATATTTTCCGCAGGTTTTGTATGAATTTGAAGGTGTGTGCATAAGTGATGTTGTGGCTACGCCACAGTGATGTTATGCTTCGCATAGTGATGCTGTTCGCTTTGCTCACAGTGATGTGATGTTTGCGCTCTACGCCGTTAGGCGTAACATCACTCACGCAGTGAACATCACTGCCGAAGGCTACATCTCTTGCCCGCAAGGGCAAACATCGTTGAAAAACGACAAAATTCTTTCGAATTTTGTCGTTTTTCTGGCCTACCCGACAGGATTCAGAACCGCATAGTTCAGCAACGAAAATTTCGTTGCTGAACTAACAAACCGCAATGAATTCAGAACAAAATTGAGTGGTAGAGCGGCGCTTTGCTGGCAAGGCTCTCACCACATCGGATAGTCAAACAAAAAAAGCTCCGCAAGGGAGCTTTTTTTGTTTGGCCTACCCGACAGGATTCAGAACCGCATAGTTCAGCAACGAAAATTTCGTTGCTGAACTAACAAACCGCAATGAATTCAGAACAAAATTGAGTGGTAGAGCGGCGCTTTGCTGACAAGGTTCTCACCACACCGGATAGTCAAACAAAAAAGCTCCGCAAGGGGTGTCTTCCATAAAGCAGGTTTTACCTACCATAAAAAACAAATTTGTAGGGGCGACCAGTGTCGCCCGCGGGCGTTCAATGAACGCCCCTACATTACAAAAGGACAGAGATTTTTCGTCTCTGTCCTTTTTCACACGCCTTGCCCCGCAAGGTATAGTGTGTTACACCTTTTAGGTGTACTGTCGGGCGGTAGCATAGCCTTCCTCCGGGAGGAAGGTGGCACGGCGAAGCCGTGACGGAAGGAGCCCGCGCAACCTTGAATTTGTACTCCGACTTCGTCGGGAGCTCCCTCCCGGAGGGAGCCTTTGGTCTGTGCGCCCCAAAAGTCCGTCTTCTTTTCCTGACAAGCACTGCATTTGTGGACACAAATGCAAAATACGGCATGCCTCTTTTGAGATATACCGTATTCTTGTAAAACTGTCCTTTAGTGTGACGCTCCAAGGTCGCTCTTCTTTTTGTATCCTGAAAAGCACCGTAACGGCTGGCGGTCATGACTTAAATGAAATGGCTCTGAGCTGTTATAATTTATTCATTATTTAGGTAAGTGTTCTTCTCTTTTCTGTATTCGCTGGGGGGGAGTCCTGTTTGCTTTCGAAAGGCGGCGCAGAATTGCGAGTTGTCGGAAAAGCCGACCGCCGCGGCAACGTCGTGTATGGGAAGGGCGGTTTCCTTGAGTAGCTTTTTAGCAATTCTGATCTTTTCTTGAAGAACGGCTTGGTGAAGCGTAATTCCCGTACTTTTTTTGAAGAGCCGATTGAGATAATATGAATGGTATCCAAATTCGTTTGAAATTTCCCAATTGCTTAACTGTTTTTCGTGATTTTTTTGAATATAGAGTGTGATCCTTTGAACAATTTCGGGAAGCTCGGTTTCCTTTTTGATCGTATTTTGCGCGACATGACAAAGAATCTCTTTGATTATTGCCGAGGTAATGGCATCTGAAAGAGGGGTGGGGTAGCAATAGTGAAGCAAACATTCCTGCATTTTTTCCTCAATGGCAAAAGATTTTTCAACGACGATCAGTTGCTCAAGCTCCCGAGGCGGATCGTTTTCAATAACCAACTCTTTTTTGAAGCTTTTTCTGTTTTTGGAGGGAGGGAGCGGTTTTTGTTGATCGGTGTGATTGCGGGTCATATCGAAATTCAGTACGATAATTTTGACGTCCCCATCAAAATAATAGGGTGTGGCAGGGCGAAAATAAATCAACATACCCGAGGAAAGGGGGATCGCCCGATCGGTGAGAATGAGCTTAGCTTCTCCCCCGATAATATAAAACAAACGGTAATCATAAGAGCAGCTGAGCGGTGCACAAGACATAACGGAAGGCTGCAATTCGGCGTAACGCATAAAGGGATTGATGTCACAAAGATTCATATAAAACACCTCATTGGTTTGTTTTTCTAAAAATATAGTTTGTTTTACATATTGATTATATCACAGAATAAATATATAATCAATATATAGATAGTTTGTTTTTTCGGAGACGTGCGAAGTGAGAACAAAAGAGAGGAGTCTGCTATGAAGTATATTGTAGGGTACCCGATTAAGGAAAACCAAACGTTTTTAAACTCGTTGATTCAAAACAAAGAGAGTGTGTCTGAAATTTATTTTTCCTGGGGGGATTTACCCAATGGAAGAAGTGTGCGTTCGGCATTTGAGGAGCGAGGTGCGTTTGAAATTCAAATGCGGCAGTGCGAAGATTTGAAACGCCTTTCTGACGAGGGGTTTCGTTTTAATCTACTTTTCAATGCCAACTGTTACGGCAAGGAGAGTCAGTCGAGAGCGTTTTTTAATAAGATCGGCAATCTTACAGACTACATACAAAGAAATTTTGGACTTGCTTCGGTTACGACCGCATCTCCGCTCATTGCAAAATTTATGAAAGAAAATTTTGACGGCATCGACGTTCGTGCTTCGGTCAATATGGAAATCGGCTCGGTCGAGGGAATCGCGTATGTTGCCCGATATTTCGATAGCTTTTATGTGCAACGTGAGTTGAACCGAAATTTCCGCGCACTTCTGCGACTTCGTCGCTTTTGCGACGAGAACGGTAAGCAAATGTATTTGCTCGCCAATAGCGGGTGCTTGAATCATTGTTCAGCTCATATTTTCCATGATAATCTTGTTGCCCACGAAAACGAGATTTCCGAGATGGACAATGGATATCAGTTCAGCGGCGTCTGTTGGGATTTTCTCAAGAATTCAGGCAATCGGGATACATGGTTGCAGAAAACGAATTTTATTCGCCCCGAGGATATTGAACTCTATGAGTCGCTCGTTCCCGCCGTCAAGCTTGCGACGCGAGTGAATGCCTCTCCCTCACGAATTCTGAATGCCTACGTCAATCAGAGGTATCGTGGAAGCGTGATGGAATTGCTTGAACCGAATCACAGTGGATTGTTTTATCCCGAATATATTGAAAATTCAAATTTTCGACGGGATTTTGCCGAACACGTAATGCACTGCAATCAGCAGTGTGAGTCGTGTGATTTCTGCGCGAGCGCGATGAGAGAGGCTTGCGTCAGGCTTGCTGAAGATTCTTCCCGAAAAGTATAAAAATGAAGGAGTAAAGATATGTTGACCAGTGAAATGATTAAGAAAGTCGCACTTGAGGCGGGGGCAGATGCGTGTGGCATCGCGCCGATTTCACGTCTTGCGGGCGCTCCCGACGATATGAATCCGAAATTTTTGTTTCCCGAAGCCAAAAGTGTGATTGGATTCGTCTTTAGAATTCCGCGCGGTGTTCAGCGCGGAATCGAGGAGGGGACGCAGTTTTATCAATATCCGTCGATGGCATACGGCGGAATTAATGAAATTTTTGCGCCCGCTGTACTTTACCACGTTGGCAAGCTGATTGAGGACGAGGGGTATGAAGCGTTTGTTTACCGAAACACGGGTGCGCGCGGTAGCGTGTCCGATATGGACGGAAGTCCCGGAAATACGCTCTCGCCTGAGGAGCAGATTGAGATCAATGAGAACGCAAAGACCTCGACTGCACATCATAGAAGTGTACAGTTTACTCGTCCGACGAGAGAGGATAACGTTGCGCCCGACCTGCAATTCCAATTTCGCTTGGTTGCTGTTGCCTGTGGACTTGGTGAGATCGGTTGGAGCAAGATGCTCCTGACCCCCGAGTTTGGTCCGCTTCAGCGAGTGGCATTCCTCTTTACCGATGCTGAGCTTGAATACGATGAGATGTATCACGGCGAGCCGCTTTGCCGAAAGTGCGGCGCGTGTGTTCGGGAGTGTCCCGGTGGATGTATTCCCGCAATTAATTCGGGGAAGACGGTGACGGTCAATCTTGACGGCAAGATCTGCGAGTGGGGTGACATTGATATGTGGCGTTGCTATGCATTTTATACCCACACAGGCAGATATTATAATCCCTTTGTTCCCAAGGAAGTGTTTGACGCAAATGAGAACGGAAACCTCGATTTGCTCGAGGGGAAGACAGACGTTGCCGACGAGCAGGAGATTGTGAAGGTCTACGGCGCGTTGCAAAAGTATTTTCCAAGCTGGGTCGGCTACAATATGGCAAAGTGCGGCGGATGCATCCGCGGATGCGTCTCAATGCTCGAGAAGAAGGGCGGATGTATGGAGAATCGCTTCCAAGAACCGCTTCGTACGGGCAAGCCGTGGAAACTTGACAGATAAGAGAGAGGAGAAAGAGAATGCTTACGAGTGAGATGATCAAGCAAAAGGCAAGAGAGCTCGGCGCGAGCGTTTGTGGTATCGGCAGAGTCTACGACGAGCCCGACGCGCAGAGAGATCCCCGACAGATTCTTCCGAAGGCAAAAGCCATCATCGGCTTTGGTTTTGTTGTTCCGAAAACGCTTTTTAACACGATGAACCGAGATGTACAATATTATACTTATACCACATTGGGTGTCAAATATCCCGATGAGGAGCTGGCAGAGATCTTTCTGCTCAAGATCGGTGGTATGATAGAGGATGCGGGCTACGATGCCTGTCTTCAAAAATCAGTTCCCAATCTTCGCATCAAGGGAGATAAGACGACCAATCCCGAGGTAATGGACACCTATGAGCTGATTCATGCGACGGCAGTCGCTCCCGGAAAGCCTGTTCCTGACGTGATCATTGATTTCGGCAAGGCTGCAGAGGCATGCGGTATCGGACAGAGAGGCTTGAGTGGCAAGATTCTCAATGAAAAATACGGTCCGTATATTCGTTACTGCTTCATTATTACCGACGCGCCTCTCGACTTTGATGTGCCGATTTGCGAGCCGATCTGTGACGGTTGTGGAGAATGTATAAAAGCTTGTCCCGGAAAGGCGATTGATGAAAATGGCATTGACACATGGCAATGTTCGGTGTACTATAAAGGTGCGCATAAATCCAATCCCTTTATGACCGAGGATTTTTTGAAGGATGATCCCGAACGTGAGTTAATCATCAATGGCGAGAAGCGTTTTGACGCGCATAGTGCCCGTGAGATCTACCCCAAAATGAAGTTTTTGCCCGACACGCAATGGGGATATTCGGCTTGTCTTTGCGGCAGAGCTTGTGATTATGCTTGCTATCAACATCTGATCGGAGGAAAGAAGAAATGAGAGATAGAATCATAGCGCTTGCTAAGAAATGCGGAGCCGATCTCGTCGGATTTGCTCCGATTGAACGCTTTGGCAACGATTCGGTCGTTGGTCGTCTGATGCCCGAGGCAAGGACGGTGATCGGACTTGGCTTTCGTGTGCTTCGCGGTATTTACCGAGGTGTAGAAGAGGGAAGTACGTATTATCAGTATACTACCATGGGCGTGGAGAATATGGAAGAAACCGTTATGCCAATGGCAACCGTGAGAATTTCCATGATGTTGGAGGAAGAGGGCTATTCGGCGCTTCCTCAACGCCGCCATCAGCAGATTATGGCAGAGGAGAACTCTACCAATCCCGAAGTGGCATTTGATGCGATTTATCGCAACCGACCGCAGGAAAACCAAATGAATTTTTCCGAGGCGGCGGTGCTTTGCGGTCTTGGCGAGATCGGCTTTCACGGTGCTCTGTTGACGGACGAGTTCGGTCCTTTTGTTCGCACCTGCTTTATTCTCACCGATGCCGAATTTGAAGCAACTCCGATCAAAGAACCCCATCTGTGCGACCGTTGCGGTGAGTGCGCGAAGGGTTGCCCCGGTAAGGCGATTGCCGAGGACGGCAGCGTCGACGCATGGCAGTGTGCCGTCTACTATAACGGCGCCAACGGATTGAAGAATCCCTTTATGCCGCCCGATGCATTCAAGAATTTTGAGGACAGAGTTGCTATCATCAGCGGAGAGGCAAAGGTAACTCCCGAGAAAGCAAGAAAGATTTTGCAGAATATATATTTTTATCCGCCCGCCACGCATGCCTATCAGTGTTCAATCTGTGGCAGAGCGTGCGACGTGAAGTGCTATATGCACCTTGAGGAGAAGGGTGTATTGACCAAGAGCTTCAAGACCCCTTTCCGCAAGCGTGACGAATGGAAATTCAAAATCGAGGACTTTGAATCCTGAAAAGAGAGGCAAAGAAGATTACTGAAATCATCAGAAAGAATAACGAAACGCTCGCTTCCGTGGATGGCGAGGTCTTTGCGCATTCTCGGTGCTGTGGGGGCTACCGACCGCTTTGCTCAGATGTCACAAATGTATGAGGACGAGTAGGCAGAAAAGAAAAAGCTTGCCGAAACAATTCGTACAGAGATTGAAGCGGGCAAGCAGCAAACGGACGATATTGAAAAGTTTATTGCCAAGGTTAAGAAGATAACTGAGGTTAAGGAGCTTACTCCCGAACTTGTCCACGAGTTCGTTTCCAAAATCGTCGTCCACGCTCCGTACCGTAAAGATAAACGCAGACATCAGCAGATCGATGTGTATTATCACGGTGTCGGCATCGTCTATATCCCCACAGCAGAGGAGATAGAGGAAATGTTCGAGGAGCATTTGGAAGATATTAAATGGCAACGAGAACAAGAAGTTAATATAAAAGAGAAAACGGCATAACCGAAATCTCGGTTACACCGTATCTCATTCTTAGAAAGGGCACTCTTGGGCTATCCTACCTGCTTTATGGTAGGTAGCCCAAGGGAGCTTTTTTCTTTGGCCTACCCGACAGGATTCGAACCTGCGACCTCAAGAGTCGGAGTCTTGCGCGCTATCCAGCTGTGCCACGGGTAGATACACAGAAAGAGTACTTTTCTAGTATAGCACAAATTTGACTTTTTGTAAAGAGGGATTCGCTCATTTCATCAATAATTTTTGATGCTTTTTAAGGGTAGCCTGTATAAAAACAGGGAATACTGATACCAAAACTCTTCACATTCAATCGAAATTGAAGAAATGGAGCGATGATGGATCTACTCTTGCTACTCGGCGGACTTGCACTTTTTCTATATGGAATGCAAATGATGAGCGCAGGTCTTGAAATGGCGGCGGGCAACCGCATGAAGCATATTCTCGAACGGCTTACGGCAAACCGTTATCTTGGCGTGCTTGTCGGTGCCGCCATTACCGCGTTGATCCAATCCTCATCCGCCATGACGGTCATGGTCGTCGGCTTTGTTTCTTCGGGCATGATGACGCTGAATCAGGCTGTTTGGCTGATTATGGGTGCCAACATTGGTACAACCATTACGGGACAGCTGATTGCGCTCGATATCGGTGCTATTGCACCTCTTCTTGCATTTGTCGGCGTTGTGCTTGTGGTTTTTATCAAGCGCGCAAGTATCAGACATTACGGGCAAATTATAGCAGGCCTTGGAGTGCTCTTTATCGGCATGGGCATGATGAGCGATGCGATGAAGCCTCTGCATGATTCCGAGGCATTCACGACGGCGATGACACGCTTTCAAAATCCCTTTTTGGGAATTCTTGTCGGCGCACTTTTTACAGCTGTGATTCAGTCCTCATCTGCCTCTATCGGTATTTTGCAGGCATTGGCGCTTTCAGGGGCAATTGGACTGTCGAGTGCCGTTTATATTTTGTTTGGGCAGAATATCGGCACCTGCATCACCGCACTTCTTGCCTCTGTCGGTACGACGCGCAACGCAAAGCGCGCCACCGTCATTCACTTGCTTTTCAATATCATCGGTACGGCGATTTTTACCGCACTTGCCATTCTGACACCGCTCACCGATATGGTTGCGGGACTGACACCCCAAAATGTAGCCGCGCAAATTGCCAATATGCATACAATTTTTAATATTACCACAACTGTTTTGCTTCTGCCCTTTGGCAATTTGCTTGCAAAGCTGGCAACGCGTATATTGCCCGAGCGCGAGGCGGAAGTGAGTGAAGGGCATCGGCTTCTTTATATCCCACCGCTTGATAGCAAAGCAGAATACAGAATCGGTCATTCTGCTTTGGCAGTGAACGGTGTTCGCCGCGAGCTTATGCGTATGGCAGAGATGACCGAGGAGAATATATCGGCTTGCTTTCTTGCAATTGAAGATATGAAGGCAAGCGAATTTCAGGAAATGGAAAAAAAAGAGGAATATCTTGATTATCTCAATCTTGAGATTGCCAAGCATATTTCAAGGTGGATTGCCTATGAGACAAATGAGGAAAATTCCACCAAATTCAGTGCTTATTTTAAGATAGCCGCCGACCTTGAACGAATCGGTGACCATTCTATCAATTTATGTGGCTATACAAGTCGCCTGAAAGAGAAGGGAATTGCGTTTTCCGAGGCGGCGTGTGGCGAAATTCGTGCAATGAGGACAATCTGCATGAGAGCAATGTCATTTATTCGCGATATTGACACAATGAGTACAGAAAGACTGAATGAATTGAATGCTATTGAAGAGGAGTTTGACGGGATGACCGAGGCGTACCGTCAAAATCAGCTTGAGCGGTTACAGAGCGGAAAATGCTCGGACGAGGCGTGTATTCTGTATTCTGAAATGCTGACCGACTTTGAGCGTATCGGCGACCATATCTTGAATATCGGTCAGGCATTGGCCGGAAAATATGAGTCACGCTGAAAAAATTTCGATAGAGTCTTGTATTTTTGATATCTTTGTGGTAAAATAATACAATAGAATATGACAAAGCAGAAGGATGCTTTGATAGAAATGAATTTCATCACGGCAAATATGAATTTGCCGTGATGAAGAACGGAGATTGATATGGACAAGAAGAAGTTTTATATGACTACTGCCATTGCATACAGCTCAAGAAAGCCGCACTTTGGCAATACATACGAGGTCATCATGACCGATGCCCTCGCACGCTTTCACCGTCAGATGGGCGAGGATGTCTTTTTTCTGACAGGCACTGACGAGCACGGACAAAAGATTGAAGAGCTTGCAAAAGAAGCCGGCATCGAGCCTCAGGCATATGTTGACGGTGTGTCAGGCGAGATTCGTCGTATTTGGGACTTGATGGGTGCAAGCTATCAGCATTTTATCCGCACCACAGATGCTTCGCACGAAAAGGCTGTCAAGGGAATTTTCAAGCGTCTTTACGACAAGGGCGATATCTATAAAGGACAGTATGAAGGCTGGTATTGTACGCCCTGCGAGTCCTTCTTCACCGATGTGCAGGCAAAGGACGGCAAATGCCCTGATTGCGGCCGCCCTGTGCAAAGAGCAAAGGAAGAGGCATATTTCTTTGCAATGAGCCGTTATGCAGACAGACTCATTCAGTATATTGAAGAGCATCCCGAAATGATTGAGCCTGAATCCCGCAAAAAAGAGATGCTGAACAACTTTTTGAAGGCAGGCTTACAGGATCTCTGCGTTTCCCGTACCTCGTTCCGTTGGGGTGTCCCCGTCGACTTTGATGACCGCCATGTCATTTATGTCTGGATAGATGCCCTCTCAAACTATATCACTGCACTCGGCTACAATCCTGAAAAGTCCTACGAAGAGCAGAGCGAGCACTTCCGTCACTATTGGCCTGCTGATGTGCATATCATCGGTAAGGACATTCTGCGCTTCCATACAATTTATTGGCCGATTCTTTTGATGGCGCTCGACCTTCCGCTTCCCAAGAAGGTCTTTGGGCATCCTTGGTTCAATTTCGGTGCGGATAAGATGTCCAAATCACGCGGCAATGTGGTCTATGCAGATGAGCTTGCCGACATTTTTTCGGTGGACGGCGTTCGCTATTATGCCTTGTCCGAAATGCCTTATGCAAATGACGGCAGTATCACCTATGAGGGTGTGATTGCTCGCTATAATACCGACCTTGCCAACAATCTCGGCAACCTTGTCAGCCGTACACACGCCATGACGATGAAGTATTTTGACGGTGTTGTGCCTGCTTGCAGTGCGCTCGACGCACTTGATGAGGATTTGCGCGCTACCACTCGCTCGGCTATCAAGGCATCTCGCGAGCAAATGGAAAACTATCATATTGCCGATGCCTTGGCATCTATCTTTGAGATGCTGCGCCGCGCCAACAAGTATATTGATGAGACAACTCCTTGGATTCTTGCTAAAAACGAGGCAGACAAGGAAAGACTCGGTACGGTTCTTTATCACCTCTTGGAAACAGTCAGAATCGGTGCAGTTCTGCTCTCTCCCTTCATGCCTGAAACGGCAGAGAAAATTTTTGCACAGCTTGCAACCGATAAGAAGGATTATTCGACTGTTTCGGACTTTGGTGCGCTTGAAAGCGGCTTGAAGCTTGGCGAGGCGTTCACGCTCTTCGCACGCATTGATGAAAAGAAGCTTCTTGATGAAATTGCTGCTCGTCGTGCAAAGGAGGAGGTTGCTTCGGTGACGGATGAGGTTGCAGAGGAAACACCTCATGAGGCGGAAATCAACATTGACCGCTTCGGCGAGATTGAGCTTCGCACGGCAAAAATCCTTGCTTGTGAGCGCGTTCCCAAGGCAAAGAAGCTGTTAAAGCTTCAAATTGACCTTGGCTATGAGCAGCGCCAGATTGTTTCGGGCATTGCCAAATTCTATGAGCCTGAACAGTTAATCGGTAAGAAGGTTGTCGTTGTGGCAAACCTTGCGCCTGCAACGCTTTGCGGCGTTGAAAGCCGTGGTATGCTGCTTGCATCGGGCGAAGAGCAGGTGCGCGTGGTATTTCTTTCCGATGATACGCCTCTCGGCGAACGGGTACATTAAGATGCGCTATATTGATACCCATGCACATTACTGGGACAGGCGTTTTGAGGAAGAATACGGAAAAGAGGGTGTCGACCAGATGATTGACACCCTCTTTCAAAGGGAAGGACTGCTGGCGGCTATCAATGTCGGCACATCCCCCGAAACATCCCGCCTTGCCTTAAGACAAGCCTACCGCCATCCGCATATGTATGCGGCGGTGGGCATCCATCCCTCTGATGCACAGGAGATTACCGATATTGACAAGGCTCTTGCGGAGATTCGCACCATGCTGGGTGATTCGCGTGTTGTGGCACTCGGTGAAATCGGACTTGATTATCACTACGAGCCAACCGACCGCGCATTACAGCTTGATGTTTTTCACAAGCAGATGGCAATGGCAGAGGAATTTGACTTGCCTGTTGTCATTCATGACCGCGAAGCACATGGCGACTGCATGGATGTCATTCGGGCATATCCGCGCGTTCGTGGCGTTTTTCACAGCTATAGCGGCAGTGCAGAGATGGCAGAGGAGCTATTACGGCATGGCTATATGATTTCCTTTTCAGGCACAGTAACCTTTAAGAATGCCAAGCGCGTGGCGGCGGTTGCTGAATCTCTGCCACCCGATAGGGTATTTGTCGAAACCGATTGCCCCTATCTGACACCCCACCCCTATCGCGGAAAGCTCAATCATTCAGGCTATATTCCTTATACGGTTGCCGCCCTTGCGGATATTTACGGCATGACACCCGAAGCCTGCTCGAGACAAACGGCGGAAAATGCCGTGCGCTTCTTCGGTTTAACCGAAATTCAGTTGGATTGACAGTTGCAGGGGAAGGGGCTGACCGTATCAAAGAGCTGATGCAGAATCAGCCAGAACTGCGGAAAATATTTCATCATATTCCATAATCCTGCACCCGATAAGCCAAGCTCGTGAATCAGATCGAGCTTGGCTTTGATGCTTCTTCCGTCCTCAAAATAAACAATATGCTCGGCGGCGGGGGAGACACTTGTATCATAATAGCGATAATAGGGTGACTCTGCCTCATTGTCATATTCAATCCGTGCATGAACCTCGCTTGCACGATTGACAGCCTCTACGCTTCCAAGACTGCGTGCGCGTGATACGCCCGCCTCGTAGGGCAAGGTCCAATCATAGCCGTAGGAGGGGATTCCCAATGTCAACTTTGAATCGGGAATGCGTGTCTTGGCATATTCTGCAACGCGCCTGACCTGCGGAAGCGGTGCCACAGGCATCGGCGGGCCGTATGTATAACCCCATTCGTAAGTCATCAGCCGAATGCCGTTGACCGCTTCACCAAGCGAGGCATAGGGATGGCCTTCATAAAGAATACCGCTTTGATTGTCGGAGTATTTGGGCGCGACGGCAGCAAAGACACACCGTTCATCTTCGCAAAGAATCTGCCTTGTATTATCTACTAAATTTGCATAACTTTCAGCGAGCTCGGCAGGCACATATTCAAAGTCAAATTCAACGCCTGCATAGTTCCTTTCGCGGAGCTGGCGGCGCAGATCATCAACCATTCTGACACGCGTCGCGGGATTGGAAAGAATATCGCGCGCGGCGGCACTGCTGAACCCGCCCCGCTCGGAGAGATTTGTCAATAAAAGAATGGGTGCGACGCCGTACTTGCGTGCCTCGGCAATCAAGATGTCGTCGTCGGGCATGAGAAGCCTTCCCTCTGGCAGGACTCGCGCCGAAAAAACGGTCAGATAGGTGAGATAGGGAAGTGTGCGACGCAATGTGCCGATATTGATACCGGGATAGGCGTAGCCGTTCACCGACAGCGCACCGTACGCGGGGGCAGGATAATCAAGAGTGAGAATCTGTCCGGGATAGAGTGCGTCCTCGCCGCCGAGCACGGGATTGTTTTGAAATAGCGTGCGAAGGGGTATTCCGAATTTTGCTGAAATTGAGGAGAGGGTATCGCCCTGACGGACGGTGTAGGTTCTTGTGGGAAAGAGGAGGACAAGCGTTTGCCCGACAACCAGTCGGTCGGGTGTGGTGAGGTCATTGTCTTCAAGAATCTTTGTCGGTGTCGTGTTGTACATCTTGGCAATCGAGTAAACCGATTCGCCGGGTTGTACGGTGTGAATAATCATGGCATATGTCCTTTCTTTGAAGTTGGGTGAGGATGCCCAAAAACAGTATATGCCATTTGGTGATATGTGTGAGGGAATCACTTGCATGAAAGGGGGAAAAATGGGTATCCTTTCCTTAAAGGGCAACTGCCCCAAAGGAGAAGGACATGAAGAAAAATGCAATTGTAAGGATCGGCGGTGCTGAAATTCTGGATTCACGCGGAAATCCGACTGTGGAAGCGACTGTTGTGTTGGAGGACGGAAGCGTCGGCACAGCGGCGGCACCGTCAGGCGCTTCTACGGGTAAGTTTGAAGCACATGAATTGCGTGACCGCAAAAAAGGCCGTTATGAAGGCAAGGGCGTGCTTGATGCCGTTTGCCATGTCAATCGGGATATTGCGCCCGCGCTTGTCGGACATACGCCCTATGAGCAGAAGGCAATTGACGACAGAATGATAGAGCTTGACGGCACAGAAAACAAATCGAATCTCGGTGCCAATGCCATTCTGGCGGTTTCACTCGCCACGGCGCGCGCGGCGGCAAATTCGCTTGGTCTGCCACTTTTTCGCTATGTCGGCGGATGCCTTGGGCGTAGGCTGCCCATCCCTATGATGAATATTATGAATGGTGGCGCACACGCCGCCAACAATCTGGATATTCAGGAATTTATGATTATGCCGACGGGTGCGGATAGCATCACCGATGCTGTGCGGATGGGGAGCGAGATTTATCATGCGCTTGGCAAGCTGCTTCATGCCGACGGCAAGAGTACAACGGTTGGCGATGAGGGTGGCTTTGCACCTATGCTTGAGCATGACGAAGAGGCACTTGACTATATTTGCCGCGCCATAGAGAAAGCGGGCTATTCGACAAGCGAGGTACAGCTTGCGCTTGATGTGGCGGCGAGTGAATGGAAGGTGTCTGACGGCTATTTACTGCCAAAGCGCGGACTGCACAAATCATCAAAGGAGCTTGCCGATATGCTGGTCGACCTCTGCGGTCGCTATCCCATCGTATCCATTGAGGACGGACTTGGCGAGGAGGATTATGACGGCTGGCGCTATCTGACAGAACGGCTCGGAGGGCAGATACGGCTTGTCGGGGATGACCTTTTTGTGACAAATCAAAAACGCTTGCAGATGGGTATTGATGACGGTCTTGCCAATGCCATTCTGATTAAGCCTAACCAAATCGGTACTGTCAGCGAAACGCTTGCCGTCATCCGTATGGCAAAGGAATCGGGCTATCGGCATATTCTCTCGCACCGTTCGGGCGAAACCGAGGACACCTCAATCGCTGACCTTGCGGTTGCGACCAACGCTATGTATATCAAAACAGGCGCGCCCTGCCGCAGTGAGCGCGTGGCAAAATATAACCGTCTGATGCGTATTGAAAATATGCTCACATCGGGTAGCCTTTACGGAGTCAAAGCCTGACATAAGAAAACCGCCCTTTCGGGCGGTTTTCTTATGTTCATCCTCAAGTGTTCATTTCTCAATCTCAATGCATTAATTTTTTGTTGACAAAATTGGTAAGTTATGCTATAATCAAGTATATAAATTATATATGCGATGGAGGAAAAGATGGAAAACAAAACTGCAATTATCATCGGTGCAGGCCCTGCGGGACTTACCGCCGCGTATCAGCTTCTGAAGGAGACCGATATCAAGCCCATCATACTTGAAGAGAGCGAATTTATCGGAGGCATCTCAAGAACGGCAGAATACAAGGGCAATAGAATGGACCTTGGCGGTCACCGCTTCTTCTCGAAGAACGAGGATGTCAACAAGCTCTGGCGCGAGCTTATCCCTCTTCAGGGCGCACCATCCTATGACGATAAGACTCTCGGCGTGGAAAAGGAGCTTGCCGAAGGCGGTCCCGACCCCGAGACCGAGGACAGAGTCATGCTCCTTCGTAACAGAATCTCGAGAATACTTTTCCTGCATAAGTTCTTCGATTACCCCATCTCGCTTAAATTTGCCACCTTCAAGAATATGGGACTCGGCAGAACCATGAAAGCGGGCTTCGGATATATGAAGTCGGTTGTGTGCAAAAAGGAGGAGGACTCGCTTGAGAACTTCTACATCAACCGCTTCGGCAGACCTCTTTATGAGATGTTCTTTGAGGATTACACCGAAAATCTCTGGGGTCGTCACCCTTCCCAGATATCTGCTGATTGGGGCGCACAGAGAGTCAAGGGGCTTTCCCTCAGCAGTGCCGTCTGGAATGTTATCTCCAAGCCCTTCCGCCCGAAAGATAAGGTCGAGACCTCTCTTATCGAGCAGTATCTCTACCCCAAGAAAGGCCCAGGTCAGCTCTGGGAATTTCTTGCTGACGACATTAGAAAGCTGGGCGGCGAGATAGTCATGAATACGAAGGTTAAGGGCGTGAAGCTCTCTGCCGACGGCAAAAGAGTGGAGAGCGTTACCTCCGAGGACGGACGGGAATTCTCCGCAGATATATTCATGTCCACTATGCCTGTCAAGGATCTTGTGGAGGGAATGGGCGACAGCGTCCCCGCCGATGTTGCGAGAATAGCGTCGGGACTTCCTTACCGCGATTATATTACCGTCGGTCTTCTTGTCAACAAGTTAAAGCTTCAAAACAAGACCAAGGTCAAGACACTTACGGGCAATGTGCCTGATTGCTGGATATATGTGCAGGAGCGTCAGGTGAAGCTTGGAAGACTCCAGATTTTCAACAACTGGTCGCCTTACATGGTTAAGGACCCTGTGAACACAATGTGGATAGGTCTTGAATACTTCTGTAACGAAGGTGACGAGATGTGGGAGATGTCGGACGATGATTTTATCAAGTTCGCCATCGACGAGCTTGCGAGCATCGATGTTATCGACAAGTCCGATGTTCTCGACGCTACCAGAATCAAGGTCAAAAAGGCTTATCCTGCCTACTTTGACACCTATGCGGAGTTTGATACCGTCAAGGATTACCTTTCGGATATCGACAATCTTTGGTGTCTTGGCAGAAACGGTCAGCACCGCTATAACAATATGGACCACTCGATGCTCACCGCTATCGAGGCGGTTAAGGCCATCAAGGCGGGAAGCACCGATAAGACTAACATTTGGAATGTCAACACCGAGAAGGAATATCACGAAGAAGTCAAATCCGAAAACAAATGATGTTATGAGATATAATTATGGATAAGAGGATAGAAGATAAAAAGTGTATTTTGGATAAGCTCCAGGCTTTTGCACTTCCGAAGGGCGCGAAGCTAAAGGAGGGAAGACGGGGCATCGCCTATACTGTTTTTGCAGGTTTCATTGCGCTTTTGACTCTCGTGTGCTTCGGGATTATAGTCGGCTACATTGTAGGGCCTATGGAGGGCTATCTTCATGCCGACTATACCGACACTATATATTGGGCGAATGCCAGCCTTGAAAGCGGCAAGGTCTTCAACCCCGATTTCAAGTATGCGGCACTGTTGCCCTTTTCGGCAAATCTGTGGTTCATGCCCTTGATAGCTTTCTTCGGCGTG
The DNA here is from genome assembly GCA_045649045.1 of Eubacteriales bacterium. Lineage (GTDB taxonomy): Bacteria > Bacillota > Clostridia > Oscillospirales > CAG-272 > UBA1740. The sequence continues at coordinate 31,899 of JAZRPF010000007.1, forward strand.
AGCATGAAGACGCAGGTCATCGGTATGATCGTGTTTATGGTGATCTTCGCCGCATCCATGTATTTTATGTTAAGGAGCTTCGGCTGGAGCATCCCTTGGACAGGGACAGCGATGATAGTAACCACCCTTCTTATGTCAGGAAGCGACAAGCTTCGCGAGATGATGTGGGGCCATGTTATCTACTACAGCCTTGCCTTAATGCTCTTCTGTTTCGGTATCGGCGCGGTGAAGCGCCTCTCGGATATGAAGCTTGGACTGAATTTCAAGAGCATTGCGGCGGTTATCCTGACGGTATTGCTGTTCGTAGGTATTGCCACCGACGGCTTTCAGATAATCGCGCTGGTGACTCTGCCGTGCCTCGGTGCGCTTATAGCCGAATTTATATGCAATAAGAAGAATAACCTTGTATCTATGCGGGCAATCAAGGTCTATTCCATCGGCGGAGGCATACTCATCTCAACGCTGATTGGTATGAAGCTCCTTGACGCTTGGAAGGGCGATTTGAACGCCGATTATACGAATATTTATTCCAAAATCGCGCCTCTTGGAGAGTGGCTGGACAATCTTCTGGAATTCCCCCAAAAGTATCTCTCGCTTATGGGCGTTGACCATAACGGCTCGATTCCGATTTTCGATGCCGATACCGTGATGATGCTTCTGAAGATGGTGGGGGCTCTCACCTGCCTCGTTTTGCCCATCGTGCTTCTCTTTAATTATAAAAAGATAGAGGAGAAGGGAACAAAGCTTCTTCTGTGGGGACATATCATTCTCTCGGCAGCAACCATGTTCGGATTCGTCTGCGGATATCTTTCAGGTGGCGATGCTACCAACTGGAGAATAACCACCATGTCGGGAAGCGGAGTGCTGACATCTGTAGCCACACTTAAATTTTTCATCGACAGAAGAAAAGAGGATGACGGTATCGTAGGCGCGAGAATCATGGCGTTGCTCACGGCTGGAATCCTGACTGTCTCCTCGGTGAACGCCCTGCAAATTTCAAAAATGCCCCAAGACTACGGCAGAGATAATATACTGCACAGACTGACCGATGTTCTTGAGGAAAACGGACTTGAGTACGGCTACGCTACCTTCTGGCGCTCTCAGGCGATAACCCTGCTTTCAGATTCGAGAGTCAAGACCAGAATGATACTTGCCAATTCGTCGAACGGCATATGGACTGACTATTATCAGAACTGCTACTCGTGGTATGAGGATGTAGAGGGCGTGGACAGATATTTTGTTCTGCTCAGTGATTCCGAGGACCGCAATGCGTCACAGAACGAAAAGTGGGCGCAATTCAAGCGGGAAAACGACCATGAGCTGATTGATTTTGAAAGCTATATTATCTATATTTTCGATAGAAATATCGAAATCAATTGAATGGTACAAAGCGCCCGACGGAGTCTTCTGACCTGCCGAAAAGCAAAAGGAGTACGAACAAAAAGGTTCGTACTCCTTTTTATGTTAATCCTCAAGTGCCTCGGGGTCAATTGTCGGCATTTTCATCATGCGGCGTGGCTCGCGCTTCAAGAGGTCGTAGGAAAAGCGCGTGCAGTGGGCGCCTGGCTTCACATACGCCTTTCGCGCACGGCAAACGAGAACTTCACCCGAGGGCGTTTCCTTTTTGAAGGCGTGCTCGCAGTAAAGGCAAGCTTGCTCGTATTCCGAGTCGGGCGAGATTGCTTTCTTCTGATGAAAAAGGCTCTTGAATGTGAATTCCATTTGTGCTTCCTTTCGCGTGACTTCTTTTACTATATTTTAACAGATAGGGAAGAGGATTGTCAAGAGAAAAAAGCAAAAGAGCGTCAAAAGCCCTTGAAGTAATTTTCTTGACAGATAGTGCCGAAAGGAAAGCCCGCCCTCCTTCAAGCAAAGTGCTGTCTGCATTCCTGCCGAAAGACCGCCAAAGCCAATGGCAAATGCGGCGGTATAAAGTGAAAGAAGATGAGCGCTTTGTAAATGAAGGGAGGCGATTCGACAGGCAGTTGTCACTTCAAAAAACGCTGAAATCAAGAGAGAACATGACGAAAAAACGCGGCAGATAATACCGGTCACAAGAGAAAAGAATAGAATGAAGCCTGCAATCGCGAGGCAGGAATAAGAGGCGCGTCGCACCGCCTCCACAAAGCTTGTAGGGTGAAGAGAAACTTCATTGATGGGTGTTTCTGTCGGCTTTTTTCGTTTGGGGGCAAAAAGCAAAAGGCAGACGAGGGCGGCAAGAATTTCGGACGCGAAGAAGAGAACGCCGATTTTCACCGAGCCAAAAAGTGCCGCACCGACACCTGCAATCACAAAGGCGGGGCTTGTTTGATTGCCGTAGGCAGAGAGAAGCTCTGCATCACTCTTTGTGAGAATGCCGCGTGTATAGAGGTCGGTTGCCACTCTTGCACCGACGGGGAAGCCGCAGATAGAGCCGATGAGGAAAATCGGTGCGGCGGCGGCAGGCAACTTGAAAATGTTTGTAAAAGCGCGGGAAAGCCGACCGTTTATTGATGAAAAATTGATATGCGATACCAAGAGGTCGGAGAGGACAAGGTGCGGAAAGAGAGCAGGAATGACGGTGTGCGCGACAAGAGAAAGACCGCCTCTGATGTCAGATGCGCTCTCTTTTGCATTCAAAAGCAGAAAAATCATTGTGCTTAACAGAAGGGGCGGTATCAATTTGCTCTTGATATTCGTCCTTTTTCCCGCGCTTTTAATCATATCGGTCATCTTTTTCACTCGCCTTTCATACTTTATTCTATGGGATGGAAAGAAGGAACATGACTGTTTTTTGTATAAAGGAGGCGTACTGTGCGTAAAAAAGCAAAAAAGTCAGAGGCAGAACAGAAGGAAAGCTTACTTGCGAAATTAAGTAAATATACCGATGTTTCGCTTTGTGTTTTTACCGATTTTAAGATTGAGATTGAACGGACAGGCGAGCAAAGTGAAAAAAGCCTGACAGCCTATGGCTCGTGCGGGATTCGCACGCTGAAGGGGCGCGTGGTTGCTCTTGATTACCGCGAGGAATATCTGGTGATACGCGGCGCAAGGCTTGACTGTCATGCTTATGCAGACGGCGCGATGAATGTACGAGGCAGGATTTCGTCTGTGTCATTTTGCAAATGTGAGGACTATCACGATGAGGATACTTGATTACATATTCGGTTATTGCCGCCTTGATTTTGCGTCAGAGGATGCGACACGCGTTCACAATTTGCTTTACCGTCTTCATGTGGAGTACAGTGATTACGGCGAGGACGAAAACGGCGGTTATCTTTTTATTCGTGCAAGGCAAAGGGAATATGTGCGCGCCTTTGCCACCGAAGAAAAAATCCCTTTACAGTTTGGGCGCATTGAGGGTGTACCACGCATTTTTTTGCGCTATTCCAACCGTTACGGTATGATTTTCGGACTATTTGCCGCACTGATGATTGTGGTTGCCTCGGGCTTCTTTGCATGGGATGTCCGCGTTGAAGGAAATGAGCGCCTGACCGATGCCGAGGTGATAGAGGCACTTGGAGAATACGGTGCTGAAATCGGCTGCTTTTTGCCGTCGCTTGACCTTCGCCATGTTGCCAATTCTGTGCTGATAAATTCGGAGGACATCGGATGGATTAGTCTTTATAGGCGTGGTAATGTCCTTTATGCCAAGGTGCTTGAAAAGGAGGATACGACGGTTAACGACACCTCGCCCCCCGCGCGCGGTAATGCCGCCAATCTTGTGGCAAAGCATGACGCGGTCATTCTGTCCTATGCATTAGAGAGGGGGCGGCCTGTTCTGCCTTGCGGTGCGGTTGTCAAAAAGGGTGAGATGATTGTGACGGGGGTGTTGACAGGGCGTGACGGCACTTCGTTTGTCGAGGCGGCGGGCGCGGTTTATGGGCAGGTGACACATATGCTGACGGTTGAAATTCCCTTTGAAAACAGCGTAACGCGGGTAGATGGCACGAAAAAACTCAAAAAAGAGATAATTTTTTTCGGAAATCGCATAAAATTTTCGCAGAAAGGTGGAAATTTACCTACAACTTATGATACAATAGAAAATAAAGAACAAATATCTCTGTTTGGAAGGATTCCGCTCCCCATCTATGTATATACCTCCTATGCGGTTATGACGCACGAGGAGAGTGTCACGCTATCAGAACTTGATGCTGTGCGCCTTGCTTACAGGCGTATGAATGCAGAGGAAAGACGGATTCTTTCCGATGCAACCTTAATGATGCGTGAGTGTGAGGGGCATTTTGAGGAAGGCGTTTATAAGCTTTCCTGTCACTTGACAGTCAGACAGAACATTGCCGAGCAAATTCCCTTTGAGGTTCAAAATGACGAAAGAGGGAATCCCAAAAATTAGGAAGAAAAGGTGCCGTCTGTGACGGCGGAACGGAGCTTTTATGTCGCAAAAACTTGTCATGACCAATTCGCATGAGGTCACAGCCGCACTGTTCGGTAACTGCGACGAGAATGTGCGTCGCATTGAAGACATCCTCGGTGTACGCATCAGCAATCGCGGAAGCGGTGAGGATGGCGGAGATGTTATCATCATTGAGGGTGCTCAAAAGGATGAAGTCGAGCGCGCTGCCTCTATTTTTGAATATCTGAAGCGGATGCTTGGGGCAGGCGAACGGCTTGATGAGCAGTCGGTTGACTATGTGATAGGTATGATTGCCGACGGCAAGGAGGATGAGCTTTTTACTCTTGATGAGAGTGTCATTTGCATCACGACCAAGGGAAAGCCTATCAAGGCAAAAACCGTCGGTCAGCAACGCTATGTGGATGCCATTCGCAAAAATACTGTCGTTCTCGGCATCGGCCCTGCGGGTACGGGTAAGACCTTTCTTGCGGTTGCGATGGCGGTTGACGCGCTCCGCAACAAGCAGGTCAATCGCATCATTCTGACGCGTCCCGCGGTAGAGGCAGGCGAAAAGCTCGGCTTTCTCCCGGGTGATTTGCAGAATAAAATTGATCCGTACCTGCGCCCCCTTCATGATGCGCTTTATGAGATGCTGGGCGCAGAAAACTATGCCAAGTATATTGAGAGGAATACCATTGAGATTGCGCCACTTGCCTATATGCGCGGACGCACGCTTGATGATTCCTTCATCATTCTTGACGAGGCACAGAATACAACCTCCGAGCAGATGAAGATGTTTTTGACAAGACTTGGCTACAATTCCAAGGCGGTCGTGACAGGCGACCCTTCACAGACCGACCTGCCGAGCGGAAAAAAGAGTGGTCTTGCTGTGGCGGCGAGTATTCTCAAATCAATTGACGGCATTACCGTTCACCGTTTTACCGAGCGTGATGTGGTACGCCACCGCCTTGTGCAGAAAATCATTCTGGCGTATGAGAAGTATGATAAGGAAAATCCGCCGAAGCCTGACCGCAGTCGCGTGTTTTACAGGCATTAAGTACAGAAGAGGGACAAGCCATGAAAGAGAAGCATTTTGATACTGGACTGCGTATTTATTTCAAGAAAACCAAGGCAGATATACCGCTTGACTATGAGCTTATGCTGCTTGTACGGCGCGCAATTCAGGCGGCGCTTGCATATGAGGGTGTTATAAAGGATGCAGAGGTATCCTTCACCTGCTGTACAAATGCATATATCCAAAAGCTGAACTGTCAGTATCGGGATAAGGATATGCCGACAGATGTGTTATCCTTTCCGCTTTATGCGGACAGAGAGGAAATTGACACCGAAATCGGAACATTGACGCTCGGTGATATCGTTGTTTCCTATGAACGCGCCGCCGAGCAGGCGAGCGCGCTTGGACATTCAACCGAAAGGGAGATTGCTTTCCTCGCGATTCATTCGGTTTTGCACTTGCTTGGTTATGACCACGAGCGCTCAGATGAGGATGATGAAGAAATGTGTCAGAAACAAAGAGAAATATTAGAAAGGCTTTCGCTTCAATTTGACTTACAGGGCGAAGGGACAAGATGATGAAAAGAACTGCTTTTATTGCGATTGTAGGACGCCCGAATGTCGGTAAATCTACACTTTTGAATGCCATCCTCGGTGAGAAGGTGGCAATTGTATCCAAGCGTCCGCAAACAACACGCAACCGCATTACAGGTATTCATACGACGGGTGATGACCAGTATGTTTTCCTTGATACCCCCGGTATGCATAAGCCACGCACCAAGCTTGGCAATTTTATGGTGAATGAAACCGGCACAACGCTCGGTGAGGCGGATGCCGCCATTTTGGTCGTGGAGGCAAGAGAGTCGGTTGGTGATATCGAGGCGCAAATGATGACACAGCTTCGTCAAAAGGGGATACCTGCCATTCTTGTCATCAATAAGGTGGATACGGTATCGCCTGCCAACATTGCGCGTACCATCAGCGCATACGCCGAGGCATTTGATTTTGATGCGGTTGTGCCGACAACCGCCAAAAGCGGTAAGGGTGTGGAAATTGTGCTGTCGGAATGCGAGCGCTATCTCGAAGAAAGCGTTTGGTTTTTCCCTGACGATATTGTGACCGACCAGACAGAGCGTCAGCTTGCTTCCGAGATTATTCGTGAAAAGCTCTTGCGTGTGCTTGAGGATGAGATTCCGCACGGTACAGCCGTGACCATTGAGGAATTTACAGAGGAAGAGCGCATGGTGCGTATTCGTGCTGAAATCTTTTGCGAGAGGGCATCTCATAAGGGTATCATCATTGGTAAGCAGGGCGCAACCTTAAAGCAAATCGGCAGCTATGCCCGTGAGGATATGGAAAAATTCTTTGGTGTCAAGGTTTTTCTTGACCTTTGGGTAAAGGTCAAGGAGAATTGGCGCGACAGCACCTTTAATTTGAATGACTTTGGCTATCGCCGAGAGGACTGAAAGGGAATAGACAGGCTTTATGCTGATAAAGGTACAAGGTGTCGTGATTCGAAGTCAGGAGCTTGTATCCGACAACCGCTTGATTGATATTTACACAAAAGAAAAGGGCGTGCTTACGGCAACGGTGATGTGCCATCGCTCGTCCCGTGCATCGCATATGGCGGCAACCCAGCTTTTTTGCTACGGCGAATTTCTCCTGTATTCCAAAGGAGACAGATATTGGGTGCGTGAGGTCATGCTTGAGGATGCGTTTCTTGCCTTGCGTAAGAGCTATCAAAAAATGGCACTTGCAACCTACTTTTGCGATGTCACCCATGAGGTCGGTACAAATGAGCCTGACATCAATATTTTGCGGCTTTTATTGAACGCGCTCTACGCACTTGCCACAGGCAATTATCATGAAAAGCTGATTAAGGCGACCTTTGAAATCCGTATGGCGACGATAATCGGCTTTATGCCTGATATGTCCGGTTGTGCCGATTGCGGAGAAAGTCTCGGCGACACCTTTTATCTTGATGTCATGAACGGACATTTCCTGTGCGCCAAATGCCGCCATCTGCGGACAGCGCTTGTCGCACCGACACCCGCCGATGCAGATGACCCGCGTGTGCGCACCGTTCTTTCGCTCATGTCGCCGAAGGTGCTTGAAGCTGTGCGCTATGCAATTTCCTGCCCGCTTGAAAGAATTTTGTCCTTTCGCTTGGATGAGGATGAATGTGCGCTCTTTGCGCGTGTGGCAGAAACCTATCTTTTGAATCATCTTGAGCGCAGCTTCCCGTCGCTTGAAATTTATAAATCTTGTTAACAAGGAACTTTTTTCATGCTATATACACAAAAAACATTGTTGACGCTTGAATATGATAAAATTATTGCCATGCTGGTCGAAACGGCGGCAACCCCCGGTGCCAAGGCACGCGCGCAGTCGCTCTTGCCCTCGGATGATTATGAGACGGTATGCGCCCGTCAGGCACGCACAAGAGATGCACGCCGCCTGTTGCAGTATAAGGGCTATCCTCCTTTTTCTTCTGTTGATGATTCTGTCCTTTCTGCCGTTGACCGCGCAGAGAAGGGGGCAACGCTAACGACGCGTGAGCTTCTTGATATCGCCTCGCTTCTTGCTTCGGCACGCGCCCTGCTTGACTATCATCACGGCAACCATCCCTTTGATACAACGCTTGACGAATACTTTACACGCCTTCTTGCCCAAAAAACTCTTGAAGAGCGAATCGCACGCACTGTGATTGCCGAGGATATGATTGCAGATGAGGCATCACCTGCCCTCGCGGATATTCGCCGTAAAATCAGAACAGCCAATAATAAGATTAAAGATACACTTCAGAATTTTGTCAGCGGTGCAAGGTCTAAATATTTACAGGAAAATTTGGTTACCATGCGCGACGGACGGTATGTTGTCCCTGTCAAAAGCGAATACCGCAATGAAATCAAGGGACTTTTGCATGATACCTCATCATCGGGTGCAACCGTCTTTATTGAGCCGATGGGTGTTGTGGAAGCCAATAATGAGCTTCGCGTGCTGGCAGGTAAGGAGCAACAGGAAATCGAGCGCATTCTCAGTGAGCTTTCTGCTTTTTGCGCCGAGGTTTCCACCTCCATTCGCGTTGACTATCATCAGATGACCGAAATTGCCTTCTTTTTCGCTTGTGCAGGACTTGCCGAGACAATGAAAGCAGAGCCACCGCACATCACCGAATCGCGTGAGATTGATTTGCGCCGCGCAAGACATCCTCTGATTGCGAAGGATAAGGTCGTCCCCATTACCGTCTCACTTGGCAGGGAATATGACACCCTGATTGTGACAGGCCCGAATACAGGCGGTAAAACTGTCAGCTTGAAGACGCTCGGACTTTTTGCTCTGATGGCACAGGCGGGCTTGCAGTTGCCTGCCGACGAAGAAACGACAGTTGGTGTCTTTCAGGATATTCTTGTCGACATCGGTGACGAGCAGAGCATTGAGCAGTCGCTTTCTACCTTCTCGTCGCACATGGTGAATATCGTGGATATTTTGGGGCAGGTCGGTCCCCGCTCACTTGTCCTCTTTGATGAGCTTGGGGCGGGAACGGACCCCATAGAGGGGGCAGCACTTGCCGTTTCCATTCTGGAGCATACGCGACAAAAGGGTGCGCTCACGGTTTCAACCACGCACTATGCAGAATTAAAGGCATATGCGCTTGAAGCTGACGGCGTGTGCAACGCCTCCTGTGAATTCGATATCACCACTCTGCGTCCGACTTACCGATTGATTGTCGGCACACCGGGAAAATCCAATGCCTTTGCGATTTCAGAGCGTTTGGGACTTCACCCCGATGTGATTCGCCGTGCTGAAATGATGGTTTCGGGCGAAAATAAACGCTTTGAATCGGTCATTGAAAAGTTAGAGGAAAGCCGTATGGCGATGGAGCGCGACCGAGAGGAAGCGGCGCGTCTTCGTGAGGAGAGCGAGCGCAAGCAGCATGAAATTGAGGCGAGCATGACAGAAAAAATCAAGCGCGCCGAGGATGAGCTGCAAAGGGCGCAGGACCGCGCAAGACAAATGCTTGAGGGCGCGCGTGCGTCGGCGGATTTTGTCTTTAAGCAGCTTGAGGACATTAAGAAGAAGCAGGATAAGAAAAATTTTGCCGAAGAGCTTGCGCGTGCAAGACGCGAGGTGCAGGCAGATTTGCGCCGTGCCTATGACGAGGGCGATTTCTCGCTTGATGATGGCATTGCCGACGAGGATTATACACTTCCGCGCGAATTGCGGGTGGGCGACCGCGTGTACCTTGTTTCCTTTAAGCAAGAGGGCGTTGTTGCAGAGCTACCCGATAAGAAGGGCAATGTGCAGGTAAAGGCAGGTGTTTTGTCGGCGAAGGTGCCGATAGAAAAGCTGCGCTTGCTTGAAGGGACGCCCAAAAAGAAAACAGCACCGCGTACCGAAGCGCGCAAAACAAGACCGTCGCAGTCGCTTGCCTTCTGCAAGAGTGAGGTTGATGTGCGCGGCATGATTGGTGACGATGCGTGGTTTGTCATTGATAAATATTTAGACGATGCCATGCGCGCAGGGCTTGCAGAGGTGCGAATTATTCACGGAAAGGGAACAGGCGCACTGCGGCTTGCCGTTCAGCGTTGCCTCAAAAGCGATACACGCGTCAGAAGCTTTCGCGGCGGTCTTTACGGCGAGGGCGATTCGGGCGTGACGGTTGTTGAATTGAAGAAATAAAGAACATTTCAAAAATAAAAAGCAGGATAGTCATTATCCTGCTTTTTCTATTGAAGCGCCTTTTATGATTCAATCTGACGGCTCAAAAAATTGGCGGCGGTTTGAATCAGCTTGGTTTCAACCTCCTCGGAGAGCTTGCGCTCACCTTCCTCCCCCATAGGCACAACCGAGCAAACAGCGCCGATGATATCACCCTCATTGACTATGGGCATTGCACAGCTGACATAGTGTGAGCCACCGTCATGAATGACCGAAAGCTGCTCGGTGCCGCTTTTGTGGATATAAATATTTCTGTTTTCCATGATTTTTTCCATATCGGAGGAAATTTTGCGCTCGCTATATTCCTTTTTCGAAACGCCCGATGAGGCAATGACGGCATCGCGGTCGGTGATAATGACCGCCATGGAGCAGATTTTTTGCAGTGTCTCGGCATATTGCGCGGCAAAGGCGGCAAGCTCGCCAATAGGCGAATACTTTTTGAAAATCACCTCACCCTCTCTGTCGGTGAAAATTTCAAGTGGGTCGCCCTCGCGAATCCGCATTGTTCTTCTTATCTCCTTCGGGATAACGACTCTACCGAGGTCGTCAATGCGTCTTACAATTCCTGTGGCTTTCATATATATAAAAATCTCCTTTGTTTTTACAGATTTGTAATGTTATTATCTGCAAAACAAGGGGATTTATGCTTTCGCGTCATTTTTTCATAAACAATGATATTTTTCTTGAAAATCTTATTCTTAGCTCTGTACTACTGTCGATATTTCACCAATTTTTATACTTCTTTGGCGCTTTTATATTTTCCGAAAGATCCAAGGCCAAACAATGCGGTATCGAAGGATACCTCTTCTAAATGAGCCGAGAATATCCGCTAACGAGTGGAAAGCGGGAATTTATTATTCAAAAACACTACTTGACAAAACACCGTTGCGACTATATAATATCCTTGTTGCTTTCATAACAATGATTTTAGATTCCATTGGGAGAACTTTATGGTTGGTTATCTTTTGATTCTGCTTTATACGGTGCTAAACTTAGGTGAAAGCATTGCCGTGCGCACTTATGCGAGGCGGCATGGAGAAGCACGGCGCTCTATATCGCGCTGTTTGCCGCCGCGCTTCTGATGGTCTTCCGCATCCTGCCACCGCTTCTGACCACGCTCGTGATCATCGACGCTCTGCTCTTTCTCGATAGAGATGCGCTCATCCATCTCGATTATCCCCTCCTGCTCACCTTCCTCTGCTTCTTTATCTTCTCCTCCAATATGGCACGCATCGCCCCCGTCAGCGAGCTTCTCTCTTCCTTGCTTTCAAAGGACGTACTGCTCTGCAGTACCCTCTCCTGCCAGGCGATCAGCAACGTGCCCTCTGCGATTCTGCTCTCCTCCTTCACGCAGAATTACGCCTCTCTGCTCGTCGGTGTCAACATCGGCGGTGCGGGTACGCTCATCGCCTCCCTTGCCAGCCTGATCACCTTCCGCGAGTACCAGTCCCACGCAGGCGGCTCTGTGCGCCGCTACCTGCTCCTCTTCTCCGCCATCAATTTCGGACTTCTCATCATTTTGTTCCTGTTTGCGAAGTTCGTACTGTTTTTATAAAATCAAAAGGACGGTCAATGACCGTCCTTTTCATTTATATAATTTTTGTTTCTGCACCAATCTCGGCGAATTTAGCGGCGATAACTTCTGCCTCCGCACGTGAAACTCCGCCCTTCACCAAATGAGGAAGCTTTTTTTCAATGATGTCAAGAATTTCGATCATCTCTTCTATATCATCCTTGCCTGTCAACTTCGAAATGATAGAAGTCGCTGAGCCCTTCTGCTTGTCAGGACAGGAAAGCAATATAATCGACACCTTGTCACAGGCATCCTCTGACACATCGGCATTTTCCTCCATTTTATAAAGTGCGACAGCATTTTCTGCCGCTTCCACTTTGCCTTGCTCCACTTTTTCTTGGTTTGCTTTATCTCTGAACACGCGAATCATTGTGATATACACACCAACAAAAAGCAAGATAACACAAAGCCACAATCCAACATGTAGTTTCCCAACTTCTTTGTCACTCAACTTTGCAAAAAGATAATTGATTCCAATTATAGCGTAAGGAAAAAACAAGAGCGCACCACTTGCTTCCGCAATATGAGATATTTCTTTCATACATTTATTGGATTTTTCCTCTTTTGTTTTAGCATCATTGTATGCACGAAGCGCAAGTGCAATATTTAAAACCAATATCACACAGTAGGAAATGAGCCAAATTACAGATAAAACAGGTGAGATAACGAATGGATCTTCACCCACAAGTGAGTCGACGACATTTATAGGAAATCCTAATGTTTCCTCGCCCTTGTCTCCCGATACTATAATGGGAGCCTCGTAATTATTCATATAATAATCGAAAGCACTAATGGAGGCATAAAACGTTCGTCCATCCTTTTCATCGGTATCCGCAATGCCGATTCCGGGAACGAACAACAAAATCAGTGCCAAAATGCCTAATATAATTTTGATATACGCTGTTTTTTTCGCAGTCATTGATATTACTCCTCCAATGCATATTTTGACGCATTATATCACAAATCGAGATATTTGTCAATATAGCACTTCCATTTTTCGTATAATAATCTCAATACGAGAAGTACGGAGGCACGCAATGAGATTGAAGGATATTCGCGAGGACGGCGACATCACGCAAAAGCAGCTTGCCGATTTTCTGCATATTAAGCTCAACACCTATTCGCAGTACGAGAACAGTCAGCGTAGCCTTCCAATCGATGTGCTTATCAAGCTTGCTGACTATTTCGGCACCTCAACCGACTACATTCTCGGGCTCACCGACGAAAAAACGCCCTACCCGCGGCAAGGGCATGTAAAAAAGGACGGTCGATGACCGTCCTTTTTCTCTGTTATATCATAATATGCAATATCAAATGTTTTGTAGGGCGATGCCTTGGTGCCGCTTATCGACAATTTTTGCATTCTGTTCGGCGGGAGCAATCCCCCGCCCTACGGGATTAGCAAATCTTTTATACAATCAGCATCGCGTCGCCGAAGGAGAAAAAGCGATACTTGGCGACAACCGCTTCTTCGTACGCTCGCATGATAAAGTCCTTCCCTGCAAGGGCAGAAACCAGCATGAGGAGAGTACTTTCGGATAGGTGAAAATTAGTGATCAGTTCGTCGATTGCCTTGACTGCGGTTTTCATTGCCGAGATGTGTGCTTTGGTCATGGGGTTGAAGCTTCCGAATAATACTGCGATCTTCATGTGTATCTCTCCTTTTGAGGTGCTTTATTTGAGTATATTATATCATGGTACCATCCTATTTTGTCGGTATGAAATCAACATTTTTAATCTATAATGCTATATTAGCTTGAGCAATCACATGCCCGCCATCACGGAGCTACAGAATCTCTCCGGATGACATTTGATTTCAAGATATATATTTGGCTATATCTATTTACAAACATCAACCGAGGAGATTTTAGCAAGCTATATGAGTGTTTTAACAGCAATAAAGCTATGTTTTATCGATCCCAATGCGTTTTGCGAGGCGAAACATGGCGTCGCAAAAACGATTTGTGGGTGTCAGTGTTATCAGTAACGGGTCGCCCTCGCGAATTCGCATAGTTCTTCGGATTTCTTTGGGGATGACCACTCTGCCGAGGTCGTCAATGCGTCTTACAATTCCTGTGGCTTTCATATATGAAATCTCCTTGTTTTGCAGATTACGGAGATAGTATTTGTTAAATAAGGAGATTTATACTTTTGCCGTCCTGCTCTTCGTAAATTTTCGCTCCCAAGCGAAAATCAATTTCTATAAACAAAAAGAACTCTTGCTTTCCTTACGGTAAGCAAGAGTTCGATTTTAAATTTTGCTTTTCAGTGCTTCAATCACGGTGTTTACAACGGCTATACTGTCTTCGGAAAGATCTGATACATCAAGCATTCTTTCTCTCTCTATGCCCAAAAGATAATCGGTTGTGACATTGAAAATGCGAGAAATTTTGATTAGTATGTCGTACGAGGGGGACCTGTCTCCGCTCTCGTAAAACGAAACAACTGACTTTGCAACACCGAGCTTATCCGCTAAATCCTTTTGGCTCATTTTCTTTGCGGTGCGTAAAGCTTTCAGTTTTTCAGAAAACATAAAGCCTCCTATGAAAAATCTTATTATAGTATTATATCAAAAAAATCTCCACTAATGGTGAATTTTAGTTATCTATGTGTAGACAAAAACAAAAAAATGTGATATAATAAAAGACAAGCATAGGGCATTGTGAATTTGACGGCCTTTCAAGGATAAAAATTCAGATGTTGCTTTGCTTGGCTCAACACACATGGTATTAACAAAAATTTGCATGAATGACAGGAGAGAAGGAATGTTAAAATTTAATTGCTATTTGCCTCGGCTGTATATGCTTGTCAACAAGGTAAAGTTCGGAAAAAAGCTGAAATGCATTGGCTGGCCTTTTGTTTTCAGATTTCCAAGAGCAAAGCTACAGGTCGGTGACAACTGCAGAATCAACAGCAATTTCTGGTCCAACCTATTAGGTCTTTACCAAAGAACCATTATTGTTGCGAAGGGAAGAGGAGAAATCACAATAGGCAATCATGTGGGAATTTCCGGTGCGACGATTTATGCGCGAGAGAAAATAAGCATCGGTGACAATACCCTGGTAGGAGCAAATGTTAAAATCGTCGATAATGATTTTCATCCAATTGATTCGGAAGCAAGACTGAAGCATCAAAACGAAAAGGTGAAGAGCCGCCCCGTTGAGATCGGTCAGAATGTATTTATCGGCATGAATTCCATCATACTGAAAGGAACCGTCTTAGGGAATAATTGTGTGGTTGGTGCAGGAAGCGTTGTGAGTGGCAGGTTTGAAGATAACTGTGTGATTGCGGGTAATCCTGCAAGAGTTATCAAGGTCTTGGATCCTATGGAAGTCCCAAAGGAAGCGACGGCGGAGTGATTCTGAATTCCGTCGGCGAAAGCGTCTATGGTTCAGTAGATAACATTTGACGCGTACAAAAAGAACGCCGTCTTGATCAAAGAGATCAAGACGGCTTTTCATATGGCTTTATCTGCGCCTGCGCTTTTTCTTTGCGCTTTTCTTTTGTGCGCCTGCAAGTCCGCCGAGGACGGCGAGTGCGATTATGATGGCATACAGGCAAAGTGAGACGGTGAGAGGTGTTGCGGAATTGCCGCGATTGATAGCAAAGGAAATGATATAGACGAGGGCGGCGAGCGTCATACCCGATGTAAGACCGACAAGCGCGCCCTGCTTACCGCGCAATTTACTTGACGATAAGCCGAATACAAATGCACCTGCGGCGAGCGCGGCATAGGAGAGCGGTGCAATCAGCCTTGTGGGATCGGCGTTTTTGTAGGCGAGAAGGGAAAGAATCAGCAGGGCAGACAGTGCAAAGAGCGAGAAGGATAGAAGTCCGCCGAGCAGACTCATGGCGAGTCCGCGTTTTGTATTACCTGCGAAACGAACAGATGAGGATACTTTTTCCATCATAGTGGCTCCTTTGTTTAATCAGAATCACTTTTGCTATATATATATGTATGATGGTGAAGAATTAGAACAGGTATGGAAAGCTAAAAGAAAAAAGACAGAAGAATCTGTCTTTCTTTTTATATATAGCGAAGGCTATACTTATTTTTTCTTTTCAGCATTCAGGGCGCGCTTATCGCTTGCCTTGACATCGACTGTCATAACGGCACTTTTGAGGAAGCGAACCTTGGTCTTATCCTTGCTTGTGACAACCGTAATGGTTTCCTCGCGAATGCTGGCAATTTCGCCAATCAAACCGCACTTCAAGGTCACCTCATCGCCGACCTCAAGGCTGTCCATCATATGATTGAATTCCTGTTGCTGCTTTTTTGTACTGCGCCAGTTAAAGAAAATAAAGGCACCAAGCACGAGTAGCATAATACCGGTAGTGGCTAATTCCATGAAAATTTCCTCCAAAAAATAATTTACACTTAAATAGCATTATACACCAAATTCACTTGAAATGCAATAGCATTTTGGCGAATTGATGAAAAAGAATTTAAGAATGATAGAGTTTTTTTGTTTGGTAGACGGGCTCGCAGGTAACCTCCATGCCGAGCTTACGGAATACACCCATATCGTCACTTGACAAAATGACTGTTGAATGCACCTCGCTTCCGCGAAGCAAGTCGAGTGCCGCCATTGCTCTTGCGGCAACAGAGTCGGTCACAGCACAGATGGACAAGGCAATCAAAAGCTCATCGGTATGCATACGCGGGTTATGTGCGCCCATGTGTCCAACCTTTAACTGCTGGATCGGCTCAATGACAGTTGATGAAATCAGATTGATTTCATCAGGGATATCGGCAAGTGCTTTCAGTGCGTTCATAAGAGCCGCCGATGCTGAACCGAGCAGGGAGGATGTTTTGCCTGTGACAATTCTGCCGTCGGGAAGTTCAATTGCGGTAGCGGGTGAGCTTGTGCGTTCAGCGACAGCGAGTGCAGATGCAACGCAGGGACGGTCGGCAAGTGTGACACCGACGGAATTCATCAAAAGCTCAATCTTGCGAATTTCACTATCCGAGCCAAGACCGTTTGCACGCTGACAGCGCGCCTTATACGAGCGGCGAATAATCTCCTGTGCGGCGGCGGCAGAGACGGCATCATTGTCGAAAATCGCAAAGCCTGCCATGTTGACACCCATATCTGTCGGGCTTTTGTAGGGGCAGCTATTATAGATTTTTGTCATAATGGCGCGCAGGACGGGGAAAATTTCAACATCGCGGTTATAGTTGACCGCCATTTCACCGTAGGCATCGAGGTGGAAAGAGTCAATCATGTTCACATCATCAAGGTCGGCGGTTGCCGCCTCATACGCGAGGTTGACAGGATGCGACAAGGGCAGGTTCCAAATCGGGAAGGTTTCAAATTTTGCATAGCCTGCGGCGATACCGCGCTTGTGCTCATGATAGAGCTGAGAAAGGCAGGTTGCCATCTTGCCGCTACCGGGACCGGGGGCGGTGATGATGACAAGCTCGCGCGTGGTTTCAATATAATCATTTTTGCCAAATCCGTCATCCGACACAATGAGTTCAATATCTGTCGGGTAGTTTGGAATCGGGTAGTGACGGAAAACACGGACACCCAAGCGTTCAAGTCGGGCGGCAAAGGCATCAGCAGCGCGCTGACCTCTATACTGCGTCATGACAACCGAGCCGACAAAAAGACCAATTCCGCGAAAAGCGTCAATCAGACGCATGGTATCTGCGTCATAGGTGATACCAAGGTCAGCGCGTCTCTTGTTGGCTTCAATATCCGCGGCATTAATGACAATGACGATTTCTGCCTGGTCAGCAAGCTCTGCAAGCATACGCACCTTGACATCGGGAGCAAAGCCCGGCAATACGCGCGCGGCATGATAGTCATCAAAAAGCTTTCCGCCAAATTCAAGGTAAAGCTTTCCGTTGAACTTCTTAATTCTGTCGCGTATCTTCTGCGATTGCAGTTGAATGTAAAGCTCATTATTAAAACCGATTTTTGTCATGGTTTCCGTCCTTTTGCCGTCTTGAAGTGTGATGTTTTATGTTTTTCTTCAAAAAATCTATTACCTATTTATTATACCACTCTCTAACTGTGAAAACAAGTATATAAAACAACTTTTCTAACTTTCGTCAAACCATACAAAGAGAAGGGGGGGTTTTTGTAGAAAATTGCGGTTGCAAGGGAAGAAAAAGAGCCTTGTTCATTGAACAAGGCTCTTTTCTGTGCGGAGTTAGTCAATCGTGCGTACAATATAAGGAGCGTATTCTGCTTCCTCTTCTGCACGGCGAGCTTCCTCTTCTTTCATTTCGGCTTCTTTTTCTGCCTGCTTCTGTGCGCGTCTTTCTTCTTCGAGAAGGGCGCGGATAGAAAGACTAAGCTCTCTCTTTTCGTCATCGATTTTGGTAATCTTAACGGTTACGGTATCACCGATATTCAAAACATTGGCAGGATTGGCGATTTTGGTGAGTGCGATCTGAGAAATGTGAATCAAGCCGTCAACGCCTTCAAAAACCTCTGCAAATGCACCGAAGGGAAGAATGCTGACAATCTTTGCCTCAACAACATTACCAACCTCATACTGCTTGGTGAACTGACGCCACATATCGTTTTCTTCGGACTTGTAGCCGAGAGAAATGCGCTTTGCTTCAGCATCAAATTCCTTGACATACACATCAAGCTCCTGACCGACAGAAACAACAGCCGAGGGATGACGGATGGGACGCCAGGAAAGCTCATCCTTATGAACCATACCGTCAACGCCGCCGAGGTCGACAAATGCGCCGTAGGTGGTCATGTTCTTAACCTTACCGAGATAGTGCTTGCCAACCTCGATTTCAGACCAGAAGGCAGCTTCCTTTTCCTTGCGCTCTTCATTCAGAATGACGCGGATAGAAGCCAATGCGCGCTTGCGGTTCTGATCCATCTCGATCAGGCGCACACGCTGGGTTGTACCAACGAGGGAAGTCAGATCGGCATTGCGGGGGAGACCGCTGTGTGAAGCGGGAATGAATGCGCGGACACCGTCGAGGGCAATCAAAAGACCGCCTTTGACAGCATCAACAATTTTGCCTTCGAGGATAGAACCGTCATTATAAAGCTGCATCAAGGTCAGCCAGTGGCGGTCAGCATCAACTCTCTTCTTCGAAAGAGAAGCGACGCCTTTGTTATCATCGACATGAATGACAAATGCAGTGACTTCATCACCGATCTTGAACATTTCGGCAAGGCTTGCAGCAGGGTCATCTGTGATTTGATCACGAGGAATGATTCCTGTTACCTTTGCGCCGAGGTCAAGCTTAATCTCGTTTGCCGAGACAGCCATGACAGTGCCGGTAACCGTTTCTCCTGTATGTAAAGATTTGAATGATTCTTCCAACATTTGCGCGAAGTCTTGGGTTTCTTTGCTCATAGTTTTATATACCTCCATTATTATCCTGTCGGGTGTGGAAGCACCCGCAGTGATACCAAGATTAACTGTGCCCGAAAAAACGGGCGAGGAAAGCTCCTCAGCTCTTTCAATCCAAACGGTGCGAGGGCAGGCAGTTTTGCATAGCTCAAACAGCTTATGAGTATTTGAGCTTTCCTTGCCGCCAATGACAATCATGCCGTCGCATTGCTTTGCAAGCAATGCGGCTTCTGTTTGGCGTTTTTCAGTCACACTACATATTGTACCAAAAAAAAGAGCATTTGTATATAGTTTTTCAAGAAATTTTCTGCATTTTTTCAATTCCGTCAAACTTTGTGTGGTTTGGGCTGCTAAAAGGACTTTTTTTTGTACAAAATTCATGGAAATACACAGTTTTTTGAGCTCTTCACATGAATTAAAAACAAATCCGTCCCCATGAACATAGCTCATGATGCCCTGAACTTCGGGATGCTCGGGAGAACCGAGCAGAAGAAAGACGGTGGATTCTGATGTTTCTTCATCGGCAATGCGATGAATTCGTTTGACATAGGGGCAGGTCATATCCTTGACGGTGAAATCGGGGTATTGCTTTTCATACGCGCGAAGAATCTCCTCCTGCTCGCGCGGAATGCCGTGCGTGCGGATGACAAGCGTGTGCCGATAGCCATCCCTCTTCTCAAGGATTGTACGCATCTCGTCAAGTGTGACCGAGCGTACGCCCTGCTCGGCAAGTTCCTTTGTATAGACGGGATTGTGAATGAGAGTGCCGAGCGTATAAAGACGGTGGGTATTTTTATCCTCTTTTTGCAAAAGATCTTCGACAAAGTCGGTTGCACGCTTCACACCGGGGCAAAAGCCTGCGTTTTTCGCCAGCGTTATTTGCATGAGGAGTCCTCTCCTTCTTCTGCGCTACTTGCATCGGGAGCGTTTTTTTCAAAGCCGCCAAGTGTGCAAAGCTCATTGAAGGTGTATTTGGTCGCCGCTGTAAAGCTTTCACTCGTCAGGTCGGTCAGACCGAGCGTGCTTGCATCAATCGGCTTGCCGAAAATAACCTCAATGCGACGAAACAGGCGGAATTTCATTTTTTTGCATCGGATGCAGACAGGGAGAAGCGGAACACCTGCATGAAGGGCAATCATACCGGCCCCGCTTTTAATCGGGGTGTCGGCAGGATTCTTTCCTGCTCGGCGTGTGCCCTGCGGAAAAATCAGGACAGGCATGCCGTCCGATGCCATGGAAATGGCGTTTTTGATAGCCGATACATCACCGCGTCTATCAAGGGGATAAGCACCGAGCGCACGAATCAGAGAGCGGAGAAGCGGAATGTGAAAAAGCTCTGCCTTCGCCAAAAATGTCAGCTGGCGGGGAAATGCGGCAGCGACGGCAACGGGGTCTGACATACTGATATGATTGGCACAGACCACCATACCGCCTTCGGTCGGCACATTTTCACGGCCGATGATGCGGACACGCAAAAAAAAGCGCACAATGCCCGAAAGCATTTTGTGCAAGCGCATATAGCCGCTCGTTTTCTTTTTTACAGGTTTTTCTGCCAAATGTTTTTTACTCATTTTTATCCTTTTCATTGATGGTATTTGAAATAATGCGGAGAACCTCATCAACGGTTTCTTCAGCAGTCATATTGGAATTATCAAGGAAAATGGCATCCTCTGCGGGTACGGCGGGTGCAACGGCACGGTTCTTGTCGTTATTATCGCGAATTGCCATATCACGCAAAATGTCCTCATAGTTTGCCTCGATCCCCTTGGCGACAAGCTCTGCCACACGCCGTCTGGCGCGCGCTTCATTTGAGGCGGTCAAAAAGATTTTGACGGTGGCATTGGGCAAAATCACAGTACCGATATCTCTGCCGTCCATGATGACATCGTGCTTTTTCGCCATGTCGCGCTGGGTGTCCAGAAGAAAGGCACGGACTGCAGGAATTGCCGAGACCTTTGAGGCATACATGGCAATTTCAGGCGTACGGATTGTATCGCCGACATCCTTACCCGAGAGATAGATGTGCTGTTCACCGTCTTCATAGGTCATAGAAAGTGAAAGGGAAGGGAGCGCAGCCTGAACAGCATTGCTGTCAGAGGGGTCAATTCCGCTTTGCTTCATAAAAAGACCTACTGTGCGATAGAGCGCACCTGTATCAACATAAATAATTTGCAGTTTTTTTGCGACGGCGCGGGCAAGACTGCTTTTTCCCGAGCCGCTTGGTCCGTCAATGGCAATTGTGAGCATATGATACCATCCTTTTTGAAAATCATTGATTTTGGATCTTCTCCTTGATTGCCTCTGTGGCGACGAATGCCGTAGAAAAAGCAATTTGGAGATTATAGCCGCCTGTATAGGCATCGACATCGAGCATCTCGCCTGCAAAATAAACACCCTCTGTTTCGCGGGACATCATGGTTTTGGGATCAACCCGCCGCACATCGACGCCGCCTGATGTGACAATGGCTTCTTCAATCGGGCGCGTGTGCGAAAGAGGAATGCGAAAGCCTTTCAGAATCTTTAAGAGCGAGAGGCGTTCTGCGCGTGTCAGGCTGTTGACCTTCTTATGCGGATCAATGCCACTCATGCGAATGACAACGGGAATGACACGGGCAGGAAGGAGCGCATTCAGCGCATTGGCAAAATCGCGGTTCGCGTATTCTGCAAAGTCGGACAGGAGACGCGCATCCAAGTCCTTTTCGTCAAGTGCAGGCTTCCAGTCAATGACGGCATCCAATTTGGAGATATCGGTATCCCGAAGATGCGCCGAGGCACTGATGACAACGGGACCGCTGATGCCAAAATGCGTGAAGAGCATTTCACCGAAGTCGCGGTAAAGCACGCGGCCACTTTCACGCTCACAGATGGTGAAGGCGATGTTTTTGGGCGCGACGCCCTGAAGTTCGCCACAGAAGGATGCCGAGCTTTCAAGCGGTACAAGGGAGGGCTTGATATCGGTAATTTTATGTCCCGCCTCCTGTGCAAGCAGATAGCCCGAGCCATCAGAGCCTGTCAGGGGGTACGAGCGGCCGCCCGTTGCGAGCAGGACTGTATCGAATCGGTATTCTGCCTCCTTCGTGCGTATGCCACGCACGCGACCGTCCTCGGTCAGAAGATGCATCACCTTTTCGTGAATGATTTTGGCGTTTCTTGTTGCGCTTCGAAGCGCGTTGACGATATCGCGGGATTTATCAGAGGCGGGAAAGACGCGTCTGCCGCGTTCAACCTTCAATTGAACGCCGAGCGTTTCAAAGAAACGCATCACAGAGGATGGCGGACAGCGATGAATGGCACTCATTAAAAAGCGCGGATTGCGTGTCACCTCTTGTAAGAATTCTTCGGGGGTGCAGTCGTTTGTCAGATTGCACCGTCCTTTTCCCGTAATCAACAGCTTTTTGCCCGTTTCGCTTTTGTGTTCAAAAAGCGTGACATCAATCCCCGCTTGCAGAAGAAGCGCGGTTGCATAAAGACCTGCGGCACCGCCGCCAACAACTGCAACGCGCGATTTTTCGTAATCAGCGTTTGGTGTAGACATCATATTCATCCCAGACGCGTTCCAATCTGTCGAAGCGTTCCTTGACCTTTTGCTCCATCTGACGAGTGACATCCACGAGCATGGCGTTGATGACGCTGAGCGGAGCCGCCAGAGAGTCGACAAAGGATGCCATGTCGCTTTGTGCGGTCAGGATGTGTGTCGCGTGATTGGAGATGGGGGCAGAGCGGCTGTCGGTCAGCGCAATGACCTCGGTCCCCTGTGCGCGTGCGTATTTGACGGCATTGATGACTTTGGTGGAATAACGGGGGAAGCTGATGGCAATCATGACATCACTTGCATCAATGTCGAGTATCTGTTCAAAAACCTCACTGCTGCTGGTCGGCGTTACAAGCTTCACATTGTCGAGAATCATGCTCAGATTAAAATGCAGGAAGGACGCGAGGGCAGAGGATGAGCGCACGCCGATAATATAGATATGCTTGGCATTCAGAATCGCGGAAACCGAGGCGGCAAAAGCCTCACGGTCAAGATTTTCAAGAGTATATTTGATTTTGGCGATATCGGCGTTCATGACTTTATCGAGCGCATCCTTATCGCCGATTCGAAGATTCGTGACCTCAATGCGCTGGTTGGGTGTCAGACTTGCTCTGACAAGCTCTTGTACTGCGCGCTGAAAATCAGGATAGCCGTCAAAGCCAAGCTCAATGGCGAATCTGACAACCGTCGATTCCGAAACGCCGACAAGCTGACCGAGCTTGGCAGCGGTCATATATGCTGCTTTGTCGCAAGAATTGATGACGGTAGCGGCAATTCTGCGCTGTGATTTTGAAAGTCTGGGGTAGATTTCGCTGATACGCGAAGAAATATCCTGTACCATGAAAAAACCTGATTTTCGCCGAAGCGAAAGCCCTTTCCGAGAAATAATCCCGTATGATAAGCAACTCTTTGCTAATAAAAGCACAGAAACAGTATAACACATTTTTTTGTTTTTTGCAAGATAAAAAAGAAGATTCTTACCAAGAAAAATATACATGATTATTTGTTACATATCAATCATAAAAGAGGTGTTGACTTTTCTTTCAAAACATGGTACACTAAAAAACATGAAAGATTCTTAAAGCTTAAGCTTGATAAGGAGATAGTTGACGATGACTCTACAAATTGAAAAGCAGGCGCGCTTTGCGGCGGAGGAGCTTTGCCGCGTCGCGTCGCTTCGCCGAGGCTCGATCGTTGTGATTGGCTGTTCTTCAAGTGAGGTTGCGGGTAAGCGTGTGGGAAGTGCATCCTCGCCCGAACTTGCAGATGCCATCTATCGCGGTCTTGCTTCTGTTTTTGATGAAAAGGGAATTTATATTGCCGCACAGTGCTGTGAGCATTTGAACCGTGCGATTGTCATTGAGGCAGAGGCAGCGGGTAATCTTGAGCGCGTGAACGCGGTACCGCAGCCCAAGGCAGGTGGCTCCTTTGCTTCCTGTGCTTACCGATCCATGCGTCAGCCTGTTGTGGTTGAGGAAATCCGTGCCGACGCAGGACTTGATATTGGCGGCACACTCATTGGAATGCACCTTCGCCGTGTGGCTGTTCCCGTGCGATTGTCTGTCACTCATATCGGCGAGGCAATTTTGCTTGCGGCAAGAACACGCCCCAAATACATCGGTGGCTCGCGTGCCGTTTATGATGAATCAATCGGTTGATTTTTGAGAGAGGAATCACTATGAAGATAACCATTCTTGATGCGGCGACTCTTGGCGCGGATCTTGATCTTTCGCCTCTCTACACGCTTGGCATAGTCGAGATTTACAAGACAACCTCTGTCGAGGATGTTGTTCTGCGTTTGCAAAATTCATCAGTTGCTATTCTGAACAAGGTTAAAATGACAGAACCGATTTTGCGAGCATTGCCGAAGCTCAAGCTCATTTGCATCGCGGCAACGGGCTACGACAATGTTGATGTTGCGGCTTGTCGCAAGCTCGGTATTGCTGTTTGCAATGTGGAGGGTTATTCCTCGCCGAGTGTTGCGCAGCTTACGCTTTCGATGGCTCTGTCTCTTTATACACATCTGCCCGAATATCACGCACATGTGGAATCGGGTGCTTATACGCGTGGCAATGTTCAAAACTGCCTTGTGCCTGTCTATCATGAGCTTGCAGGCAAGACATGGGGTATTGTTGGGTTCGGAAACATCGGAATGCAGGTCGGGACTGTTGCACGCGCCATGGGATGCCGCGTGCTTGTCTGCAAGCGGACTGCAATTGACTGCTGGGACAATGTATCGCTTGATGAGCTTCTGTCGCAGTCGGATATTATTTCGATTCATGTGCCTCTGAATGATGGGACGCGCGGGATGATTGACGCGCGTGCGCTTTCTTTGATGAAGTCGGGGGCAATGCTCATTAATGTGGCGCGCGGTGCCGTGCTTGATGAGCAGGCGGTGGTCGATTCCTTGCTGTCAGGAAGGCTGGGCTTTTTCGGATGTGATGTTTATTCGACCGAGCCGTTCCCCGAAGGGCATCCTTATGCACGCTTGAAGGGCATGACGAATGTCTGTCTGACACCGCACATGGCGTGGGGCTCGTATGAATCCCGTGTGCGTTGCCTGTCGGAAATCGTTTTGAACATTCGGGCGTTTTGTGCAGGAGAGCTGCGCAATCGCGTGGATTTGAAATTCTGAAATCGTTTGAGGGTGCAAAATGGAACAAGGCGTAATCGTTGAAAATCTGTATTTGGGTGAGGAAATTACCGAAGCCACACAGGCTGTGAAGCAGACGGTTTTTTTTCTTGCATCGGCGCGGGTGCGGGGCGTGCAGCTTGTGCGCGTCGTTTATGAGCGCAAAAACGAAACAGAACTTCAGGGAAAAATATACCGAGCTCTTCGCCGCATCCTGAATGCCATGAAAAAAAGAGGAGATATTACCTTTTATCTGCGTGGGAATGAGCTGCAAGGTGAAAGCACAGAGGCACAGTATCTGCTTGAAAAGTGCGCGTCACTTGCAAATGAATATGCTGATATCGGGAATTTTGCGCTTTATATCTATTTGTGAAGGCGTCGTGATGTTTTTTTGCATATAGATTCAATAAATATCTTTACAAACTTTATAAAATATGCTACAATATATATAATAATATAAAAAGGCTTGGTATGGATATGAAAAACGGGTGCGCTATCAATCAAACGATGTGCTTGCTTCTTTTGATAGCCATTATCCTCACACTTGCCTTTATTTTTGGCAATTCAATTGTATCCATGGAAGAATCCGAACAAATCAGCAACCACTTCAATGAATCCATAGGCAATGTGATTACAGCGCTGACAGGCAAGGAAGAAACTGCTCTTGAGAATTTTTTGATACAGTATTCAAGAAAAATCGCACATTTTGTTGAATTTGCATGCTTGGGTATTGAGGTTATTTTACTTCTCCACTTTGCTTTTCGGCGTAATTTACCTTACCTGCTGCTTGGCGCGACTCTTTCCTTTACTGTCGCCTCCTTTGACGAGGGCATTCAAGTTCTGACAGGCCGAGGCGACCAGGTGGGCGACATTTTTATTGATGTGTCGGGATATATGAGCGCTTATCTTTTGGGGATGACTGTATTGTACCTGTGCGCATGGCGGCATACCCGCAAAACATTATCGGCAATTCCTGCGCCGAAAAAATAGTTCTTGCGCGCGGGTTGAACTTGGGTTAGAATATAATGAATCGGGAGAACAAGATGGTCAGGCTTCGCGAGCAATATCGGCGTATTCGGTTGAAGGTTCCTTTCTTTGCTCTGCTTGTTTTTGTATTGACTGCCGTTTCACTGATACTGCACATTCTTTTTTATGTCAGTACAGCTTTTGCTGATGGCTTTAATCAAACGGTTTCTGCTTTGCTTCGTGAGATGCTTTCGTGTGTCAGCCGTGTTTTTCCGTTTTCTCTTGCTGAGCTTTCGATTTTGCTTTTGATTCCGCTGCTCATTTGCGCCTTGATTTACGCCTATCGCATGCAGGACAGCGTGCGTCTGACGCGCTTTACCTGCCTTATCCTTTCTTTCTTTTTTCTCATTTATTGCCTGTTTGTGTTGACCTTTGCTTCCGGATATCGCGGTAAAACGCTTGATGAGAAGATGGGACTTGATAGACAAGAGGTCACCGAGAAGGAATTGTTTGAGACGGGGCTTTGGCTTGTTTCGGAGCTTGAACAGTTAGAGGGACAGGTGATGTATGATGCGGAGGGCGCATCCGTCATGCCGATTGGCTTTGATGAAATGACGCGGGAATTACGCCTTTCATATCATGATTTGCGCCGTGATTACGCTTTCATTCCGTATTCGTCAGGAAGGGCAAAGCCTGTTGCAATGAGCCGCATGATGTCTCATACACAAATACTCGGTGTTTATACCTTTTTTACGGGTGAGGCAAATGTCAATACGAACTTTAATGATTTCTGCACTGTCTTTACAGCGGCACATGAGATGGCACATCAGCGAGGCTTTGCCAAGGAGGATGAAGCCAACATGATGGCATTTCTTGCTTGTAGAAATTCGCGCATTCCCTATATTCAGTATGCAGGCAATTTTGAGATGCTGCGTTATGTGCTGTCTGCACTTGCATCTGCAAATTCGCCTTATTATACTGAGCTTTGGTTCAGAACGCCCGAAAGCGCGCGCGGTGACCAAGCGGTGTATGCGGCAAGGTTTGCCCCGTATCGCGATTCGGTTGTCGGGAACATCAGCGGTGCGGTCAATGATACTTTTTTGAAATTACAGGGAACAGTCGGTCGAAAGAGCTACGGGCTTGTCGTTGATTTGGCTGTGGCGTTGTATCGCGCACAGGGGCATTGATTCATTTTCACAAAAAAAGGTCAAATGCGTATAATGAATAATAGGGTAAAACCATCGAGCAATTGATTTTGGCTTTGATAATCAGTAAAGATAAAATTTGCGATTTTATGAAGGAAAGAGCAGGCACTATGGAGCAGATTGTGATTAACGGAGGAAAGCCCTTGCGAGGCACGGTAGAGGTCAGCGGTTTTAAGAATGCGGCTCTTCCGATTATGTTTGCAACGGTTTTGACAAATGATGTATGCATCATTGGCAATCTTCCTGCTATCAGCGATGTTATCTTAACACTTGAGATTTTACGCTCAATGGGTGTTGAAATAGAACAAATTGATGATACAACCTATCGCATTGACTCGCGTCATGCGACTTATGGCTGTGCACCGGATAATCTGGTACAAAAAATGCGTGGTTCTGTGTATATTCTTGGAGCAGAGCTTGGGCGCTTTGCACACGCCTCGGCAGGAACCTGTGGTGGCTGCGACTTCGGCCGGAGACCGATTGACCAGCATGTGAAGGCGTTTCGTGCATTGGGCGCAACGGTCGAGGAGCGCGATGATGGCAGAGTCACGGCTGATGCCGAGGGGTTGACGGGCGCGGTCATTTACTTTGATATGGTGTCGGTTGGTGCGACGGTCAATGCCATTTTGGCATCGGTGATGGCGGAGGGAATGACTATTCTTGAAAATGCTGCACACGAGCCGCATATCGTTGACCTTGCAAACTTTTTGAATGCCTGCGGTGCATCAATCAGCGGTGCAGGTACCGATGTCATTAAAATTCGCGGAGTGCCGTCTCTGCATGGCTGTACATACGATATCATTCCGGATATGATTGAAGCGGGGACATATATGGTTGCCGCAGCGGTCACGGGCGGTAAAATTGAAATTACCAATGTTATCCCCAAGCACCTTGAATCCATTTCGGCAAAGTTGAGGGAAATCGGTGCAGAGGTAGAGGAGGGCGACGAGTCTGTCACGGTCACAGCAGGCGGACACATGATAGGCGTTCATGTTAAAACTATGCCGTATCCGGGATTTCCGACCGATATGCATCCGCAGATGAGCGTTTTGCTTTGCTTGGTGGAGGGTGTCAGCTATGTAAACGAGACTATTTTTGAACATCGCTTCAAATATGTTGAGCAGCTTCGCAAGATGGGTGCAAGTATTACGCTTGATGAGCACATGGCAACCATTCAGGGTGGTAATTGTCTTTTGCCTGCCGCCGTGAACGCGGTAGATTTGCGTGCCGGCGCGGCAATGATTCTGGCGGGACTTGCCGCGCGCGGAAAGACAACTGTGAGTGATATTGTTTATGTTGAGCGCGGTTATGATAATATTGTAGGAAAACTGCAAGCACTTGGCGCCGATATCCGAAAAATATAATTTGATTTTTTGAAATTTAAAGAGGGAGCCTCGTTTGTGGCTTCCTTTTTGATTTTGTGGTTTTTCTACAGTAAAAGCAAAAAGGAAAACACGATTTGTGCGTTTTTGCTAAAAAACCGAAAAAAGCAAAAAAGTTCAGAAAACCCCCTTGACAAAAGAGAAATGAGATGATATAATAGACAAGCCTCACGAAAGCGGGGCGGTCGAGGCACAGAAGCGAGCTTGGGAAAGCCGAAAAAGAAAATAAAAAAGTTTTCAAAAAGGGCTTGACAAAAGGCGC
>JAZRPF010000008.1:0-32421 GCA_045649045.1 Eubacteriales bacterium
GGTTATGAATTGGCTGAATAACTATCCTCGCCCTATGTTTAATTTTTATACATCACAGGAATATTTTGAAAATGAACTTTCAAAAATTGACTGCATGAAAAATTTTTATAACTTTTTTCGCAAAACATCTTGACATTTGCACGAAATCTTTTCTCACATATCATGACAATATTTTTTTGTAGCCCGCCCTCCTTGCACTTGACAAGTCGCGCGCCTTATGCTATACTCTTTTCAGTGCAAAACCGCTTGCCGTCTCTTTGGCGGCGGAAAGGATATTTTATGGCATTTTGCAGAAAATGCGGCACGGAAATGCCCGTGCATTCACACGAATGCCCCGCGTGTCACACGCAGGAAAAGCCGAGCTTTATGGAACGGCTGGCAGATAAGGCCGAGCATGGCATAGATGTGACAGACCGCTATACAAAAGAAGAAATTGACGAAAACACCCCTATGGCCGTCCTCGCTTACATCCCCGTCCTTTGCCTCATTCCGCTATTCATTGAGCTTTCGGCAAAGAAATCGTTTTATCTGCGCTTTCATCTCAATCAGGGGCTCGTCCTCTTTCTGACCGAGCTTATGATGGGCCTGCTCGTAGAAGCGGCAGGCTTCTTCCTCGGCAAAATCTGGTACCCCCTCGAAGCCGTCATGCACATTCTGACCGCGCTTCTCGGTGTCGGCTTCCTCGCGCTTACCGCCGTTGGCATCATGACCGCCCTGCATCAAAAGGCGCGCGAGCTTCCGCTTTTCGGCTCACTCACCATCATCAAATCGCAAAATAAAGGAGACTCTCATGGATAAGGTTCCTATTTTTTGGCGTTATGTTCTCGTCTTTCTCGTCTCAATGGTACCGATTATCGAGCTTCGCGGCGCCATTCCCATCGGTATCGGCTGGGGACTCAAAACCATTCCCACCTACTTGATCGGTGTCATCGGCAATATGATTCCCGTTCCCTTTATTCTGCTCTTCATCCGCGCCATTCTGAAATATATGCTCAAGTCCGAGCGACTGAAGCCCATCGCCGAATGGATTTACCGCAAGGCTGAAAAGAATACGGGCAAGGTCGAAAAATATACCACCTTCGGTCTTTTCCTCTTTGTCGCCATCCCGCTCCCCGGTACAGGCGCATGGACAGGCGCACTTGTCGCCGCCCTGCTCAATATCCGCATGAAGTACGCCCTGCCCTCCATTTTCGCAGGCGTGCTCACCGCAGGCTTTATCATGACCGTCGGCTCCGAGCTTGTCAAGGCAATCTTCTGAAAAAAAGCGCAACCGAGCATCATGACAATAATCAAGCAGAAAGCCAAAGCTCTCGCTTTGGCTTTCTGCTTTTCTATGTATTCTTCACGACGGCAGCGCATCACTTTCTCGGTCTGAACGCAGAGGGCGGCTCGCCCGTAAAGCGTCTGAACAGACGGCTAAAATAGTTTTGGTCGTCAAA
Source organism: Eubacteriales bacterium (assembly GCA_045649045.1). Classification (GTDB taxonomy): domain Bacteria; phylum Bacillota; class Clostridia; order Oscillospirales; family CAG-272; genus UBA1740. The sequence goes on from JAZRPF010000008.1 coordinate 1,440, forward strand.
CCCAAGTGCCAGCGCAACCTCCTTCACGCTCATGCCCGCCTCCAAAAGATTCTGCGCGCGCATGACCTGTAATTGCGTGTAAAATTTGATGACACCCATGCCTGCATAGCGGCAAAACATCTTCTGCAACGCCGAGCGGCTCATCTTCGCCATGGTCGCAAGCTCATCGACATTCAGGCGGCGGTCAAGATTGCGTCGCATGAGTGCCACCACATCGGAATAGCGGCGCGCACTTCGCGTGTCATCAATATCACTCACATCCCCGCGCCCCAGAAGCGTCAGAAGCAAATTCTCAATATTATTTACCGCCGTCTGTATCGGCGAAAGCGACTCCGCACCGCGCGGTTCAAGCAAGCGCGAGCCATTCATCGTAAAGTGACGGCGAATCACCTCGATTTCGTCCTTCATGTCCTCACCCTGCTTCGCCGTAAAGGCACACACACGGTGCTCGTTTATGGGAAAGGCATCAGCCCCAAAGGATAAAACCAAAAATTTCAGCGAGGTGTCGGCGGCATTCCATATGCGGTGAAATTCCATCGGCGGATGTATCACCATCTGCCCCGCGTGCAGACAAAGCACCTCGTCCCCTGCCACAATTCCCGCTTCACCCTGCAAAACAAATACAGCCTCATAAAAGTCATGCGCTTCCCCGTCATACGCAAAGTCAGCCCCATAGACCACCGAAAACGCCGTGCATAGCGAGGTTATCCGCAAAACAGGCTCTAACCGACACAATATATAGCTATCCTTCATGTCGCGTCCCTCTCTTTTTCGTTTATATGCCAATTTTGACACAAAAAATGACCAAAATGTAAGAAATTGTGGACAAAATGACATACCAATGCTTTTTTGCCTATGATACAATAGGTGTAGAAGTCCTTTTGCTTATTGTACCACAAATGACGCCCTCGGTCAAGAGCAAACAGGCATTTTGAACAAAATTTCACCCCGTATCAAGACCATTATTTTATACAGCAAGGAAGGATTACCATCATGTCTTTAACAAAAGAAAAAGAGACACAGCTCCAATCAGTTCTCGCACAGTTCGGCATTACCGAGGTTCGTGAGCTTTGTCGCTACGGTGACGGACATATCCACGAAACCTATCTTGTCAAAACCCCCGCATATCAGTACATCCTGCAAAAAATCAATACCGTTGCCTTCAAGGATGTGGTGGCACTCATGCAGAATATTGAGCTTGTCACCGCCCACCTCAAAAGAAAGCTCTCTCTTGCAGGCAAGGACACGCTTCGTCACACCCTGACTGTTCACCGCGCGCTTTCGGGCGAGCCCTACTACCGTGAGGGTGACGACTACTACCGTCTGTATCTTTTCATCAACGGTGTCAGCCGCAACAGCGCAACACCGCACGATATGGAGGAGGCAGGCTCGGCCTTCGGTGAGTTCCAGAGTATGCTTGCCGATTTCCCGCCCTCCTCGCTCTATGACACCATTCCCCACTTCCATGACACACCGCGCCGTATGGAAAACCTTGAAAAATCGGTTGCAGCCGATGTCATGAATCGCAAGGCGGAATGCGAGGATCTCATCGCCTTCGCCCGCGAAAGACTGGCTCTGACGCACGCCGTCACCGATGAAATCGAGGCAGGCACCGTTCCGCTCCGCGTGACTCATAACGATACCAAGCTGAACAACCTTCTCTTTGACGCCGAAACCAATAAGGCGTTCTGCGTGCTTGACCTTGATACCGTCATGCCGGGTTCCTTGCTCTACGACTTCGGCGATGCACTCCGCTTCGCTATGGCTACCTGCCCCGAGGACGAGCGCGACGAGGAGAAAATAGGTATCTCACTTGACAATTATCGCGGCTTTGTCCGTGGCTTTGTCCGCGAGGCAGGTCGCACCATGACCGATAAGGAAAAGGAGCTTCTGCCCCTCTCCCCCATCCTCCTCACCTTTGAATGCGGCATCCGCTTCCTGACCGACTATCTGGACGGCGACCGCTATTTCCATATCGCCTGCCCCGAGCATAACCTTGTCCGCGCACGCAACCAGCTGACGCTTGTTCGCCGCATGGAAGCCGCTTATGAGGACATGAAGAAAATAACAGAGGAAACCATCAGTCAGACCTTGTCATAATACTCCAAAACAATTCCCCCTTATCTGAAAGCGGCAGTCGATGATACCACTGCCGCTTTTTCACAAAGAGGCTTCTATGTATACTGAAAAACCGTCACAAAATGCGCCCTCCCCCGCCGAAATCGCACACGGCAAGCGTGCGCTTCTCCTGCTCGCCCTCTCTGCAATCTCGGCTCTTTTGAGTATCCTTCTGCTCTTCCACACCCTGAATCCCGAGGGTGTCTATGTCTATGCCTATGATGTGACGGCGTCGGGCGAAAAGGAAAGCGGCAAAAGCTCACAATATCACCTGAAGGATGACGGCATCGCCGTCTATCAGTCGGGGGGCACAACGGCAAACGGTACATGGTACAAGGACGGCAGTCAAATCGTCATCACCATCTACAGCGAAAAAGCCATATTCACGCGCCGTGGCGACAAGCTCATTGAATACCATGAGGGCGGTGGCAAAACCGTCTATGTGAGAGATTAAAGGCTGTATCGTTCGCAGCCAATCAAAAGAGGATTCCGATTCAGAAGAATCGGAATCCTCTTATTTCTTCAAGGCTTATCTCCCAAGACAAGCATACACATGATTACGCAGGCGAGGCGCGATATACGGCTCCTGACTGTTCCGCATCTGCTGTGCAAAAAAGACAGCCACGCGATTCTCGGGATCAATGATGACATAGGTGCCTGCCGCACCCTGCCAGCCAAACTCACCGCACGGGCCGAGCGAGCCTGCTGACACGCGGTCAACAAGCGTCCGCACACCGAGTCCGTAGCTGTAACCTGTCAGCTGCGACCATGTCATATCCTTGCGCCGCTCACCGAGAAAATCGCTCCGCATCAGGTCAATCGTGGCGGCGGTCAGAATCCGCTCGCCGTTTTTCGCCACACCGCCCGATGCCATGGCATCCGCAAAGGTGATATAGTCGTCAACCGTGCTGACCACACCCGCGCCGCCGCTGTCATAGTCGGGCGTCAGCATATGCGACGGCTCGCCGTACTCAATCTTACGGGACTCGGTTGCATCGTCGAAGATATATTGCTTCATCATTCTCTCGGCGAAATCCGCGCGACTCGGCGTGCCGTAGGATGTATCTGTCATGCCAAGCGGCTCAAAGATTGCCTCTCGCGCATAGTCGCGCAGACGCTTGCCGCTGATAAGCTCAATAAATCCGCCCAGCACATCATGGCATGCGCTGTAAGACCAGCGCTCGCCCGGCTCAAAGTAAAGCGGATGCTTCGCAAAGGCAGAGAGCATATCACGCGCCGTCGCATGACCGTTTTTCGCACGGATGACCTCGCGGATGGCATCGCTTTCCAAATCATAATTGAAGCCCGCCGACATCGTGAACAGGTCGCGCACCAATATCGGCTTTTTGGCAGGGCGCAGAATGCGTGTGCCGTCACTCTGCTCCTCCGAAACCTGCATCTCGGCAAATTCGGGTGCATAGGCAGACAGAGGGTCGGTGAGTAAAAAACGCCCTTCCTCATACAGCTTCAGGGCAAGTGCCGCCGTTATCACCTTGGATGACGACCACAAATAGTAGAATTCATCACCGCGCATCAACCGCTTTTCTTCAAAATCGGCATAGCCCGAGCGATAGCGGTGTACCGTTTCATGCGCCACGCGCACCTCGCAGTCGCAGCCCGACAGACGCCACGATGTCAAGAAATCCTGAAAATCTCTTAATGCCTTGAAATTCATCTTGATTCTTCTCCTTGATTCAGCCAAATAATGCAAAAATGAACGGAATAGTCAGACAGGACAGAAGATGCGAGACAACCGCCATTCCTGCCGCAACGGTGGTGTCCTTGCCATACGCGCTCGGCACGACAACCGTATTCAGTCCGAGCGGCATCGAAAGCGCACAAAGAGCGCAGATGTAAAGAGTCCCCTCAATATGCAGAAGATGCGCCACAAGAACAAAAAGCATGGGAATGACCAGAAGGCGAATGACCGTCAGAATGTAAATGTGTATGTTGGTAAAGGTTTTTTTCAGACTGATTGCCGACACCGTCATGCCCGTCAGAAGCATGGCAATCGGGGACATACAGTTACCCGACGCCGTGACAGCCGACATGATGAAGGACGGCAGAGTGATGTCAAGCACTCCGACAAGTGCGCCGAGCAGCATTCCGATGAACATCGGATTCAACAGCTTCTTCAAGCGCGCAAGAAACCCTTCCCGCTTGCCTTCGTCAGCAATCAGAAGAGCAGGCACCGCCCACAGATAAATCGCCGTCCAGAGCGGAATGGTAAAGATGATGTATTCCAGAAAAATCTCGGGAAAAAGCGCCGAGACCACCGCATTGCCCATAAAACCGAAATTGGCAAAGGCAAGCCCGTAGGTGTCAATATGCTGCAAGTATTTGTCCTTCGTCAGAAGCCGCGGCACAAAAAGCGAAACAGGAAGCACGACAATGAAAATTATCACGCTGGCAAGCAGTAGATCCCGAAACGCACCAATGCGCTCGCGTGTGAAATTCTGCACAAATGTTCCGAAAACAAGCGCAGGCACAAACAAAACATTTTCGAGCTTTGAAAGTGCGCTTGCCGTATTCTTCGGGACAGTTCCTGTCTTTGCCAATAAAAAGCCAATGATGATAAAGGAAAAGAGAAATGCCGTCTGATTCAGGGTTGAAGTAAAACCTTCCACCTCATCACCCCCATCTGTATTTCTTACTCTGCCATTATACCACCAATCGACGCGCTTTTCAAGCAGAGAACGCGGTTTTTTCCGACTTTTGCATATTTTTTGGTATAAGCGTAAAAAATATAGAAAAAATGCGTTTTTTGCCGTTTTCCTCTTGAAAAATCTTTCCTTATGTTGTATAATAAATCATGAATATCAAAAAATAAATTTACACGCTTGAAAGGATGTTAATAATGGCAAACAGTATTGAGATGACTATTGACAAACTGACCGCACTTGATGCCGAGCTTGGACAAGCTATACGCGCTGAATATGTGCGTGAGGAAAACGGTATTGAGCTGATTGCATCGGAAAATGTTGTTTCGGAGTCGGTTCTACTCGCGGCAGGCACCATTCTGACAAATAAATATGCAGAGGGCTATCCCGCGCACCGCTACTACGGCGGCTGCGAATGCGTCGATGTGGTGGAGAACATCGCCATTGAGCGCGCAAAAAAGCTGTTCGGCGCGGAGCACGCCAATGTCCAGCCTCACAGTGGCTCACAGGCAAACACCGCTGTCTATGTCGCACTCTTGAAGCCGGGCGATACTGTCCTTGGCATGAGCCTTGCTGACGGCGGACACCTCACCCACGGCAGCCCTGTCAACCTGTCAGGTCTTTACTATAACTTCATCTCCTACGGTGTCAACCGTGACACCCACAGAATAGACTATGACGAGGTGGAGCGCCTCGCCGTCGAGAACAAGCCCCGCCTCATCGTTGCAGGCGCATCGGCATACCCCCGTGTCATCGACTTCAAGCGTCTGCGTGAGATTGCCGACCGCGTCGGTGCTTACCTCATGGTCGATATGGCGCACATTGCAGGTCTTGTTGCGGCAGGCGAGCATCCAAGCCCCGTCCCCTATGCCGATGTCGTCACCACCACCACTCATAAAACCCTGCGCGGCCCTCGCGGCGGTATGATTCTCTGCCGTGAAGAGCTTGCAAAGCAAATTGATAAAGCCATTTTCCCCGGCATTCAGGGCGGCCCGCTTCTCCACATCATTGCCGCCAAGGCTGCCTGCCTCGGCGAAGCACTCACCCCTGCCTTCAAGGACTATCAGAAGCAGGTTGTCAAGAACGCCAAGGCTCTCTCCGAGGCATTCTTGAAGGAAGGCTTCAATCTTGTTTCGGGCGGTACGGACAACCACCTGATGCTGCTCGACCTTCGCCCCTTCGGCGTCACGGGTAAGGAGCTTGAAAAGCGTCTGGATGCCGTCCACATCACCGTCAACAAGAACGCCATCCCCAACGACCCCGAGAAGCCCTTTGTCACAAGCGGTGTCCGTATCGGTACACCTGCCGTCACCACACGCGGTATGAAGGAAGACGAGATGCGCGAAATTGCCACTCTCATTGCCATGACCACCCGCGATTTTGAAGGCACAGCCGATGAGGTGCGCGCACGCGTTGCCGAGCTTTGCCGCCGCTTCCCCCTCTTCCACTAATCGTATAAGGAGCGCTTTTTCATGAAGAACTTTAAGAAAATCGGCATTCTGACATCGGGCGGCGATGCCCCCGGTATGAACGCGGCCGTCCGCGCCGTCACCCGTACCGCACTCGCACACGGTGTTGAGGTCGTTGCCATTTATCGCGGATACAGCGGACTCATCGGCGGCGATGTCAAGCCCTTCGATGTCCGTGATGTGTCCAATATCGTCAATCGCGGCGGTACGATTCTCTATTCCGACCGTTGCCCCGAGTTCAAGACAGAGGAGGGCATGAAGCGCGCTGTCGATACCTGCCACCGTATCGGCATTGACGGCATTGTTGCCATCGGCGGCGACGGCACCTTCCGCGGCGCAACCGACCTGACAAAGCACGGCATTCCCTGTGTCGGTATTCCTGCTACCATTGATAACGATATATCCTCGACCGACTTCACCATCGGCTTCGATACCGCCATGAATACTGTTGTTGAGATGATTGACCGTCTGCGCGATACCTGCGAATCGCACGCGCGCTGTAATGTTGTTGAGGTCATGGGCAGAGATGCAGGCGATATCGCCCTGCAAACAGGTATTGCCACAGGCGCAACCGCCGTTGTCGTCCCTGAATTTCCTCTTGCCGACAATTCCGCCATCATCAATAAAATCAAGGCGTCCAAGAAGCTCGGCAAGCGCAACTTCATCGTGGTTGTCAGCGAAGGACTCGGCTCGGAGTACGGCCCTGCCCTGACAGAGCAGATTGAGCGTGAAACGAATGTCGAAACCCGTTTCGCGCGTCTTGCCCATGTTGTACGCGGCGGTACACCGACGCTTCGCGACCGTCTGCTCGCCTCGCGCATGGGTGAATTTGCCGCCAAGGAGCTGCTCGCTGGCAGAAGCGATATTGTCATCTGTGAGCGCGATAACAAGATTGTCTCAACCGACATCCACTATGCCCTGATTCTCGACCGTATGAACAAAAACAAGCTGAAGGACGGCGACCTCTCCGACTTCACCGATGAACAGGTTGCCGAAATGCGTGCCTTCTGCGAAAAGAAGCGCAAGGCAGCAAAGCGGCTTTACGATACGGTCGATCTGCTCGATCTTTAATTCCGTAGCTTGAAAGGAGCTCTCTATGCGCCGATGCCACTCTCTGCTTTTACCCGTTCTCCTCATGCTTCTCCTGACCGTCCTTGCTCTTTTTGTCTCTTGTTCCGATAAGGAAAGGGCGCAGACGGGTGAGCTGCAATTTGAGCTGACCTCGGATAAAACAGGCTATAAGGTCACAGGCATCGGCACCGCCAAGGGCAGCACCATTGAAATTCCCGAAAGCTATCGCGATATGCCTGTCAAAATGATTATGTCAGGCGTTTTCAAGGGACAAAAGGACTTGAAAAAGGTCATTTTGCCCGCCTCACTCACCCAAATTTACCCGAGTGCCTTTGAAAACTGCACCGCGCTCACCGAGATTGAGTGCCGTTCAAGCGGCATCACCATGATTGCCGAAAACGCCTTCAAAAACACAGGCTACGCCAATAATAAGAAGAATTACGAGGACGGCGGTCTTTATCTTGCCAACACGCTTATAGCAGTCGATTCCGACTACGAGGGCGATTTTGTCATAAGGGACGGCACCTATACCGTTGCCTATCAGGCATTCAAAGACTCAAAAATAAGGAGCGTCACCATCCCCGACCGCCTGTGGCATCTCGGCAAATTCACCTTCCTTAATGCCAAAAATCTTGAAAAGGTGACCTTCACCCGTGGCGAGCGCTCGCTCGTCTATCTCGGCGAGGGCGTCTTTTACGGCTGCACGGCATTAAAGAGCATTGAGCTACCGACGCGATGCGCGAAGGTAGGTGTCCGCGCCTTCTTCGGTTGCAGCGCACTCACGGAGGTGACATCGCTTGCCAAGACCGAAACAATCGGTCGTGCGGCGTTTTCGGGCTGCAGTGCACTCACCGCAATCGCTCTGCCGTCAACCGTCAAGACAATTGAGGACGAGGCATTTCTCGGTTGCAGTGCCCTTGCGCGCGTTTCAGGCGCGGACGGCGTGAAAACAGTCGGCAGTAAGGCGTTCCGCGGCTGCAGTGCCCTCACCGAAATCTCCTTGCCCGAGGGCGTCACGCTGGGCGCATTTGCCTTTGACGGCACTCCACTTGACAAATAAAAAAATGAAGAACCTGCGCACGCGCAAGGTTCTTCAAATGTTTATAAGCAAATCAGTTTTACGAGGGGAATCGCCATGACGATACTTGTCAGCGCGTGCCTTTTGGGCATCGCCTGTCGCTATGACGGCAAAAGCAAACCAAACGCGGCTGTCCTTGCACTTGCAAGCAAGCACACCCTCATCCCCTTCTGCCCCGAGCAGCTCGGCGGTCTTAAAACCCCGCGCATTCCGTCGGAATATGACGGAATATGTGTCAGAAACCGCGCGGGAGCCGATGTCACCGAGGCGTTCCGTCGCGGCGCGGAGGAGGCTCTCCGCATTGCAGAGCTTGTCCGCCCCGACCTTGTCATCTTCAAGGACAAAAGTCCGTCCTGCGCCCTCTCTATTCGCTATGACGGCAGCTTCACGGGCAGACTGACTGCGGGTGACGGCATGACCGCCGCCCTTTTCAAAAGGCACGGCATCCGCGTCATCGCCTCGGATAACGAAATGCTGACAGGCGGTGATATCGACCGCCTGTCAGTTATATCCGCCAATACTTCTTATCAAGCGAACGGTAATGAATAGCCTCGGCAATATGGTCGGCTAATATTTCTTTTGATTCGTCAAGGTCGGCAATTGTCCGCGCCACCCGCAGAATACGGTCGTGTCCGCGCGCCGAAAGGTCCAGATTCGTAAAGGCAAGCTCCAGCATTTCCGATGCCTCCGCGCCAAGCGCACACTCGCGGCGGAGCTGGGCTTGTGTCATGCGCGCATTGACTGTCGGTGCTTCACCGCACGCGCGAAGCCGCTCTGCCGCAAAGGCACGGGCATTGTCAACACGCGCGCGAATCACCGAGGACGGCTCGGCGGCAGGCCCCTTCGGCTCACCGTGTAAATCGCCGTAGCTGACAGGTGACAGCTCAATCTGCATATCCATGCGGTCAAGAAGCGGGCCGCTGATTTTTTCAAGATACTTCCGCACCTGGTCTGCACGGCAGATGCAGGGCGTGTTCGGATCTCCGTAATGCCCGCAGCGGCAGGGGTTCATCGCCGCCACCAGCATAAAGGAAGCAGGATAGCGCACTCTGCCCGCCACACGCGTGACAAGCACCTCGCCATCCTCCATCGGCTGTCGCAGGCTCTCCATGACCTGCCGCGTAAATTCGGGCAGCTCGTCAAGGAAAAGCACGCCCTGATGTGCAAGTGAAATTTCACCCGGCATCGGCCGCGCACCGCCGCCCGCCATCGCCGCCATGCTGACGGTATGATGCGGAGAGCGGAAGGGACGGTTGACAATCAGGCGGTTGCCGTTAAGCCCTGCTACCGAATGGATCATAGTTGCCTCAACCGCCTCGTCATAGCTCATGGCAGGCAAAATGCTCGGCAACCGCTTGGCAAGCATCGACTTGCCCGAGCCGGGCGGGCCTATCATCAGAATATTATGACCGCCGGCGGCGGCAATTTCAAGTGCGCGCTTTGCCTTGTACTGTCCCCGCACCTCCGAGAAATCGGTCGGGAAAATCCCGCTGTCACGCTCAAATGACAGGCGGTCGCAAGCCGTTGGCGCCAGCCGCCTCTCACCTTCAAAATGGTCAAGAAGCGCGCGAAGCGACGGCACACCGTAAACCGTGATGCCCTCAACAGCCGCCGCCTCCTCGGCATCCTCCATCGGAACATAGACCTCACGGAAGCCTGCCTTCTTCGCCGCCATACACATACAAAGCACGCCCTGCACATGACGCACATCGCCAAAAAGCGAAAGCTCGCCGATGAAGCATTTGTCATCGGTATCAAGCGCGCGGGGTAGCTTCAGATTCGCCTTCAGAATTGCCAGAATCAAGGCAAGGTCAAAGGACGAGCCCTCCTTCTTCTTGTCGGCAGGCGCAAGATTGATCATCAGCTCGGTGTCGGGAAAGCGAATGCCACTGTTCTCACACGCGCACCTGATTCTGTCCTCCGCCTCCTTCACTGCCGCGTCGGGCAGTCCCACAAGTGTAAAATCGGGCAGTCTGAATTGCGCACTGCATTCCACAGTCACAGGAAAGCCATCAATGCCATTCAGACCGGCACTGTAAATTTTTGCCAGCATATCCATCATCCTCCGCTACTCTGTCTCATAAACAGTATATCACAATTTCCGCGGTCTGTAAAGAGAGAAAGGAAAATTTATGCATACCGTCACCGTCCGTACAAAAAAGCCCTATGATGTCCTCATCGAAAGAGGCTTGACAGACAAATTGCCCGCCCTGCTTGCGCCCTATCGGGAAAGGAGCATCACCATTGTCAGCGATAGCCATGTTGCACCCCTGCACCTCTCCCGCGTCGAGAGCATTCTTGGGAACGCAGGCTTCAAAACCGCGCACTTTGTTTTCGAGGCAGGCGAGGCACATAAAACCATCAAAACGCTGGATGCGCTTCTCACCTTCCTCTATGAAAACGAAATGACAAGAAGCGACCTTCTTCTCGCGCTTGGCGGCGGTCTTACCGGCGACCTCACGGGACTTGCCGCCGCCCTCTACTGCCGCGGCACGGAGTTTATTCAATTGCCAACCTCCCTGCTCGCCGCCGTTGATGCATCTGTCGGCGGCAAAACGGCAGTCAATCTGCACGGTGCAAAGAACCAAGTAGGTGTCTTTCACCAGCCCTCTGCCGTCCTCTGCGATACCGCATTTCTTGATACCCTTCCCCCCGCGCGCTTTGCCGAGGGCATGGCAGAGGTCATCAAATACGGCTTCATCGGGGATGCCTCGTTGCTTGACCGTCTGACGCCCATTCTCGACATTGATGCCGTCATTGCCGACTGCGTGCGCGCAAAGGCACGCATTGTCACCGAGGACGAATTTGAGCACGGTGTACGCAAGCTGCTCAATTTCGGGCATACCTTCGGTCACGCGGTCGAGGCAGTCTCGCACCATGAGATAAGTCACGGCGATGCCGTTTCTATCGGTATGTGCCGCGCCTACCGCGCCGCCCTGCGCGCAGGCATCTGCCTTGAAAATCTCGATGACAGGCTCTACCCCCTGCTTGACTATTACGGTCTGCCTACCGATACAAGCCTTGATTACAAGGCACTTTGCGCCTCCATGCGCCACGATAAGAAGCGTGCATCGGGAGACATCACCCTCGTGTTGCCCAAAAGGCTCGGCGAGTGTGTCTGCCACACCCTGCAAATCGACCAAATCGAAGAATTTTTCGCCCCCAGTACCGAATCAGAAAAATAAAAGAGGAATCAGTATGTCATCTACTATCGGAAATACCGTCAGATTATCGCTTTTTGGCGAGTCACACGGCGATGCCGTCGGCGCAGTGCTTGAAGGCTTGCCCGCAGGTATCGAAATAAACGAGGAGAGGCTTTCACGCTTCATGGCGCGCCGCGCAGGCGGCACATCCCGCTATGTCACCCCGCGCGCCGAGGCGGATGTCCCGCGCTTTCTGTCGGGCGTCCTTGACGGTGTCACAGGCGGCACGCCCATCTCGGTCATCATTGAAAGCAAGAACAAGCGGTCAGGCGACTACGCCGCACTTGCCGATAAGCCCCGCCCCTCTCATGCCGACTATACCGCGCGTATGCGCTTTGGCGATACGGTTGATTTGCGCGGCGGCGGTCACTTCTCCGCCCGCCTGACCGCCCCCCTCTGCGCCGTCGGCTATCTCTGCCTTGAAGCACTTGAAAAGGAAGGCATCTTCATCGGCTCGCACCTTGCAGGTGTCGGCAAGGCAAAGGATACGCCCTTCTCGGATACCGCCGTCTGCAAGGCGGACTTTGAGCGCGTACTGTCCTCTGACTTCCCCACCCTCGACCGCGCGGCAGGCGAGGGAATGAAGCGTGAAATAGAAAGCGCCGCCGCATCGGGCGATTCGGTGGGCGGTCTTGTCGAGGCGGCAGTCATCGGTCTGCCCGCAGGACTTGGCACTCCCCTCTTTGACGGCTTGGAGAACAGGCTTTCCTATGCGCTCTTTGCGCTCGGCGGCGTGCGCGGGATTGAGTTCGGCGCAGGCTTTTCAGCCACCGAAATGCGCGGCTCTCTCCATAACGATGCCTTTTGTATGAGGGACGGTAAAATCGTCACCGAAACCAACCGTCACGCAGGTGTGCTTGGCGGCATGACAAGCGGAATGCCGCTCATCTTCCGTCTGGCGTTCAAGCCGACCGCCTCAATTGCCCTGCCTCAACAAACAGTTTCGCTGTCCGAGAGGGCAAATGCCACCGTCACCGTCAAGGGCAGACATGACCCCTGTATCGCCCTGCGCGCCCTGCCCTGCGTTGAGGCACTCACCGCCATTGTCATTGCCGATATCTACTATTCATCGAAAGGAAGCGCGCCCTATGTATTATCTCATCGGTAATCCGCTCGGGCACAGCCATTCCCCCTTCATCCACCGCGCCTTCGGTCGCTATGACTACGAATTGCGCGAAGTAGAAGCAAGCGAGCTTGAGGACTTCATCAAAAACGGTGACTATGAGGGACTCAATGTCACCATTCCCTATAAGCAGGCAGTCATCCCCTATCTTGACGAGGTGAGCGAGGGAGCTGCGCGCATCGGCTCTGTCAATACCGTTGTCCGTCAGAATGGCAGGCTTATCGGGCATAACACCGACTATCACGGCTTTTTCGCGATGGCATACCGCGCAGGCATCAGCTTCGGCGGCAAGAAGGTGGTCATTCTCGGAAGCGGCGGCACCTCGCTCACCGCACGCACAGTTGCCTCTGACCTCGGTGCCGCAAGCATTGTCACCGTATCGCGTGGGGGCGAGGATAACTATCAGAATTTAAGCCGTCACGCCGATGCCGATATCCTCATCAATACAACGCCTGTCGGGATGTATCCGCACAATGACGAGTCACCCGTTGACCTCTCGGTATTCAAACGCCTGTCAGGTGTCATTGATGTCGTCTATAACCCTCTCCGCACCTCGCTTGTCATGCAGGCGAAGGCGCGGCATATCACCGCCACCTCAGGTCTGTATATGCTGGTCGCACAGGCGGCAGTCGCCTGCGGACTTTTCACGGACGGCACGCCCGCGCGCGCAGAAATCGACCGCGTCCACCGCGCACTTGAAGGGCATCTTGAAAACATTGTCCTCGTCGGTATGGCAGGCTGTGGCAAAACCACCGTCGCACAAAAAATTGCCGAGAAAACAGGCAGAACGCTTGTCGATACCGACGCGCTCGTGACCGAAATGTACGGCAAAACCCCCGCGCAGATCATCACCGAGTCGGGCGAGGCATTTTTCCGTACCTGTGAGCATGAAGCAGTCAAGGCGGCAGGCAAAATGAACCATGCCGTCATCGCAACAGGCGGCGGTGTCGTCACACGAGGCGAGAATTTAAGGCCACTTGCACAAAACGGCAAAATCGTCTTTCTGCTTCGCCCACTCGAATTGCTTGCACGCGAGGATAGACCTCTGTCAAGCGGCAACCTCGCCGAGCTTTACCGTGCGAGATTGCCTCTCTATATGAAATTTTCATCTGCATCCTATGAAAATGTCGGCACACCCGACGAGTGCGCCGACAAAATTCTTGCGGATATGTAATTGACAAAAGATACCCCCTGATACCAAAGAAAAGGCAGGTCTTTCTCATGAAAATATTAGTTTTGAACGGCCCGAATCTCAATATGCTCGGCGTGCGTGAGCCAACAATCTACGGTCACGAGTGCTACGCCGACCTCGTCTCACGCATCAAGCGCGAGGCAGAAGCACTCGCCGCTCAATGCGAGGTTGTGCAGACAAACCACGAGGGTGTGCTCGTCGATGAAATTCAGCGCGCCTACCGCGAGCATATAGACGGCATCGTGTTCAACCCCGCCGCCTATACGCACACCTCGATAGCCATTGCCGATGCCATCAAGGCGACGGGTATCCCCACCGTCGAAATCCATATCTCCGACCCCGACACCCGCGAGGACTTCCGCCACCTCTCCTACATCCGCCCACACTGCATCGCAACCGTCAAGGGCGAGGGGACAGACGGCTATCTCCACGCCCTGCATATCCTCGTCGATTATTTGCAAAAGAAATAACCTTCCTTTGCATCGGGGCAGAAATACCGCCCGACAGAAAGCCACGCTTCCTGTCGGGCGGTATATTCTTCATGCTTGCTTGTCGGCCTGCTTAACCCACGCCAGAAGCGTGTCAAGCTCGCTTTCCGTCAGGCTCGCCTTTTCGATGGGGTAATAGCCCTGCGGTACACGCAGTAAAAGCAATTCCTTGGTTTGCGTCACCTTCTGCACCTCGCTGTAACGGTGCTTTGAAAACCCAACCGCCTCGCCGTCGCGCGAGGTGTTGACGGTAAAGCCGTCTGCTTCAAAAATGTAGCTGTTTTCCGCCTCCTGAAACCGCTTGTTCGCCTTTTTGATCGCGAGCAGAAAAGTGATTCCCATGCCAAACAGCACCGCCGAGGGCAGCAGAATGAAGTTGCAGAACTTCGGCTCATAGCCGTACATGATGTCATAGGTCGTGGCAATCACAATATACAAAAGAAGTCCGAGCACTCCCGCAATCGTCTCCCAGAAGAGAAGCCGTCTTGCCTTTTTGTTTGCCACTTCATTGATATCCTTGCTCAAAAAAAGAGTCACTTCGATTTTGTCAATCATCATTTCTCTCCACTTTTTCTTTTGATACCGATAGTCTTTTCTCCGTCAAGCAGTGCAAAAATCATCACCGCGAGCAAGGCATACGGAATCGGGCAGAATAGCCCGGGATTCACCTGCGACATCAACAGAACGCCAATATAGGAAAGCGAAAGCGCAAGTGCCATCCCGCGCGTGCGCCCCTCTCCGCGCCGAATCGCCGTAAGGGATGCGCGCACCCTGCAAAAAAGCTGATAACCGTAGCCCGCACAGCCGACAAGTCCAAGCCCCGCCACAATTTGCGGAATCATCATGTGATACCAGCACATCGCCCCTGTGCGCGGTCTGTATAGGTCGATATTGCCCGTATAGCCAAGTCCGTGTCCAAAAACAGGCGACTGCCCGAAAAGCGTCTTGGCTCGCCCTAACAGCTTGTAGCGCGCCTCGTTTTCCGAAATCAGCTTGTCAGGTCTGAGGCGCGTCGCAAAGCGCACAAGCTCTTCTCCGTACAAATAGGCAGCCACCGCCGCGCAAATCAGAATGCCTATATAAATCCACCTGCTTTTCCTGTCATGCAGGAGAAATATGACAAGACAAATGAGAAATTCAAGACTGCCCATCAGAATACCGCCGCGCGAGCCTGTCAGAAAAAGACAAGCCGCCATCAGAAGCGATACGGGAATGTGCAGACGGCTTTTGCCCGCAAAATAGAAGGGGCAGGGCAAAGCAAACATCAGAAGCGTGCAGAGGTTGTTTGATGCCTGAAAGGGTGTCACCTTGTGGCTCTTGAGAATCTTGTCAATGTTTTCATAGGTAATCAGCAGAATGACAAGGCAGGCAAAAAGTCCCATGATGTAGAGAAGCTTGAGCATCATCTCGCGTGCATCATAGGTGCGCGGCGCGGATAGCTGTGACTTCAGAAGCAGATAAAAAAACACCATGCCAACGCCGAGAAAGACCGTGTAGTAAATGGCAGTCGGCTGAAAATAATCGGATGCCGAAATAAACCCGACACCACCCAGCATGAGTGCCACTGTCACGGCAAGCAAGCCGAAAAAGCTACTGCCAATACGCACACCCTGTCTGTAAACGGTCAAGTGAAAAAGAAGACAAAGCACAAACGGCACAGCCATCCATATGTAATCAATGAATATATCGTAGGAATCATAACAGCGCGTCACAAATACGCAGATTAAAAGAAAAGGAAGTGTCGTCGCAAAAATATCGTCACAAAGCACAAGCGATAGGCAAATCAATGTGACAAACGCAAACGCACCGCCAACTTCCCACCGCATATACGCAAAAAGGCAAGAGAGGGCAAACAGCAACGCGAAAAACAGCGGATGCAGAAAAATCCTGTCCGCCACCCTGTTCATGCCGCCAAGCCGTTCAGACAGCCTGCGCCCTGCACACGCGTTCTTTCCTTCCACCTGATACCTCCAAAGAAAATACTTTCATTATATATAAATATAACACATATCAAAACAAAAAGCAAGCCCCCCTCGCTTCACTTTTCGCTTTTCACTCTTCACCTTCACTCTCCCTCTTCACTTTTCACTCTTCTAAACCCCCACGCCCTGACGCACAATGTGCGTCAGGGCGTGGCTATGTTGATTCAATTTTTATTCGGGCAAAAGCAGACCGTAGCCACCGTTGTTTTGATGATAAACAACCGCGTGCTTGCCGCTTTCGGAATCAAGAAACGCGTAGAAGGTGTGTCCTGACAGATTCATCTGCAAAATGGCCTCCTCCACATCCATCGGCTTTGCAGGAAAGGACTTCACGCGGATATCGAAGCGCTCCTCCTCCTCCACAGGCTCAATGTCGGAATCCACCTCTATTGCAGCAAACGCACCCTCGCGCACACGGCGTAAGAGGCGTGTTTTATTTTTACGAATCTGTCTTTCAAGCGAGGAAACCGCCCGAATCACAGCATTCTTAAAGGAGCTTCCGCTCTCTTCACTTCTGAATACGGTTCCGCTATACACGATGGTCAATTCTACTGTCTGCTTGCCGTTCTTTGAACTGAGGGTGACATAGGCTTCAGCGTCATCGCCGAAGAAACGCTCGAATTTGGCGAGCTTTTCCTCTATCAGCTCACGCAAGCTACTTCGAACCGACATCTGTCTTCCACTAACGGAAATTTTCATCTCTTGTACCGCCTTTACTTGGATTCACGGGAGTTACTTTTCTTCCCCTGTACCTGTATTATAACATATTCTCGTGCAAAAGTACATAGGAAAACCAAAAAAATCCGAAATTTTTATGAAAAATTCACAAATAAAGCACAAAAAACACCACCCTTCCCTCAAAAAACAAAAGTTTTTCAAAAAAACGCAAAAAGCCCTTGACATTTGCCTTCAAAACTGTTATAATAGTTAGCGTTAGGTCGCTACTATGGCTCAGTTGGTAGAGCACATCCTTGGTAAGGATGAGGTCCCCAGTTCGAATCTGGGTAGTAGCTCCAAAAAGAAAAGCACTGCAATCGCAGTGCTTTTCTTTTTGGAACGATGTTTGCCCCGGCGGGCAAGTGATGTTGCCTTTGGCAATGATGTTCACTGCGTGAGTGATATTTCGCCTTACGGCGAAGTGGGCAAACATCACATCACTGTGCGTCAGCACTACATCACTGTGCGTCAGCATCACATCACTGCGGCACCAGCCATAACTTCACATAAATCAAGGTGTTTCAGATGCTTGTGTTTTCGTACAGTGAATCCAAAACGAAACGATGCTTTCCCCGTCGACACACAAAGCACACCGCTTGCGTCAATTCTCACCTTGCCGTTATAGTTTTTTTCTATGGAAAGTATAGAATAAATATATTTGACTATGTGTGCAGTTTCTGCTATAATAATTATGTATCAATATGAAGGAATCTCCGCTTTGTGTCTGGGTAACGGTTCCACTTGTCCGTCGCTCTTTTTTTTACCGCAAAAATGAAGGATTTTGATTCAAAAAATTCATTTTGAACACATTTCGCGCGAAAATATCGTCTTTTTCTGCAAAAATATGAAGGGTTGACGATTTTCAAATTGAATTTTTCTGCAATTGATGCACTTTGTAACATATGACAATCACGAGAGTAGGAGGAAAGCAAAATGCTTGAGCTTTCAAACAAAACCAATCTCCTTGAGCAGAAGTCCTACCACTATTCCTTGCAGGATGTGGAAGAGCCGAACCTCTACCGCGAGATATACAATTACGACTCTGTTCCGCGCGTCCCCTTCAACCACCGCCGCGTGCCGCTCGGTATGCCGCCTGAAATCTGGATCACCGACACCACCTTCCGTGACGGTCAGCAGTCCCGTGCGCCCTATACCGTTGAGCAGATTGTCGATATCTACCGCCTGATGTCAAGGCTGGGCGGGCCTCGCGGCATCATTCGCCAGACCGAATTTTTCGTTTACAGCGATACCGACCGCCGTGCGCTTGATAAGTGTATGTCGCTCGGACTCAAATTCCCTGAAATCACGACATGGATTCGCGCCACGCTGCAAGACTTCAAGCTCGTCAAGTCACTCGGCATCAAGGAAACGGGTATTCTTGTTTCATGCTCGGACTATCATATCTTCAAAAAGCTCGGCATGACACGCAGTCAGGCACTTGAGCATTACAAAAAGACCGTCTATGCAGCACTTGAAATGGGCATCCGCCCGCGCTGTCATTTGGAGGACATCACGCGCGCCGACTTCTACGGCTTTGTCCTTCCCTTCGTCTACGAGCTGCAAAGGCTGGGCGAGGAGGCTAATATCCCTGTCAAGTTCCGCGCCTGCGACACCATGGGCTACGGCATCCCCTTCGGCGATGTCGCCCTGCCGCGAAGCGTCCCCGGCATCATCTACGGTCTGAATCACTATGCTGATGTGCCAAGCGAGATGATTGAATGGCACGGTCATAACGACTTCTATAAGGCAGTCGCCAACGCCTCTTGCGCTTGGCTGTACGGTGCTTCCTCTGTCAACTGCTCCCTGCTCGGTATCGGTGAGCGCACGGGCAACATTCCGCTTGAAGCAATGGTCTTTGAGTACGCCTCGCTTCGTGGCACGCTCGACGGCATGGACCCCACCGCCATCACCGACATTGCCCGCTATTTTGAGAAAAATACAGGCTACGAGATTCCTCCGATGACACCCTTCATCGGCGAAAACTTCAATGCCACCCGTGCAGGCATTCACGCCGACGGCATGATGAAGGACGAGGAAATCTACAATATATTCAATACGGCAAAGCTTTTGAACCGCCCCGCCTCTGTCACCATCACCAATACCTCTGGACTTGCGGGCATCGCCTATTGGCTCAACAACCATTACAGCCTGACAGGCAGTGATGCCGTCACCAAAAAGGACGACATCGTCCTCTATATGAAGGAATGGGTTGACCGCGAGTACGAAAATGGCAGACAGGTCGCCATCTCGACAGACGAGCTTGAAGAACTCGTCAAGCAATTTCGGGCAAAAGAAAACAACGCATAAACAGAGAAGGAACAAAAAACCATGGGATTGACTATTGCACAGAAAATCATCAAAAACCATCTCATTTCGGGCGAAATGAAGGCAGGCGAGGAAATCGCCCTCAAAATTGACCAGACCTTGACACAGGACGCCACAGGCACCATGGCATACCTCGAATTTGAAGCCATTGGCATTCCCCGCGTCCGCACCGAGTTGTCTGTTGCCTATATCGACCACAACACACTGCAATCGGGCTTTGAGAACGCAGACGACCACCGCTATATCCAGTCGGTCGCCAAGAAGTTCGGTCTGCGGTTCTCCCGTCCCGGTAACGGCATCTGCCATCAGGTGCATCTTGAACGCTTCGGCCGTCCGGGCAAAACCCTGATTGGATCGGATAGCCACACCCCCACAGGCGGCGGTATCGGTATGCTCGCCATGGGCGCAGGCGGACTTGATGTCGCAGTCGCCATGGGCGGCGGTGCTTACTATATCACCATGCCCAAGATGTACCTTGTCCGTCTGCACGGCAAGCTCTCCCCTTGGGTGAGTGCCAAGGATATCAGCCTTGAAATTCTCCGTATTCTTTCGGTCAAGGGCGGTGTCGGTGCCATCATCGAATGGGGTGGCGAGGGAATCAAATCGCTCACAGTCCCCCAGCGTGCCACCATCACCAATATGGGTACCGAGCTTGGTGCCACCACCTCGATTTTCCCGTCAGACGAGGTCACGCGCGAATTTCTGCGCGCACAGGGCCGCGAGGATGCCTATATCCCGCTTTCCTCCGATCCCGATGCCGAATATGACCGCATCATTGACATCGACCTCAACACCTTGAAGCCCCTGCTCGCCTGCCCGCACAGTCCCGACAATATCAAGACAGCAGAGGAGCTTGCAAGCGTCAAGGTCGACCAGGTCTGCATCGGCTCATGCACCAACTCCTCACTTGCCGACTTGTTGAAGGTCGCCGCCATTCTGAAGGGCAAGACGGTTGCCGAGGGCGTCAGCCTCTCGGTTTCCCCCGGCTCGCGTCAGGTTCTGACAATGCTCTCCGAATGCGGCGCACTCACCGATATTCTCGCATCAGGCGCACGACTGCTCGAATGTGCCTGCGGCCCCTGCATCGGTATGGGCTTCTCGCCTAATTGCGCAGGTGTCTCGCTCCGTACCTTCAACCGCAACTTTGAAGGCAGAAGCGGCACCAAGGACGGTCAGGTTTACCTCGTTTCCCCCGAGCTTGCGGCGGCATCTGCCCTGACAGGCTATATCACCGACCCGCGCACCTTGGGCGAAGAGCCGCAAATTACCCTGCCCGACAGCTTCAAAATTGACGATTCCGCCGTGCTTCTGCCTGCAAGCGAGGAGGAAGCACAAAATGTCGAAATCCTGCGCGGCCCGAATATCAAGCCCTTCCCTGATACAAAGCCGCTCACCGACAAAATCGACGCGCCCCTGACACTCAAGGTCGGCGACAACATCACAACCGACCACATTATGCCTGCCGGCGCAAAGATTCTCCCCTATCGCTCGAATATCCCCTACCTCTCCAAATTCTGCTTTGCCGTCTGCGACGAAACATTCGCCGAGCGCGCCAAGGCAAACGGCTCGTCCATCATTGTGGGCGGTACAAACTACGGTCAGGGCTCTTCCCGTGAGCACGCCGCACTCGTTCCGCTTTACCTCGGTGTCCGCGCTGTCGTCGCCAAGAGCTTTGCCCGTATCCACGCGGCAAACCTCATCAATGCAGGCATCATTCCCTTCACCTTCGCGAATGAAGCAGACTATGACCGCTTGACGCAGGGCGACTCTCTCTGCATTGACGGCCTCTTTGCCGCACTTGAAAGTGGCGAAGCAGTCCTCGCAAACAAGACAACAGGCGAGGAAATCAAGCTCACCTGCACCCTCACCGAAAGACAAATTGCTATTCTCCGCGCAGGCGGACTGCTTCCCTATACACGCACTGCAAAATAATTCGGAAAGGAAAAAAGACCAATGAATAAAATCGCCATGAAAACGCCGCTCGTCGAAATGGACGGCGACGAAATGACACGCATTCTCTGGAAGCAAATCAAGGACGAGCTTCTTCTCCCCTTCGTTGACCTCAAAACCGAGTATTACGACCTCGGACTTCCCGAGCGCGAGCGCACCAAGGATAAGGTCACCTTTGATGCCGCCTACGCCAATAAAAAGTACGGCGTCGCTGTCAAGTGCGCCACCATCACCCCGAACAAGCAGCGCGTCGAGGAATACAATCTCTCGGAAATGTGGAAAAGCCCGAACGGCACCATCCGCGCCATCCTCGACGGCACAGTGTTCCGCGCCCCCATCCTGCTCGACAGCATCAAGCCTGCCGTGCGGAATTGGAAAAAGCCCATCACCATCGCCCGTCATGCCTATGGCGATGTCTATCGCGCAACCGAGTACCGCGTCCCCTGCGAAGGCAAGGCAGAGCTTCTCTTCACCGATAAGGACGGCAAGACGCTCTTCCGCGAGACCGTCTACGATTTTGAGTGCGGTGGCGTCCTGCAAAGCCAGTACAACAAGGATTCCTCAATCGTCTCCTTTGCCCATTCCTGCTTCCGCTATGCGCTTGATACCAAGCAGGACCTCTGGTTCTCCACCAAGGATACCATTTCCAAGCAGTACGACCAGACCTTCAAGCTGACCTTTGAGGAAATCTACGAGCGCGACTACCGTGCGGCATTTGAAGAGGCAGGCATCACCTACTTCTACACCTTGATTGACGATGCCGTTGCGCGTGTCATTCGCAGTGAGGGCGGCTACATCTGGGCTTGTAAGAACTATGACGGCGATGTGATGAGCGATATGGTTTCGACCGCCTTCGGCTCGCTCGCCATGATGACCTCTGTCCTCGTTTCTCCCGACGGCAACTACGAATATGAGGCGGCGCACGGCACCGTCACCCGTCACTACTACCGCTATCTGAAGGGCGAGGAAACCTCGACCAACCCGATGGCAACTATCTACGCATGGTCAGGCGCACTCCGCAAGCGCGGCGAGCTTGACAATCTGCCCGACCTCTGTGACTTTGCCGATAAATTGGAGGCCGCTTGCATCAAGACCTTGAATGACGGCATTATGACAAAGGACCTGACAGGTCTTGTCGATAGCGGCGTCAAGGTCACCCCCGTCAACTCACTCACCTTCTTAAAGGAAATCCGCACCCGCCTCGCCGCCTCTCTCGGCGCGTAAGCGGCAGACGCAATCAAATCCTATCTTCACCCTGCAAAGCAGGATGTCATCTGAACGAAGTGAGGATTTCATCGTTGTCGTGCAACGATTTCATTGAATAAGCAGAAAAAAAGAACAGACTTCATTTTTAATGAAGTCTGTTCTTTTCTCTCATACGCCACATCAAAAAACCTCGCCGCAAAACGCGGCGAGGTTTTTCATACAAATTGTGTTGCTTCTTATTTCGCCATTGTCAAGGTGACGATGAAGCCGTCAATATTGTTACCCGAAACAGAATAGGTTGCATTGCTCGGAATCAGAATCTCGGTATTGCCGTCAATGACAGCAGGTACATAGAATACCTGATAGACATTCGCGCCGTCCTCAATTCTCATGCGGTTGTCTGCCGTGTAATTCTTCACACCTGCGATGTATTCTTCAAGGCAGTAGCCACCCTCGGTCATCACGCGTGCGTGCGGTACGCCAACATAGCGATAAAGACCCGGCATAACATCCTTCACAAGTCCTGTGTATTCCTTATTTGCATTCGGATAGCGGAAAACAAAGCCATAGTCGTCAGCAAGCTCGGCAAGCTTTGCACTCTCTGCTTCTATCTTCTTATCATTCAAGGGATATGTCAGAGAATCCTTGTAATACTTCAGATTGAGCGCATAGCCTGTGCGGAAATCGCTGTTATTCGGCTTCATCGAATACTTCAGTACATCTGCACCGTAAAGCGCATAGGCATTCTCAAATACAGCAGCCTGCGTTTCGTAGTCACGGTAAGCCTCGGCAATCATCACGCAATTGTCCTTGCTCATGGTGTTATAATAAGCAGTCAGCCACTTGTTCGCCGCCGTCAGTGCCTCTTCATGAAGAACACCGTAAATATCAGAGAGCTGATACATACTCTTGCCTTCATCCTTGGCACGATTCTCGGAAATGTTCACAAGATCGTCCTCGGCGTCGGTCTTCAATTCATGCAGATGATTGACAAGAATCAAGCTACCCTCATAAATTTTGGAATAGGAAAGTGATACCTTCTGGCAATCCTCGGGTGCAAATGCATTCTGCACGGTTGTCAGCTTCAGAGAGGAAGACGCGGGAATCTCAAATGCCGTCAGAGTCGGAACTGTCATTTCAGGCTGATTCAATTGGTCATCGCCCGGAATCGTCACGGATTCAGACTCGGACTCAGACTCGGATTCGGACTCCGATTCGGATTCAGAAGCGCTCTCGCTATCGGAGGAGGAGCCCAAATCCAAGGTCTCGGATTCACTCGGCTTTTCCTCATCATTACCGCAAGCAACAAGCGCAAAAAGCATGGTCGCAATCAAAAGCACGGACAGAACACGCATCAGGTTTTTCATGTTGAAGTATCCTTTCTATATCTTTTTCAATATCTCTTTTTTCCTGTAATCTCTTTGTTTTTCAGCTTTGGGATTCAGACGAGCTGTCACTCGGCTGGTCAACTGCCGAACTTGGACGAACAGTCACAATATAACCGTCACGGATGCCCGATACATTGGTAACCGTGTAATTTTCAGGAACCATCGCCTTGTCGGTATCGCTTGCCGCAATGTAGTAAACAAGATAGCCGCCGTTATCCTCGTCATTTGCCGCATCCTTCACCGTAATAGCAAGCGGCTTCTTTGCGGTCTTTGTCTTAATGAGTGCAATGTAGTCCTCAAGCGCAGGCACCGCCGTCTTTGCGTCGTCTCCGCCAAGCTCGACGGTATCGGTATCTGCGGCAGTATCGGCCTCGTCCTTGACGGAATCGGGGAGCTCAAGCCGATAATTGATGTAATAAGCAT
Organism: Eubacteriales bacterium; assembly: GCA_045649045.1. Classification (GTDB taxonomy): domain Bacteria; phylum Bacillota; class Clostridia; order Oscillospirales; family CAG-272; genus UBA1740. The sequence goes on from JAZRPF010000008.1 coordinate 25,833, forward strand.
GAGGAATGCCGACATAGCGGTAGACATCCGCAACACCGTTTTCCTTGCCCGTTGACTCCGCGCCCTCGGGATAGCGAAGAATAAAGCCGTACTTCCAGGCATTTTCATTCAGCCAGTCGGCAGGAAGCCAGTCGGCAGGAGAATCACCCGTCGCCTCGGAAAGCGAAATGGTTGTCCCCTCATGACGAATTTTCAAGGAAACCGTCAGGCCTGTCCTGTAATCATCGTTGCCATTGGGTGCGGCAACCGAATAAGCATATTGAATCAAAAGCGCACCGTCAAATGAGCAAGCCTGATTCAGCGCATAGGTCATGGCATTCAATGCATCAAACGCCGTCTTATTCAAGCGCATTTCTCCTTGTTCAAGATTTGCACCCAGTCCCGACAAAGTATAGCGTTCTGAATCAAATAATAATGTCTGCATCTGACTCATATTCGGCGTATGCTGGCTGTCAGCAATAATCAGGAAGCCCTCATCAAGCGCATAATCGGCAAGCGGCATATCCGTCGGCCACTTCACCACATTGAAAATCATGTTTTCGGGTGGAGTGTCGGGGCCACTCTCCTCTTCGCCTGACGAGCCGCCAAAAAGTCTCGCGCCACTCATAACAAGCGACAGAACAATGGCAATCGCCGCGACAATTAAAAGCAAAAGTGCGCCTATGCTGTGTGTCGATTCATTGGAATTCGGAAATGTCGATTTGTTTGATGTCGACATATGAAGTCCTCCTTTGTCTTGCTTCTATTTCGGTCAATTTCTTTATTTTGCAGGCTCTGCATCACGAATGGAGAAGTCGGGACGCCCCTTCTTATCCACACCGATATACTTCACGCGTACCTGGTCGCCAACCTTCACCACATCCTCAACCTTCTCGGTACGGGTGAATGCCAGCTTGGAGATATGCACCATGCATTCCTTGCCGGGCGCGTATTCCACAAATGCACCGAAGTCACTTGTGCGTGTCACAATGCCGTCGTAGGTCTCGCCCACAGTCGGCTCAAATACAATGGCATCAATCACAGACTTGGCAAGGTCTGCACTTGCGCGGTTGACCGCCAGAATGAATACCGAGCCATCGTCCTCAATGTCAATCTTGGCACCCGTATCGGCAACAATCTTCTGAATCACCTTACCGCCCGAGCCAATGACCTCGCGAATCTTGTCAGGATCAATCTTCATGCTGATCATCTTGGGCGCATACTCGCTGACATCCGCACGCGGCTTGTCAATCGCCTTCAAAATGATTTCGTCAATGATATAATCGCGTCCCTTGTGTGTGGTTTCAAGCGCATTCTTGATGATTTCAGGTGTCAGACCGTCAATCTTCAGGTCCATCTGAATCGAGGTGATACCCTTGTGTGTACCTGCAACCTTGAAGTCCATATCGCCGTAGAAGTCCTCAAGCCCCTGAATGTCAATCATGGTCATCCATCTGTCGCCCTCGGTAATCAGACCGCAGGAAATACCCGCAACAGGCGCCTTAATCGGTACGCCCGCATCCATGAGCGCAAGCGTCGAGCCACAGACAGATGCCTGTGAGGTCGAGCCGTTCGAGCTGACAACCTCGCTCACAAGACGAATCGCATAGGGGAACTCCTCAACAGAAGGAAGCACAGGCACAAGCGAGCGTTCAGCCAGCGCACCGTGACCGATTTCGCGGCGGCCGGGGCTGCGCATTGCCTTCGCCTCGCCCGTCGAATAGCCGGGCATATTGTAGTGGTGCATATAACGCTTGCTGTCCTCATCATCAAGACCGTCAAGCTTCTGCACCTCGCTCATGGAGCCGAGCGTTGCCACAGTCAGAACCTGTGTCTGACCGCGCGTGAAGAGACCTGTACCGTGCGTGCGGGGCAAAATGCCAACCTCTGCCGCAAGCGGACGAATCTCGTCCATGCGTCTGCCGTCAACACGCTTGCCCTCGTCAAGAAGCCAGCGGCGAACCACATACTTCTGAATCTTGTAAAGAATCTCACCGAATGCCGCATGGCTGTCGGGATAAATCTCATCGAACTGTGCGTAAACCTTCTCGGTCACCTCATGCATCCGCTCGTCACGCACATTCTTGTCGTCTGTATCAAGTGCGAGCTTGACATCCTCAATGCAGAACTCCTTGATAGCCTCATACATATCAGCATCAACATCGCCCGACTCATAGGTAAACTTCGGCTTGCCGATCTCGGCAATAATGCCGTTAATAAAGACAAGCAACTCGCGAATGACCTCGTGCGCCTTCATGATGGCATCAAAGGTGTCCTCGTCAGAAACCTCCTTCGCGCCAGCCTCAATCATGACGACCTTCTTTTCACTTGCGGCAACCGTCATTTCCAGAATGCTCTTCTCGCGCTGCTCTTTGGTCGGGTTGATGACAATCTCGCCGTCAACAATGCCGACGAAGGCACCGCCAATCGGGCCGTTCCACGGAATATCCGAGATGGAGAGGGCAATGGATGCACCGATCATCGCCGTAATTTCAGGCGAGCAATCAGGGTCCACAGACATGACAGTCAGGGAAATTGCTACATCGTTACGCAAATCCTTCGGGAAGAGCGGACGGATCGGACGGTCAATCACACGGCTGGTCAGAATCGCCTTTTCAGAGGGCTTGCCCTCACGCTTCAGGTAACCGCCGGGGATTTTACCCACCGCATACATCTTCTCATCATAGTCAACAGAAAGAGGCAGAAAATCAATGCCGTCACGGGGGCTTTCGGATGCTGTTGCGCAAGCAAGCACAACCGTATCACCGTAACGAACCATGCAGGAGCCGTTTGCCAGCCCTGCAACCTTTCCTGTCTCTACAACCAAGGGGCGTCCCGCATACTCATAGCGGTAGGTCTTGTAATTTTCAAACATAGTCATGTTCCTTTCCGCCGTCACTTTCAAGGACGGCATGTCCACGCGCGCGCCCGCGCGGAACAAACGCGGCACCGAAAGGACATAGCACTTACCTACATACTTGCAATAGGCAAATCCATAGGTAACTGCTACTTCCCTTGCCGTGCCTTTGACGAAATGCATCGAAAGGGGGGGACAATTCATGAATCCCCACCCGATGCTGCGAATAATTTGTGAAACTTCCGCCGGGGCCAAAAAGCCCGAGCGGAAGCTTCGAGTGCATCCCGCTTACTTACGCAAGCCGAGACGCTTGATGATTGCGCGGTATCTTTCGATATCCTTCTTTGCAAGATAGTTCAACAGATTCTTTCTGTGACCAACCATCATCGTCAGACCTCTTTGAGAATGGAAATCCTTCTTGTTTGCCTTCAGATGCTCGGTCAAGGTGTTGATGCGGTAGGTCAGAATGGCAATCTGAACCTCAGGCGAGCCTGTGTCATTTTCATTCGTCTTGTACTCCGCAATAATCTGTTGCTTTGTTTCCTTGTCAATCATTCTTTCTTTCACCTTTCTTTTTTCTTCGGCTCTCTCTCAGCATACGGCGGGTGAAACGACAGTCGGTCAAAGCCTTCTGTCCTGTATCCGTTTGCCGTGGGAAAGTCGTACAAAATCATTGTACCACACTTTTTATCATTTGTAAATAGTTTTCAAAATATTTTTTAAGTTTTTTTAAGAAGCGCAAAAAGCACCGCTTTTCAGGGCATCTCTCTCTGCATTGACGGAGGTGCGTCAGGCGCTTCCGCTGCCCCCTCACCCTCAGGCTCGGCAGGCGGCTCGGATTCGGGCGGCGTGATTGCACTCGGCGCGCGCTCGGCGGCTTCAATGAAATTGCCCTGCAAGAGTGATTCGTAGCAGTCGGGCGGCGGTGTCCATTCAACCCCCACGCCGTCAATGTGAATAAACCGCGCCGTCGCATATGTATAGGTATCAAGCGGACGGTCAAAGGCATCGTCCGACTGCGCCGCCACAAGATAATTGCCGTCAGTGCCAAAGCCCGAAACAAGCAGGGTGTGATAGTAGGTGCCGTCCTCGCGTGCCAGCTGAATGACATCGCCGAGCGATAAAAGTCCCGCCGAAACCTCGGTGCCAAACGGCCCGATGCCGCGATTGCCAATCAGAAAATTGTAAAGGTATTCAACCCCCGTCCATGCGGCAGTGCGCTCGGAGGGCGAGAGATAGTACCAGCCGTAGACAGGCGTAAAATTCATCTCGCACGAGCCTGCATACAGGCACTGCGAAACGAAATTGGTGCAGTTGCCGCCGATTCCCGTGTAATCGTAAAAAAGCGGATTGCGCGAAAACGCCCACCTTTCCGCATAAGCAACTGCCCGTTCCCGAAGATAAGGCTTAATCAGTCGCATTGTTTTTCCCTTTCTCTGTCAGTTTTTTGGGGCGATTCAAGGAGCAAGACAGGAAGCGCCTCTATCAGCATATTCGCCCATCGCGGAAAGTGTGCATAAAAATCCGTGCCTCTTCCGTCAAAGGTGACAAAAAAAGACAAAAATCAGCTTCAAGATTTTTTTATAAAAATTTGGAAATCCCTCTTTACATTTTGTATCTTTTGCGTTAAAATAAATAGTATAAAGCTTTGCTCTTATTTTCATCATTCAATTCAGGTAGAACAGCGTGAAGAATCAGTCGGTCAGCAAGAAAGCCCCCTCTGCTTCACGCCCCGTTTTGAATCAGCCTCAATCAGTATTTGTGCCGTCAAAGACGGCGGAATGGAGATTATTTTATGAACAATATGCGCCCCGATTCCATGAAACGCATCACAACCCCCGCGCTTGCAGAAGCCTTTATTGACGAACAGGTTGCCGCTATTCGCGCACAGGTCGGTGATAAGAAGGTTTTGCTTGCTCTCTCGGGCGGCGTTGACAGCTCGGTTGTTGCCGCGCTTCTCATTAAAGCTATTGGCCGTCAGCTCGTCTGTGTCCATGTCAATCACGGACTCATGCGCAAGGGCGAAAGCGAGCAGGTTATCGAGGTTTTCCAAAATCAGCTTGATGCCAACCTGATTTATATTGATGCAACCGACCGCTTCCTTGACTTATTGAAGGATGTGGCAGAGCCCGAAAAGAAGCGCAAAATCATCGGCGGCGAGTTCATTCGTGTCTTTGACGAGGAGGCACGCAAATTAGAAGGCATTTCCTTCTTGGCGCAAGGAACAATCTACCCCGATATTCTTGAAAGTGACGGTGTCAAGGCGCACCATAATGTCGGCGGACTCCCCGAGGATATGCAGTTCGAGCTTGTCGAGCCCGTCCGCCTGCTCTATAAGGACGAGGTACGCGTTGTCGGTAAAGCACTCGGCTTGCCCGCCTCCATGGTTGACCGCCAGCCCTTCCCCGGCCCGGGACTCGGTGTCCGTTGCCTCGGCGCCATCACGCGCGACCGCCTGAACGCACTCCGCGAGGCAGACGCCATTCTCCGCGAGGAATTTGATAAGGCAGAGCTTGCAGGCAAGGTCTGGCAGTACTTCATTGCCGTCCCCGACTTCAAGAGCGTCGGCGTCCGCGACGGCAAGAGATACGAGGGCTGGTCTGCCATCATCCGCGCCGTCAACACCACCGACGCCATGAGCGCCACCATTGAGGAAATCCCTTATCCCCTCCTGCACACAATCACACACCGCATCACAACCGAGGTCGAGGGCATCAACCGCGTCCTCTACGACCTGACACCCAAGCCTGTCGCTACGATTGAATGGGAATAATAAACGCAAGTCGAAAAAGCCTTATATATCAAGGGTATTTGGCACTCAAAGCGAGTTTTTGATACCGTTTTGATACCAAACAGAATAATAAACAACGGCAGGAAAGTTAGTGTTCCTGCCGTTAGTTAATCTCAAGGGTGCTGCTTTGGTGGCACCCGTATTTTTATATCAGTTCACACATTTTTCGAAAAAATATGATATAATATAAAAAAATCCAAAAAACTTTCAAAAATCATTACACACTTTCAAAATTTTTGGTACTACTATTTATGAAGGACCTTTCAAAAACGCGAGGAAGGAGGCGAGTTATGGAACTTCAAAACAAACAGACGGTGAGAATACCGATGGACGACGACAAGATCGTTGAGCTGTATTGGGAACGCAATGAAAAAGCGATTGAGGAAACCAACTTCAAATACAAGAAATATCTGTTTTCTATTGCCTACAATGTCATTCACGATAGGCTTGACTGCGAGGAGTGCTTGAATGATACATATCTCGGTGCTTGGAACGCAATTCCACCTACCAAGCCGAATGCGTTGAAAGCATTTCTGACGACGATCACACGGAGAATTGCGATCAAACGCTACCACAGCAATCTGCGACAGAACATGATACCTTCTGAGATGACGGTATCCTTGTCCGAGCTTGAAGATTTTGTAGCTGGAGACGAGGACATCGATGCGGATTTCGATGCCGAGAGACTTGGGCGTGTCATCAGCGACTTTGTGCGCTCGCTCTCTGAGCGTAGGCAGTTCATATTTATGAGTCGGTACTACTTAGCCGATCCCATTGATAGGATTGCAAGTGATCTGAGCTTAAGTCGTTCGATGGTAAACAAGGAACTCTCTACCATTAGAAGTGCATTGAAAGAAAAACTTGAAAGTGAGGGGTATTCGATATGAAAAAGAAAGAATGGAACGAAGGTCTGAATCACCTTGATCCCGACCTTGTTGAAAAATATATTGAGCAAAAGGAAA
>JAZRPF010000009.1:0-10980 GCA_045649045.1 Eubacteriales bacterium
ACCATCTCTTCCTGTGTCATTGAGAGCAAATCGTGCATTGACTTCCCCCGATATTATGCCTTGTATGCGGCAAAAAGAGTCCCAAGCGGCTTGTTGTCTAACACGCGGTACAAAATGGCGGGATCCGCGCCGTTGGCAATCACCATTGCGATATTCTTCTCGGTCACCATCTGCGCGGCAAGCAGCTTGGTTGCCATGCCGCCTGTTCCACGGTCAGTCCCTGCACCGCCCGCAACAGAGAGAAGCTCCTCCGTCACACGCTCGACATACGGAATCAGCTTTGCGTCGGGATTACGGCGCGGGTCCTTATCATAAAGACCGTCAACATCGCTCAAATTGATCAAAGCATCGGCATGACAGACAATGGCAACATATGCCGCAAGCATATCATTGCCACCAAAATCAAGCCCCTCACTTGAAACCGAGTCGTTCTCATTGACAACAGGGATACAGCCGAAGGACAAAAGCGTTTCAAAGGTCTGCTCGGCGTGCTTGCGGCGCGCATCCGATTCCATGACATCGCGTGTCATCAGAATCTGACCGACGCAATAGCCATAGTCCGAAAAAAGCCGCTCATAAAGCTTCATCAGCTGACTTTGTCCAACGGCGGCAAGTGCTTGCTTCTCCTCGGTTGTGCGGGGGCGGTGATCGACATTCAGTCTGGCAATACCCGCCGAAACTGCGCCCGAGCTGACTAATATGATTTCATATCCCTTGTTGCGAAAATCAGCCAGTACACGCACCAGTATTTCTATACGGCGCAGGTCCAGATGCCCCGTCGGATGCGTCAGTGTCGAAGTACCGACCTTCACAACAATTCTACGGCTTGAAGTTAAATCGTACATGATAATCAATGCCTCTTTCTTTTTTGCTTTTCCTGCATAGTCTGTAAATTCCATTCCGAAAATTCATTGACACAGCCAAGCGTTTATGTTATAATTGTATTTAGACCAAATCACTTATCCGCGCGCTAACGCGAAATAATCAAATATATATTATTATAGCAGATATTGAGGGGAATTGCAACGGATTTTTGTAAAACTCTCATGAGTTTTTGCAAGAATATGCATTGTCTTCCCTATAAAAAATGAAAAGGACAAAACAAGATGCCTGTTTATCAATCGCCCGCCTCGCCAAACATTACCTGTTTTGATGCCAATATTCTCGGCACAAAAAGCCTCATTCTTGCCTCGGCATCCCCGAGAAGGCGTGACCTTTTAAGCGCGATGGGCTTACCCTTCACCGTGCTCCCCTGCGATGCGGATGAAAGCATCCCCGATGGGCTTACGCCGCGCGAGGCGGTTGGACTTCTCTCGGTACGAAAAGCATATGCCGCTTTGCCTCACCTGTCCGCCGATAAACAAAAAACTCTGATTCTCGCCGCCGATACCATTGTCGACTTTGCGGGTGCGCCACTTGGCAAACCGAAGGATAAGCAGGATGCCTTCAACACACTCACCCGTATGGCAGGCACTCGCCATGAGGTTCATACAGGCGTGACTGTTCTTTTTGACAACCGCCTCTATACCGCCGTCGACACAAGCACCGTGTATATGCGCCCCTACGGCGAGAAGGAAGTAGAGGCCTATGTGGACGGCGGCGAATGCATGGGCAAGGCAGGCTCTTATGCCATTCAGGGCGATGGCGGTAAGCTCATCGAGCGATTTGACGGAATGCTTGATAACATCATCGGACTGCCAACCAAACTGGTCGCACTTCTTCTATCCCGTGCCCTTAAGGATGATGCTCATGAAGGGTAAACAAAAGTTGACTTATCAAAAACCGACAAAGGCAAAAAAAGCACTTGCCGAGGAAGTGAATCTGCGCCTTAAAAGTCTTTATCCTACTGCCGAATGCGCCCTGCATTATGAGGGCGATCCCTTCAGGCTTCTTGTCATGGGCAGGCTCTCTGCACAATGCACCGATAAGCGCGTCAACGAGGTGTCAAAGCCGCTTTTTGAGGCTTTTCCCGACTGTCATGCGATGGCGGAAGCACCAATAGAAGAGCTTGAAGCATTGGTGCGCCCCTGCGGACTTTATCACATGAAGGCTGCTGATTTGAAGGCAGCCTCCGCAAAGCTCCGTGACGAATATCACGGCGTTCTCCCGTCCGACATGGACGCCCTGCTCTCTTTCCCGGGCGTCGGTCGTAAAATTGCCAATCTCCTGCGTGGCGACCTCTTTTCTTTACCTGCCATCGTCACCGATACGCATTGTATCCGCGTTTGCGGAAGGCTCGGCTTCTATCCCGAGCAGGAAAAGCGACCCGAAAAGGTCGAAGCGATTTTGACACCTTTGATTCCTCCCGAGGGCAGCTCGGATTTTTGCCATCGTATTGTCTTATTCGGGCGTGAAATGTGCACCGCGCGTTCTCCTCTCTGCGATGCTTGTCCTCTTGCCGATATTTGCCATCATTTTTTGAAAAACCACCGAATGAAGAAAGGGTTATCTCAATGAAAGTTCTCTTTATGGGTACTCCCGATATTGCCGCCACCTGTATGAAGGCGGTCATGGGTGCAGGACATACCGTTGTCGCCGCTGTTTGTCAGCCCGACAGACCGAAAGGACGCGGACACAAGCTCCAGCCTCCTCCCGTCAAGTTGCTGGCAGAGGAATACGCAATTCCCGTTTTTCAGCCTGAAACTCTTAAAAACGGCGCTTTCGACGAGCAGGTACGCGCACTTGCCCCCGACATTATGGTGGTAGTCGCATATGGAATGATTCTCCCCAAAAGCCTGCTTGAAATGCCACCGCACGGCGCAATCAATGTCCATGCCTCTCTTCTTCCGCGCTATCGCGGTGCCGCCCCGATGCAGCGCGTCATTATGGACGGCGAAAAAGAAACAGGCGTCACGATTATGTATATGGACGAAGGTCTTGACACGGGCGATATGATTCTTACAGAGAGTCTCCCGCTTTCCGAGGAGGATGACTTCGGCACACTTCATGACCGTACAGCAAATTTGGGTGCTACCCTTCTCTGTCAGGCACTGTCGCTGATTGAAAAAAATCAAGCTCCCCGTATACCGCAGTGCGAAGAGGGGGCCTCCTATGCGGCAAAAATTACCAAGACTGACTGTATCCTTAACTTCAATCGGGATGCTACATCAGTTTCCTGCCAAATTCGCGGACTGTCCCCCATACCACTTGCCGTCACAACATTAAAGGACGGTCGGCTTCTGAAAGTGGTATCGGCGCGTGTATCCGATGATAAAAAGCCCCATGAGGAACAAGAAATCGGCCGAGTGCTTGCCGTCTCGGACAAGGGAGATGGCAGAATCACCGTTGCCTGCCGTCTTGGCGCAATTGATATAATCAGGGTGCGCCCCGAAGGAAAGGGCAATATGACCGCCGCTGAATTTTTGCGTGGACGAGGTATCGCACTCGGCGATAAACTTGGCGAAATCTGATTGTATATAAAAGTTTACTTTTGAAAGCGAAAAATTGACTTTTATGAAAAAAACAACTGTAAAAAGCGCTACTGCATCGGCGGTTTCAGCACTTTTGCGATGTGAGACGGACGGTGCGTTTGTGGGAATGGCTGTGCAAGCCGAAAGCCGTTTGCTCGACGAAGAACGCGATAGACGGCTTGCCGTTGCAATCGCACACGGTGCAGTGGAAAAGACTGTTCGCATTGACTATGCCGCAGGAATCCTTCTGTCACGCGCCATCAGCAGTCTTGCGCCGCACACGCGTGCCGTTTTGCGCGCGGCACTCTATCAGCTCATGTATATGGAGCGCCCAGCTTACGCCGTTGTCAACGAAGCGGTTACGCTTGGCAAGCATCAGGGCGAACGCGCACTGCTCAATGCCGTCCTGCGCCGCGCCGCAAGCAGCCGCGAGGCTCTTTTTACTCTGCCGCCTCGCGAAAAGGATGATGTACGCTATCTTTCACTTGCCTATTCCATGCCGCGCGACAAGGTACGCGCCTTTATTGCGGAATTTGGCATAGAGCGCACAGAAACCCTGCTGGCTTCACTTGAAGAAGCGCCGCATTTCTGTCTGCGTGTCAATACTGTTCTGTCAACGCGCAAAGCACTCATAGAGATCCTGAATCACCAAGAAGGCGTAACCGCGACACCCTCTCCCCTCTCCCCTGACGGCATTCGCATTGAAGGCATTTACAATCCTGCCCAACTCCGTGGCTTTGAAGAGGGGTTGTTTTTTGTGCAGGATGAAGCGTCCCAGCTTGCCCTGCGCGCGCTTTCGCCGAAGCCGCACACCCGCACGCTTGATACCTGTGCAGGTCTTGGCGGCAAGACCTTTTCTGCCGCCGCGCTGATGGAGGATAAGGGCGAAATTGTTGCCGCCGACCTTTATGAGCGAAAGCTTGCGAATTTAAGCCTCCATGCAACCTCCTTGCATCTTCAAAGCATCAGCTTTTGCTGTCATGATGCGTGCGCTGAATACCCGAGCGATTGGGAAAAATTTGATTTTGTGATAACCGATGTCCCATGCTCCGGTCTTGGCGTTATTCGTCGCAAGCCCGATTTGCGACACCGTCCCCTTGAAGACACGGAAACATTGACTGCTCTGCAAGGAAAAATTCTTGCAAACGGTGCAAAAATGTTAAAAAGCGGCGGTCGCCTGCTCTATTCGACCTGCACGCTTCGAAGTGCCGAAAACCACCAAGTCGTGAACAATTTTCTTTTGAAGCATCCCTCTTTTTCTCTGACGGAAGAACGCACCTTGATGCCCGACGCAGACGGGTGCGATGGCTTTTACTATGCCATTTTAACAAAAAGCAATGACACCAACAGGTGAAAGGACAAACCCCATGACTTCACTCAATTCCCGTTATGAATGCGCAAAGCAAGCGCTTTTTTGCCGATATTATGAAGCGCGCCTGAATCCGCCGCAAAGACAGGCAGTCTGCAAAACCGAAGGTCCGCTTTTGGTTTTAGCAGGCGCAGGAAGCGGTAAAACCACTGTCCTGATTCGACGCATTGTCCATCTCGTTCGCTACGGATGCGGTTATTCTGCCGAAACCGCGCCGACCGGACTTGACGAGGCGACAGTTGAAGCACTTGAAAACGCGCTCGACCTGCCAATTCCAGATATTGAATCTCTGCTCCCTCTTTTCATTAAAGAGCCCTGTCCCCCCGAGCAGATTCTTGCCATCACCTTTACAAATAAGGCGGCAAAGGAAATCAAAGAGCGTCTTTCCGCCGCACTTGGCGATGAGGAAATCGCAAAGCGCATTTGGTCAGGTACATTCCATTCGGTTTGCTTACGCATACTGCGTCGCTTCCCCGATGAAGCAGGACTTTCACGCGACTTCACCATCTATGATACAGATGACCAGAAAAAACTGATTTCCGAATGCTTAAAGGAGCTGCAAATTGACGAGGACATTCTCTCACCGCGCGATGCCCTGAAGGCAATCAGTCGTGCAAAAGACCGTCTGGAAACCCCCGAGGATATGGAGCTTGACAACAATTACCGCGCAAAAAAGCTTGCCGCTGTCTATCGCCTTTATACCGCGCGTCTTTCGGACTGCAATGCCGTCGACTTTGATGATATCATCGTCAAAACCATCCGGCTGTTACAATCCTCTCAATCGGCACTTCGTTTTTGCCAGCGTCAGTTCCGCTATGTTCTTGTCGATGAGTTTCAGGATACCAACCCTGCCCAGCTTGTCCTGACAGAATTACTTGCATCAGGCACAAATAATCTGATGGTGGTAGGTGATGACGACCAAAGCATTTACCGCTTTCGCGGTGCAACTGTTGAGAATATTTTGTCATTCAATCACCGATTCCCCGATGCCGCTGTGATTAAATTGGAGCAAAATTACCGTTCAACAAAAAACATACTTGCCGCCGCCAACAGTATCATTGCCAACAACGAAGCACGCTATGACAAGGCACTTTGGTGCGATGCACAGGATGGAGAGCCAATCTCACTTTACCGTGCACAGACAGCCGAGGACGAAGCGGACTTCATCATTCGCCGTTCAATTGACCTTGTTGTGAAGGAAAAGAAGCAGTATCGCGACATTGCGGTGCTTTACCGCCTGAATGAACTGTCACGCAGCCTTGAATCATCCTTTATCAAAGCAGGACTTCCCTACCGTGTGCTTGGCGGTCAAAGATTCTATGACCGCAAGGAAATCCGCGACATTCTCGCTTATTTACAGCTCATCAACAACAAGCGCGACAACCAGCGTCTGAAGCGCATCATCAATGAGCCGAAACGGCAAATCGGTCAAAAGACCGTCGATACCATTGAAGAATGCGCAAGGCGGGACGGATGCAGTATGTTTGAGGTGATGATGCAGGCAACGCTTTACCCCGAGCTTGCAAGGTCGGCTCCTCGTCTAATTGCCTTTGTGGCAATGATTCAAGGCCTGTCCGAACGAAATTTACCCCCCTCATCCTTAATACCTGCCGTCTTTGAGGAGAGTGGCTATGCCGATATGCTTCGCGCCGAGGGAGAAATTGCGCGTGAGCGTATCGACCACGTGAGCGAGCTTGTCACAGCCGCTGTTGAGTACGAAGCGCATGACGAATCCCCTACGCTTGCCGCCTTTCTCGAAGAGGTCGCACTCGTTGCCGATGTGGACAAATACGACGAAAGTGCCAATGCCGTTGTGCTGATGACAATTCACAGTGCGAAGGGACTTGAATTTCCCGCCGTCTTTATTGCAGGTGCAGAAGAGGGGATTTTTCCAGGCTACCGCGCCTTTGACCACCCCGACGAAATGTCCGAGGAGCGCAGACTCGCCTATGTCGCCGTTACACGCGCCAAGGAGTTTCTCTTTGTGACATCGGCATCAGAACGCTTGCTCTACGGCAGAACATCCTATAACGAAAGCTCGCGTTTCTTTGAAAAGGAAATCAAGCCCGAGCTCGTGCGCCACGAATCAAGCCGACGCCGCACAAGCTTATATGACCGTCAGCCGCCTCAATCCAATCGCAAGCCAACCGCAAGCATGGCATCCGAATGGAATCGTACAGCAAGCGTGTCAAGCACTGCCAAAGCTGCCGCAGGACACAGAACCGCCGCCGCTTACGGTATCACTGCCTTCGCCACGGGCGACCGTGTGCGACACGCGGTGCTTGGGACAGGCACGGTGCTTCAGACGAAGGAAATGGGCGGAGATTATCTCTACCTTATCAAATTCGATTCAGGTGCAGAAAAACGCCTGATGGCAACCTACGCCAAATTAACTGCCGAATAACCCTGTGCAAAAGGCTGTTCGATGAATGAGCGTCATCAAGGCTCGGCGTGCAACAAGCATGCCGAGCCTTGCTTTTGAAAAGGAAAGTATATCATATGTAAGAGGATTTCAATTTTTGAAAATTGAAATCCTCTCTTTTTTGCTTCCGCTTTTTTCAGAGTACAACCGCATCAAAAGCGTCTGTTTTTCGCTTTTCATGCAGTAACGAATGATAAATCCTATTCAAGCTCGGCAATCACCGTCAGCATCACGGCGGCATCCGCACGGGAAAGTGTCCCCTTTGCATCAATGCCCTGTTCTGTGGCAAACATCATGCCTGCATCAAAGAGAGCCTCAATATCATCCTTTGCCCAGACAGGAATTGCGCCGCTGTCGCTGAAAACAGGTGCCGATGTGGGTGTGCCTAATTCAACCATGCGGTTGACAATAACGGCAGCCTCCGCGCGAGTAATCGCACGGTTGGCATGAAAATACAGCCCGTCGCCGTCAAAGGAACCGTTGACATAGCCAAGCTGATGCGCGGTTGCTACATAAGAGCGCACAGAAGAAGGTATACTTTCGTTGTCATCAAAACAGGTGTTTTTAAGATTCTCAAGCGGTTGAATTCCTGCCGCCTTCATTGCCATTGCAACAAAATCTCCACGCGTGACCGTGGCTTCGGGATGGAAATACATACCGTCACCCGACAGTGTACCGTACATCCAGCGGTTCTGAGCGGCGGTCAAGGCGGCATTGTAAGCGCTATGGCCCTCCATATCGGCATATTCAAGCTCAATTTCACGCGCGTTTACCTTGATTTTGACACTGTCCTCATAGGAATAGTTCCCGTAGGAATCACGCACGACATAGCGGAAGCTGTCATTGCCGCGATAATCCTCATTGGGTGTATAGCAAAAGTCACCCTTATGAATATCCTGAAGCGTCAGCTTGCCGTTTTGAGGATAGCTTGTGATGATATAGGTTAGTTCATCCTGCTCCGGATCATTGGCAACAAGTGAGCCATAAACCGAAATTTCCTCGCGTGTCAATACCTGTGCAGTCGTTTTTTCGTGATTGACGCTTGGCGCACGGTTCAAGGTATCCGCTATGCGAATCTGGCAGGTCATCACCGTACCGCCTGCATAATCGCCGCAGGTAAAGCCAAAGCTTGCCTCGCTTACATCTTTATCTGTAGGAATAAAGCGTAACAAATGCAGGTATTCGGCACGGATTGTCTGTCCCTCTCCTACCTTCATATTGGAAAGCTTGAGTATGCCGTCCCGACTGTCAGGTAATGTCGTCACGGTAATTGCGTCAATATCCGAGGTGCCAAGTGCCTGTGCAAAATCAGTCACCGAAAAATTGATTTCACTGCCGCGAAGTGCGCCCTTAATCATAGGCTCGGCTGATGCAAGGACCGAAAAGCTGTCGGGAGCTTCTTGATTTTTACCGATAGCGGTGATAGACAGCGATAGCACAACAAGGAAGAGCAAGCACATAGATAGTGTAGCATAGAGTTTCTTTTTCATGGCAAGTATCCTTTCTTTTGGAATCACAGATAATATACCCCTTTTTCGCTAAAACATACACGGACATTCTACGCTCCCCTGGCATATGCTGATAATGCGGGCAATCGCTCGCATTATCATAAAGAAAGGCACACATTCATGAATTCTTTTGACGAGACAATGACGCCCCGCGACCGCGTGGACGGCATCGATTCTATTTTGCGCGAGCTGATGGGAACCGAGCTTGACGAAAATCCTCTTCCCACACCGCCATCCTGCCGCGGCGGCAGAACAAACGCACAGCAAAATAGCGGTCATTGCAATACGCGTATGAGCTTATGTCCTGACGGCGAATATGCTTCACTCGCTATGGTCTATTCTCCTTTTCAGAAATTTGACGACCTCTATGATACCTGCGAGGATGCACTTGCACATGGCACGCTCTTTCGCAGTCTTTATATGCCTATGGAAAATATGTCCAATTCAGGCATGAAAGGAGGCTGCCGTAAGCTATGAAATCAAGCTATAACCGTTCTTCCCGCGACTGTGGATGCCATCGGCATTCCATGACTGCAAATTCCCGTTCAATTTCCAATCAAGGTTCTCAAAGAAAGGGGTGCGGCACAAGCGACTGCATGGAAAAAAATCACAATGCCGCCTATAACAGCGCCGACGCAGAGCGCCTTTTAACGCTCATTCGTCGCTTGGATTTCGTGCTTGTCGAGACCAACCTTTATCTTGACACGCATCCTTGTGACCGCACGGCGATTTCCTATTTTGAGCGCGCTCTGCGCGAACGCGAACAAGCCGCTGCCAAATATGAAAAGATGGTCGGCCCTCTCACCGCCGCAGGAAACCGTGAGCGCGATGTATGGCTTTGGTCCACAGAGTCATGGCCTTGGCAGACCGAATATGAAAGCAGGTGTAAATAAACATGTGGATTTATCAAAAAACTTTACAATATCCGGTCAAAATTAAAAACCCCAATCCGCGCTACGCACAGATTATCGTCAGCCAGCTTGGCGGCCCCGACGGTGAGCTTGCCGCTTCAACACGCTATCTTTCCCAGCGCTTTTCTATGCCCTACAACGAGGTTGTCGGTATTCTGACAGATATCGGCACGGAAGAGCTTGCACATGTCGAAATGATTTCCTCTATTCTGCATCAGCTCACACGCAACCTGCGTGAAGAAGAAATCGCCGACTCTCCCTTTGCTGCCTATTTTGTCGACCATACCGTTGGCACTTACCCGACAGCCGCATCAGGATTCCCCTTCACAACCGCCTCAATCGGTGTCAAGGGCGATACCTTTGCCGACCTTCACGAAGACCTGGCAGCAGAGCAAAAGGCGCGCGTCACCTACGACAACCTTCTGCGTCTGATCGACGATCCCGATGTACGAGATCCCCTGAAGTTCCTGTGTCAGCGTGAAATTGTCCACTATCAGCGCTTCGGCGATGCTCTCCGTATCGCACAGGAACGCACGGACAGTCGCAACTTTTACGCATTCAACCCCTCATTCGACACGCGTCCCTCTAAATGCTGATTTGTTTTTGGTTGATTTTTTTCATTTCTTTTTTCGCAAAATGCGGATAACATTCAAACTTTCGTGCCATACTCTCATTGTCCGATTTATTTCGGAACGGTGAGATGTCCCCTGCACCCTCACTGTGAAATTACGGGCAGGGAGAAAGTTTCGAAAATGGAACAGCAGAACCGTAATCAGCAGAACCAGAACAACCAGAACAACCAGAACCAGAACCGCAATCAGCAGAACCAGAACAATCAGAACAACCAGAACAATCAGAACAACCAGAGCCGTAATCAGCAGAACCAGAGCCGCAACGACTGATTTCTCTGATTGTCCGCTCAACAAGATCGCAAGTCCAAAAGCGAAGTTTTTGTGCAAAAAGCAGTGTGGCATAAAAGCCACACTGCTTTTTGTCATATAACCAAATATTTACCGTACATATTCTTCCAAAGCAGCACAATACCGCACCTTTTTAAAAAGCTGCAAAAGAGAAAAATCATCGTAAACTCTGGTTTACAATGATTTTTCTCTTTTGTTCGGTCGTTTGAATTTCTCCACGGTAGAACGAAGGCTTTGATAGCCCCACTCCTTTTTCGTTCAAACCAATTTGTCAATAAAAAGCTTTCCGTCAAGATGGTCAATCTCGTGGCAAAAGGCTCTCGCTTTAAGTCCCGAGCCCGTGACGTCAAAGGTCTGACCGTTGCGGTCGAGCGCTCTTACAGTAACGTGCATAGGGCGCTTGGTTATCCCCGCCTGACCGGGTATCGAAAGGCAGCCCT